>JAPYTQ010000005.1:31877-36662 GCA_029941905.1 Pseudomonadales bacterium | reverse complement strand
TGATAGCTGCTATCAGCAAGGTGATAGCTGCTTAACCGTTTTTTAATCTCGTTGATCATGGCGGTCCGCTCTTGTGACAATGCCTCTGAAGAAAAGTCGCGTGAACCTTAACAGAATCACGATGGCCAATCGCAATTAATGAACCGTTGCCTGCTTTTTGATGTGAAAAAACAGGCTGATGATTCTGTGCCGGATATGCGTATATACTGTTCGACATGAAATTTTGCAGCAACTGTGGGAATACTGTCTCCCAAATAATCCCCGAGGGTGACAACCGTCCCAGATATGTTTGTGATCAGTGTCACCACATTCACTATCAAAACCCTCGTGTCATTGCCGGGTGTCTACCAATTTATGAAGATAAGGTTTTGCTCTGCAAACGGGCGATCGATCCCCGCGCTGGATTCTGGACATTGCCTGCTGGTTTCCTGGAGAACCATGAAACTGTAATCGAAGGTGCATTGAGAGAAACACGTGAGGAGGCCAACGCCAATACTGAAATCGACGCGTTATATACAGTGTTCAGCCTGCCTCATATATCCCAGGTGTACATGTTCTTTCGCGCCCGATTAGCGGACCAGAATTTTAGCGCCGGTGCAGAATCGTTAGATGTCCGGCTGTTTTCAGAAGACGACATCCCCTGGGATGAACTCGCCTTTCCAGTGATCACAGACACATTGAAGTATTTCTTTGAAGACAGACTGACACAGAACTATCCTGCGCGTTACGAAGAGATTATTCGGCCGTTAAAGAAAACAGAGGTTAACTGACCCAAACCCGCGCATTACGGAACATACGCATCCAGGGGCTGTCTTCTTGCCAATCTGCCGGGTGCCATGAATTCTGCACAGTACGATAGACCCGTTCCGGATGGGGCATCATCACGGTAAATCGGCCGTCATCATTCGTCAGACCTGAAATGCCCCGGGGCGAACCGTTGGGGTTCATGGGATAGGTTTCAGTGAATGCAATATCGTGATCGACAAAACGAACCGCAACCTGCCCGCTATCAATCAGTTTGTCAGCGCCTGCCGAATCAATCTCAGCCCGGCCTTCTCCGTGGGAAACGGCGATAGGTATATGCGAGCCTGCCATACCGGCAAACATCAGCGAAGTCGTTTCCTGAATCTGGACCAGGGAAAACCGCGCTTCAAACTGTTCTGATCGATTGGTAACAAACCTGGGCCACTGCTGCGCGCCAGGAATCAGGTCTTTTAAAGAAGCCATCATCTGGCAACCATTACAAACTCCGAGGCCGAAGGTATCCTGTCGATTGAAGAACTGTTGAAATTCATCCCGCGCCCGGGAGTTAAAAAGAATCGACTTGGCCCAGCCCTCGCCTGCCCCCAGTACATCCCCGTAGGAGAAACCTCCACAAGCCACAATCCCCTTGAACCGATCCAGACGAACGGACCCTTTAAGTATCTCAGACATATGAACATCAATCGTGTCAAATCCGGCACGGTGAAATACCGCCGCCATTTCAACCTGACTGTTAACCCCCTGTTCCCTGAGCACGGCAATACCCGGCCTCGACCCTTTAGCGACATAGGGCGCAGCAATATCTTCATTAACATCAAAGGTAACTTTCGCAGACAAGCCCGGATCGAGATCATTATCATGGCTGGCGAACTCCTCATCGGCACAGTCAGGATTGTCTCGTAAGCGCTGAATATGATAACTGGTTTCACTCCAGCGTTTCTGCAACACGGCCCGGGTTTCAGCAAAGACCTGCTCTGCGCCCTGGATTACTACAATCTGTTGTCGGGTTGTTGGTATGCCTATGGGTTGGCAAACCAGACCCAGGTTGTTAAAGGCCTTGATGACACTGTCCTGATCGGTTTTGGTAACCTGCAAAATCCCACCCAGTTCTTCATTGAACAAGGCGCTTATCAAATCATCATCTTCCTTAAGGCTGATTTCCACGCCACACCGGGAAGCAAACGCCATTTCAACAATGCTGACGAACGCACCCCCATCCGACCGGTCATGGTAGGCAATAATTTTCTTACGAATTTCCGCTGACTGCATGATGTCGAAAAAGTTTTTCAGCGCCTGCGCACTGTCGACATCTGGCGCATCATCTCCCATCTCACCGAAACACTGGGCCAAAATAGAACCACCCATCCGTTTTTGGCCCAGGTCAACCAGTAACAGCACGCTACCTTCCAGTTCATTGAGCTGAGGTGTCAACGTATCTCGCACATCAGAGACCGGGGCAAATGCCGATACGATCAGTGACATAGGTGAAGTGACGGTTTTTTCCTGCCAGCGGGTTTGCATGGACATGGAGTCCTTACCGACGGGGATGCAAATACCCAGGGCCGGACAAAGATCCAACCCAACCGCTGCAACGGTTTTGTACAGATTCGCATCTTCACCGGGATGGCCAACAGCCGCCATCCAGTTCGCCGAGAGTTTTACATCCTCTATGCGCTCTATTTTTGCCGCCAGCAGATTAGTCAATGCCTCACCCACTGCCATCTTCCCCGAAGCCGCACCGTCCAACAATGCGACTGGGGTGCGCTCTCCCATCGACATAGCTTCACCAAAATACCCGGTATAGCTGTTAGTTGAAATCGCAACATCCGCCACCGGCACCTGCCAGGGTCCAATCATCTGGTCACGGGACACCATACCGCCAACGCTTCGATCACCAATCGTGATCAAAAAGTTCTTCGCAGCAACAGTTGGGTGACCGATAACGCAATGAATCGCCTCGGACAATTCAACACCAGTGGCGCCGCGCAGCGGTAATGCGTTGACCTGCCTTGTGGTCGCGTTTTTGTGCATGCGGGGCGCCTTGCCGAACAGAATCGACATTGGCAGGTCAACAGGATTTGCATCCAGCAACGTGTCACTGACCAGCAGGTGTGAGTCACTAACGGCGGTTCCCACTATAGCGAAAGGACAACGTTCTTTTTCACAAATGTCCTGGAACTGATCCAGGTTGTCGCCAGCGACGGCGAGAACATATCGTTCCTGGGCTTCATTGCACCATATCTCCAATGGCGACATTCCCGGTTCGTCGTTGGGAACTTCACGCAAGCTGAAATTGCCACCCACACCGCCATCCTTCACCAGTTCCGGCAATGCGTTGGATAGTCCTCCGGCGCCCACATCATGGATGAACTGAATCGGATTGTTCTCACCCAGTTGCCAGCACTGGTCGATGACTTCCTGACAGCGGTGTTCAATTTCCGGATTTCCCCTTTGCACACTGGCAAAGTCCAGTTCGGCGTCACTCGCACCTGTTGCCATGGATGAGGCAGCACCACCACCCAGGCCAATCAACATGGCCGGGCCGCCCAACACAATCAGTGAGGCGCCGGGATCAATGAGTTTCTGTTCGACATGATCGGCTCGAATATTGCCCAAGCCGCCTGCAATCATGATGGGTTTGTGATAGCCCCTGATTTCATTGTCGAAATCCATCTCGAAAACGCGAAAATAGCCGCAGATATTGGGTCGTCCAAATTCGTTGTTAAATGCAGCACCACCAATCGGCCCCTGAATCATAATATCCAGGGCACTGGCAATTCGATCGGGTTTGCCATTGTCTGTTTCCCACGGCTCCAAATGACCGGGGATTTTCAGGTTTGAGACACTGTACCCGGTCAGCCCCACTTTTGGTTTCGAACCGCGGCCTACTGCACCCTCATCTCTTATCTCGCCACCGGACCCCGTCGCAGCACCGGGGAAAGGCGCGATGGCGGTCGGATGGTTGTGCGTTTCCACCTTCATTAGTATGTGGATGTCTTCTTCGTGATACTGGTACTGGCGACTCTTCGGGTCGGGATAAAAACGCTCTCCCTTGTTGCCCACAATAACCGACGCATTGTCCTCGTAGGCACTTAACACACCATCACCATTGGTTTTGTGAAAGGTGTTCTGGATCATATCCATAAGCGAATGGGGCTGCTCCTCTCCGTCCAGGGTCCAGCTGGCACGGAATGTTTTGTGCCGACAGTGTTCAGAATTGGCCTGGGCAAACATCATCAGTTCAACGTCGGTTGGATCACGACCGAGGGATTGAAACGCCTCGACCAGGTACTCAATTTCGTCATCGGCTAATGCCATACCGAGTTGGCTATTGGCTTTTCCAAGCGCTGAAGCCCCTTCGGTCAATACCGGCACCGTGGCAAGATGCCTGGCCTTTTCAACTCGAAACAGTGCCTGGGCAGTTTCCATATCATCGAACACAGCTTCTACCATGCGATCATGAATCAACGCATCAATGCTCGCTTTTGTACCGGCATTGAGAGGTTCGCCACTGGACCTGATAAAAAAGGCTATACCGCGTTCGACCCGTTTAACCTTCGACAGCCCGCAAATCCGCAGGATGTCCGTGGCTTTGGAACTCCAGGGAGAGATTGTTCCCGGCCTTGGCACCACCAGGCGAAACCAATCGGCGTTTTCTGCATCCTCTTCTTCCGCGTCGTCCACGCTGTCAGCTGCCGGACCATAGGTCAGTACGGTTTTCAGCACGGTAAGTTCGTCGCCATCAAGATCGCCAGTCAGTTCGCAGAAATGGACAAAGCGAGTCCTGATACCGGTGATCTCATTCAACTGAAGATCGTCGAGGAGTTTTTTGATTCTAAAATCAGAAAGTGCCGGTGCGCCGAGCAAACGCAGCATTAATTTTCTCCCTTCTCTTTAGTAAAGAGGTTCAATAAAAGGTTTCAGTAAAGAAGTTCAATGATGTTCGCTGATGTTCATGGATGTCCATTGATGTCCATTGATGTCCATTGATGTCCATTGATGTCCATTGATGTCCATTGATGT
>JAPYTQ010000005.1:1388-31777 GCA_029941905.1 Pseudomonadales bacterium | reverse complement strand
GATGTCCATTGATGTCCATTGATGTCCATTGATGTCCATTGATGTCCATTGATGTCCAATACAGTCTACAAACGAGATCAACTTCGCCTTGTCTTAAAAAAAGCGTGCATCTTTTCTGCGGCTTCTGTTTCACAAACCCCTGCCATCACATCCACCCTATGATTCACAGACGGGTTCGACAGAACATGGATACTGGAATCAACCGCACCAGCCCTGGGTTCCCTGGCACCGTAAATTAACCTGGCAATCCTCGCATGAATTAACGCACCGGCACACATGGTACAAGGTTCAATGGTGACATAGAGTTCTGCATCTACAATTCGATAGTTCTGGCACCTTCGTGCCGCATCCCTTAGCGCGACGATCTCCGCATGTGCCGAAGGATCATGGCTGCTGATTACCTGGTTGTAACCTTCGCCGATAATCTCATTGTTACGAACGACAACCGCACCGACAGGCACCTCGCCACTATTACCGGCCTTGTCAGCCAGTCGTAACGCAGTTTGCATCCATTGCTCAGCGCGGCCCCGGGATCTGTCGCTCATGGACTGTTCACTCGCGGATCGTTCCTGGTTACTGATCAGGTTCTTCATCCAGTAATATGTCTATTCCCAGATCATCAGCTACTCTGTCCAACAGTTCGGCAATAACGCGCCAGTCCATCTCAAAAGGAACTTCAATATTCGCGTCCGCTGAGAAGGTCAGTTCACCGCTCATGGGCGCCGCTGCGATGTTGGTTTCCATCTCGACCACATTGGCAACATGCTTCTCCAGCGCTCGGGTGACATCATGCAGAATACCTGGCCGATCCGGCCCAACAATATTCAGACCAAGCACACGGGTATTCTTAACTTCAGTGTCGGTCTCTGCTTCTTCGACCAGGGAAGAAATACCCTCAAGATTCTCAAGTGCATATCTCAGTATATCAAAGTGCTCTTTTTCGACCTCAATCACCGCCACGCCAGCAAAACGATTCGCCAATTGGCTCATCCTGCTCTCAAGCCAGTTACCATGGTTGCTGTTAACCACGTCACTGATGCTACGCACGAGACCCGGCTTATCATTGCCGATAAAACTGATTACCAGGTTACGCTTCATACCGTCTCTCTTTGTTTATCCAATTTACAGTGACTCAGTTTATACCCGCTCGATTATAAACGGATGTCTCCAGAACTTCTTGCTGAAGCGATTCGATTACCGTTTTGATTCGATTTGTTGCGCCATGCGGGCAGGACTAGCTATTCTTCCCTGGCAAAGCAAATAAGTGATGTAACTGAGCCATATCAGACGAGGCGGGGTCCTGGTAACCGGGGACAGATCAGCTATCGGCTAATTGCAAGGTTTTGAGTTATGAGCATGCTTTTCGTTATTCATAGTTAAACACACTTTCCAGTGTCGCCTTAAATACGTTTGAAATTTTGAAAGCAACTTCCAGTGATGGGGAGTATTTATCTTTTTCAATTGCTATTACAGTTTGACGAGTTACGCCAACTTTATCTGCTAAAGTTTGTTGAGACATTTCTCCTGCCTCAAACCTCAATCTTCTAACGTTGTTACTTAATCTCTTAGGCAACTTATATTCCTTTACGATAATAATAAAGTTGGGTAACAAAACCAATCACTTCTGCTAAAACAAAGAATAGTAGTAGCAAGTGGGCTAAGTAGGTGGGAGATGTAAAGATAAGATTATGATAAAAATTAAACCGGGTTCCTGATCCTTCAATTATAAGATGAAATAAAAGAAACCAAACGCCAATACACAAAGTCCAATAACCATTTCGATGAGAGGCGATCTCTATGAGTTTATCTCTCTCATCCTCTGTTTCTTTTCTATTTCTCATAGCAATAAAAGATTGAATAACAATCTCTAGGATTACAATGAGGATAACGGCACCAATAAGATCGCTAACATTGAGTTGTTGATTCACAGTCAATGTTAAATTGGCAAAAACGTGATAAAAATACCACCCAAATATGAGTAGAGTAGCCCCCAGGGAGGCAATTATACTTTTCTCTTTAAAGGAAAAATCCATGGTAATCTCATGTATAAATATTTTTACATAATGTAAAATATGTTTTACATGTAGTCAAGGGGTATTTAGACTTTATTCCCACTCAATGGTAGCAGGCGGTTTGCTTGAAATATCATAGGTAACTCGCGAGATACCTGCAATTTCGTTAATGATGCGACCGGATACCTTTTCGAGGAATTCATAGGGCAGGTGCGCCCAGCGGGCCGTCATGAAATCTATAGTTTCAACCGCACGCAGGGCAATCACGTACTCATAGCGCCGTGCATCGCCCACGACACCCACCGATTTCACCGGCAGAAAAACTGCAAAGGCCTGGCTGACCTTGTCGTAAAGCCCCGCGTTTCGCAGTTCCTGGATGAAGATGTCATCGGCCTGGCGTAACAGGTCTGCATACTCTTTCGATACCGGTCCAAGAATGCGAACCCCAAGCCCGGGTCCGGGGAAAGGGTGCCTGAATACAATTTCGTCCGTTAAACCGAGTTCGATACCGATCTTCCTGACCTCGTCCTTGAATAGTTCCCGTAGTGGCTCTACCAGTTCCAGTTTCATCGTCTCTGGCAAGCCACCAACGTTGTGATGGGACTTGATGACATGTGCCTTACCATCCTTGTGACCGGCAGACTCAATTACATCGGGATAAATCGTACCCTGGGCGAGGAACTGCACGTCCTGAATCTTGTGGGACTCTTCCTCGAAGACTTCAATGAACGTGTTACCAATTATTTTCCGTTTCGCTTCCGGATCACTCACGCCACTGAGCTTTTTCAGGAACAGATCTTCTGCATCGACCGCGATAATATTCAGGTCAAATACATTGTCAGACCCCTTACCGAGCATATCGATCACCTGCTGACCTTCATTCAAACGTAGCAGGCCATTGTCGACGAACACACAAGTCAGCTGATCGCCTATGGCCCGTGACAGGAGAGCCGCAACCACGGATGAATCTACCCCGCCGGAAAGTCCAAGCAGCACATGCCTGTCGCCAACCTGCTGGCGAATATCGGCGACCAGATCCTCGACAATATTCGCCGGTGTCCAAAGACATTCACACTGGCAGATAACTTTGATAAATCGATCCAGGATCGCCATTCCCTGGATTGTGTTGTTAACCTCCGGATGAAACTGCACACCATAATAACCGCGAGATTCATCACACATGGCTGCGTACTCAGTGGTATCTGTACTCGCCAGTTGTTTGAAGCCCGGCGGCAGTTCAACCACCTTGTCACCGTGGCTCATCCACACATCAAGAAAGCTGCTGTCGCCTTCTTTGCCGTCCTCAATATTGCGAAACAGCTCACCGGGTTGCCGGACGCAGACCCGCGCATAACCGAATTCCTGTTCCGCGGACCCCTCAACCTTGCCGCCCAGTTGCAATGCCATGGTCTGCATGCCGTAGCAGATCCCGAGCACGGGCACCGCCAGGTCGAAGATATGTTGCGGCACGCGGTGGGTATCATCTTTGGTGACCGACTCAGGCCCCCCGGAGAGGATCACTGCACTGGGATTGAAATCATCCGTTGCGGCCTGGTCGATATCAAAAACACGAATCTCACAGTAGACGCCAATTTCGCGAACCCGACGGGCAATCAATTGCGTATATTGGGAACCAAAATCAAGGATTAGAATTTTTTCAGCGTGAATATTGTGGTCAGATTGGCTGGGACTGTTTGAAGTAGATCGCGAAGTAGAATGCGATTCAGAATGGGTCATGGATTTCAGCAGGCCACAAAGGAACGCATTATACCTATCCGATTTTTTTATGCGACTGCCTTTTTGGGTTATCCTGATGCTCTCAAATCAACGACCGCGGTAAGCAGATAATTTATGAAACGTATCCTTGGCATGATTGGACTGGCACTGGCCATCCTGGCGCTAGTCGTACTGATTAACACACTCAACCTTGGCACGACCACCCAGGCCTTAGTTGACGACGTCACCGTTGATCTCTCACGGGATGACATCCCGGAACGCTTAGCTGCAGCGCTGCGCATTAAGACAATCTCGCATCAGGACACGGCTGACAATGACTATGCTGCTCTGCTGGCTCTGCATGACTACATGGATGAAGAATTCCCCCTGGTACGCCAGCAGCTCAATAAACAAGTCGTCAACGAATACAGCCTGCTGTATCGATGGCAAGGCAGCGACCCTGAGTTAAAACCCGTGATACTGATGTCCCATATGGATGTTGTGCCTGTCATCGAAGGTACACAGGACCAATGGGAACACCCCCCATTTGCAGGAACGATCGATGCCGGTTTTATCTGGGGTCGAGGCTCAATGGACGACAAGTTCAGCGTTTTCTGCATCCTGGAGGCCATTGAGCACCTGTTGATGACAGGTTTCCAACCAGAACGCACCTACTATCTGGCATTCGGCCACGATGAGGAAACCGGTGGCGCAGAGGGTGCTAACAAAATTGCCGAACTGTTAAAACAGCAAAACGTGACGGCCCTGTATGCCATTGACGAGGGTGGTTTCATTCTTGATGGTATGTTCAGCAAACCCATTGCCATGATCAACATTTCCGAAAAAGGTTTCCTCTCACTCCAGTTATCCGTCAAGGGGTCAGGCGGACATTCATCCGCCCCTGCTGCGGAAACAGCGGTGGGAATATTGAGCCACGCCGTCGCGAACGTGTCCGATAATAAATTCCCAATCGACACCAGCACTTTGAGCAATATGGGTTCTGCCCTCGCAGGTGAACTACCCTTCTATCAGAAAGCCATCGCCGCCAATCTGTGGCTGTTAAAACCATTGCTTACGGCGTTTGCAGAATTAGAACCTGGATTGAATGCAATGATCCGTACCACGACAGCGCCCACCATGTTGTCCGGCAGCCCCAAGGACAATGTACTGCCCATACTGGCGACCGCCGTGGTCAATCACAGGATCATGCCTGGAGAGACCATTGAAACCACCATCGCTTTTGTGACCGACGTGATTGATGATGACCGGGTCAGTATCGAGATTCTTGGTACATCCAGTAACCCGTCAGATATTTCCTCCTCAACCGGGCCTGCGTTCAAAACCATCTCGAAGAGCATTTACCAGATCGCAAGAAACGACCCAGTTATCATGCCGGGCATGTTACCTGCCGGTACCGACACCAAACATTACAGGCACGTGGCGGATGATACCTATCGATTCGTTTACTCGACAAGTCAATTAGGGGATACGAGCAGAATCCATGGCACCAATGAGCGTGTCAGCATTGATTCGTACCTGGATTCCATTCGGTTTTTTATACAATTGATCAGGAATTCTGATGAGATCAGGTGAATCCGCTTCTTTTTACAGGCGACACCTGAATTTGCGGACAGGGAAGCAAAAGAATGATACCCACCCCGTCAAATAGAGAAATTCTGTCGGTCTCCGGACTGACCAAATCTGCCAGGCGACTGCTGGAAGGCGAGTTTCCCAGTGTTTTTGTTGAAGGGGAAATTTCCAACTTCTCGACTCCGGCTTCAGGCCACTGGTACTTCACCTTAAAAGACGACAAGGCACAATTGCGTTGCGCGATGTTCAAGAATCGTAATCGACTGATTCGATTTGTACCACGCAATGGTTTACAGATTATCGTCAGGGGGAGAATCAGTCTTTATGAAGGTCGTGGCGAGTTCCAGATGATCGCCGAGTTTATGGAAGAAGCGGGTGATGGCGAGCTTCGTCGTTCTTTCGAAAAATTAAAGACTGAACTGCAAATGGAAGGCTTATTCGATAACGAACATAAACAACCTCTGCCTGCCATACCAAAACACCTGGCGATTATTACGTCACCGACCGGGGCCGCAGTGCGCGATGTAATCCATGTACTGCAACGGCGATTCCCTGCCATTGCTGTCTCTATTCTGCCCGTGCAGGTTCAGGGAGAAGAATCAGTCAACCAGATTGTTGCCGCCATTAAATTCGCCAACGAATATGAACAAGACCCGTTCGATGCCATATTGCTCACCCGGGGGGGTGGATCACTGGAAGATCTCTGGTCTTTTAACACAGGCCCTGTTGCCTATGCGATTCATCATAGCGAACTACCCCTTGTTTCCGCAGTTGGGCATGAAACAGACGTAACCATCGCGGATTTCGTTGCTGACCTTCGTGCGCCCACGCCATCAGCCGCCGCAGAACTGCTCAGCCCGGATCGACAAACCTGGATCGACAATATCAACCAGATCGAACGAACGCTTACCCGTCTGGGCCGCCAGGCCTATCAGCAGATAGCCGACAAATTACATTATTTGAGCCGCAGGCTGAGGCATCCCGGTCAGCGGGTTCAGGATCTCCATCAGCGTTTGGATGACCTGGAGGCCAGACTCACTATCGGGCTGAAGCACCATCTCGGGGGCCTCGACTTCGGCAATATGCAATTACGTTTACAGGTCGCAATGAATCAAAAACTGGAGGCGCAACGCGCAAGACTTGAACTGGCGAGCAGCCAGCTTATGAGCCCGCAATTGAAAATTCGCCAGCACAGTATGGCGCTGGAACAGCTCAGGCAGCGACTGGAACATCAATCGCAACTATTTACGGTTAACGCATCCCACAAGGTATCTCATATTGCCGCGAGACTGGACGGGGTCAGCCCCCTTCGCACGCTTGAGCGGGGCTATGCAATCATTACCCAGGGTGATTCCCACACCACAGTCGTTAAAAATGCCGCAACACTAAAAGTCGGTGGCAAGATAAACGCCCGTTTAATGCAGGGGAGTTTTTTGGCTGAGATTCTTGAAACAAGAGCTGCAACCGGCGCTGCAGACCAGGAGAAGGAAGAATGATGACCAGGACCATGTTGCTACTGGCTGGCTGCCTGACAACATCCAGCGCTTTCAGTTTACCGCAACACTCACCTGTTCCCGGTGGCATCGCCGTGATAGAAATTCCACCGAAGGTAACCAGCGCGACCTACAGGAATCGCCCCGTCATGATTCAAAAAATCGCTGACCAGCAATATGCAATTGTTGGAATTCCGTTATCGGCGAAGACGGGATCCCACATACTGGCAATGGGAGACCAGCAGCAACATTTTAACGTCGAGTCAAAAGCCTACGCAGAGCAGCGTCTCACCATAAAGAACGATCGCAAAGTGAACCCATATGCTGAAGATATGGAGCGAATCACGCGGGAACGCAATGAGATGAACCGGGTATTTGCTCATTTTGATAGCAGGGATTCAGATACGGATTTTACCCTGCCGGTCGATGGCATAATTTCCAGCCCTTTCGGGTTAAAACGCTTCCTGAACGAACAACCACGCAACCCCCATAGCGGGCTCGACATTGCAGCAAACGAGGGCGTGCCGATTATGGCAACCGCCCCGGGCAAGGTGGCCGCAGTCGGTGACTATTTCTTCAACGGCAATACAGTCCTGATAGATCACGGCCAGGGACTTATCACCATGTACTGCCATATGAGTCGAACCGATGTAGAAGTCGGCGACTCATTAAACGCAGGGGATGTACTTGGAGCCGTAGGGCAAACAGGCCGGGTGACAGGTGCGCACCTGCACTGGAGTGTCAGTCTGAATAACGCCAGGGTTGACCCGAACCTGTTTCTGCAGAACAATCTCCAGATGCCAGCCGATACACCGTGATGCTCAAACCCCGCAGAATCAGGACTTACCAGCCCGGCTAATTCAGGTCTTTATCTTTGGAATACTTGGTACCCTGCAGGGTCGCCTGTAGTACCAAACCTGCTTCGGTAAACTGGTAGATAGATACACCACCGATAACCGTCGCCGCAGCTTCTTCAGATACACCCTTCTCATCGGATTTTGCCGCTGCATCTGCCTGGCCGGAAAAATCCCAGCCGCTGTTCAGGAAGTCGTCATACGCAGATTGTGTGTGGAAAACAAAGACGACACGAAAATCCTTAATCCCGAGGCCAAACCCTCCGCCGAGGGAAAACATCCGCATGAATGTTTCTCTGCCGGATTTGGTTTCCCTGATGATTCCGCCGCCCCTGGCTGTGGAGAGTAAAAACAAATTGATACCCAGTGACGAAAACGCAGCAACCGCAACAGACTCCTGTACCTCTTTTTTTGCCCCGGGTTTTTCCTTGTACAGGTCCTGGAGTACTTCGCTGCGCATCTCGCGGATGCCTTCCTGCTCCTTGGCGATTTTCTTCAGTTCGCGGTCACTTTTTTCCTCGGCATAAACCGGGGTCGAAGGCAACGCCAGTAGCATGAGCATTGCTGTTGTAACAGTTATTGTTAGAATTCTTGTCATCCCTGGCTCCCATAAGTTGGGTCAAATTGGCTTAAAAAGGCAATTCGGATTATAAGCTATTTACAACTAAATCTAACGTAAGCGTTTACGCTGCTTGCTTTTTTTGGCTTTTTTAACATGACTTATCAGACGGCGCTTTCGATTGATCTGCCGGTCCGTCAGTTTGTTTTTTCGCCCCTTGAAAGGGTTATCACTGGTCTTGAACTCCAACCGAACCGGCGTACCTTGAAGCTTGAGTGCATCAATAAACTTGTGTTCAAGAAACCGCCGGTACGAGTCCGGCACATTGTCAGTCTGATTGCCATGGATCACGATAACCGGTGGATTGTTACCCCCAATATGGGCATATCGAAGTTTAACCCTTCGACCATGCACCATGGGCGGCTGATGTTCCCGAATGGCAGATTCCAAAATTGTGTTCAACAGGCGAGTTTGAATTTTTCGGGTCGCAGATTCATAAGACTTGTGAATCGACTTATACAGGTTACCCACCCCCGAACCATGCAGCGCAGAAATAAAATGTGTGGTGGCAAAATCTATAAACGTGAGCCGACGTTCCAGTTCACGCCTGACATGATTCTTCTGATCCAGTTCGGTGCCATCCCATTTATTGACCGCAAACACCAGGGCACGGCCAGCATCCAGGATGTGGCTCAACAGATGTAAATCCTGGTCGACAATGCCCTCTCTGGCATCAATCATCAGGATCACAACATTGGCATTCCGAATTGCATCGAGGGTTTTAATGATAGAGAACTTTTCTACCTTCTCCTTAATCTTACCCCGGCGACGAACACCTGCCGTATCAATAATTGTGTAGGGTTTGCCTTCTCGCTCAAAGGGAATGTAGATACTATCCCGGGTGGTCCCGGCCTCATCAAACACGACCACCCGCTCTTCACCCAGGAGACAATTCACAAGGGTCGATTTGCCAACATTTGGCCGCCCGACCACCGCGATCTTGATTCCGGCGTTCTCGGGTTCCTGCTCCTCGCTAGCGACCAGGCTCGCCTTGATTACGGCGTGCTCGGCAATGACATCGTTGACAAGCGAACTGACACCGTTACCATTGGTTGCCGAGATAAACAGGGACTCACCAAAACCCAGTGAAGAGAACTCTCCCATGACGTAATCAGGGTTCTGACCGTCTATTTTGTTGCCGATGAGCAGGATCTCTTTGTTCTGGCTGCGAAGCATCTCTGCTATGGCATCATCACCAGCGGTACGACCGTCCTTGGCATCAACCATAAACAGCACCAGGTCCGCTTCGTCGATAGCCAACAGTGCCTGTGCGGCCATCGGTCCATCAATACCGTTTTCGTCTCCGCTTATACCACCGGTATCAACCACCAGGTACTCGAAATCTCCCAGAGCACCCTTGCCGTATTGTCGGTCTCGAGTCAGCCCGGAAAATTCCGCGACAATAGCATCCCGGGTCCGGGTCAGACGATTAAATAACGTGGACTTCCCCACATTGGGTCGTCCCACCAGAGCGATAACAGGAATCATAAGTTTGTGTTAGCAGCCCTTCAACTTCAGTTGATTTCTAATGCGTACAGACGACCACTGTTACCCATCGCGTAGATTCGTCGGCCATCGACAATGACCTGGCTACCCAGGCCTTTCTTGTCAATGCTTCTCCTTCCTACAAATCGTCCATCGGATTGTGCCAGCAAATGCAATTGGCCTTCGAAATCTCCCACAGCGATATAACTGCCCGTTGCGATGGGTGTAGTGATATCACGATACAGCAATGAGTCGTTCATCCAGATTTCGCTGCCATTATCACCGTCGATAGCTTTGATTACGCTGTCCTCTTGTGCCAGGTAAACATTGCCGAACCCAAATCCCAGACCCACGGCACTTGAAGCCGGTTGAGCCCATTTGGCTCTTCCGCTGGCAGCCATATCGATTGCAATGAGATTACCCTGGTAAGTCACAACATAAAGCGTTGAGCCATCGAAAACCATCGAGCCATCAATATCAACCAGACGTTCGAGGTCAGACTTGCCCTGGGCGGCTGCCACACGCTGATCTAACACGGGCAAACCCCGTACCGTATCCAGTACAGCAATTCGACCATTGGCAAAGCCAACCATCACATACTCATTCAAAATGGGGGTGCTGGTTCCCCTTAGAGTTAAACTCGGCACACTGGTCGAATACAGCCATTTTCGCTCGCCATCGAGTGCATCAAAACCTGCCACCTTACCGTCAATAGTCTGGGCGACAACCAGTTGATCAAGTGCCTGTGGAGGTGAGAGCACTTCACTGGTGGTTAATGTGCGCCATGCAAGTGTGCCATCACTTTGATTGATAGCAACCACTTCACCAGCTGCGGAGCCGACTAAAACAAGATCTTCACCAACGCCTACTCCACCAGTAATCGTATCGCTGGATTTAGAGAAAGCTATTTTACGCTCGGCATTGGTGTAAAAATCCTTGATATTGACTTTCCAGATCTCCCGGCCGGAAGATGAGCTCAGTGCCTTTACATTACCGTCAGCAGAGGCAGCAAAGACCCTGCTGCCTGAAAACGCAGGGATCAGTTTGATCGCCTTGTCTTCAGCTCCGCGGCCAATGTCAACATTCCACAGACGCTGGATTTGAACCTCTTCTTCAAACTTTTCCAGTTCAACCGGGACTCGGGTTTCTTCCTCGCCACCGCCGAACCAGCTGCAACCTGGCAGGACAAGCGTGAACAATAGAAGAGTTAAAACACTTCTGCAGTACTGCATTTAACCTTCCTCGTCCCCGTTGGCAGGTGCCTCATCGATGGCAAGTTCAGCAGCGGGTGCCACGAGGTCATCAAGTTTCATTTGCGTCATCGGTTTTTTGTTTCCTGTCTGCAAGTTCACCGCGCGCTGATAAGCTTCACGGGATTCGTCGATTGAACCCAGGGCATAATAAACATCCCCACGAAGTTCCTCGTAGGAACTTTTATGTGAGCCTGGTTCGATGGTGTCGAGTTGTGCGATTGCACTGTCATATTCCTTCAGGCCAAACTTAACCTTGGCCAGGCGTAGATTTGCAATGATTGCTATCTTGCGGCTGCTTCCGTTGTCCAACACCCACTGTAGTTCAGTCGCCGCTGTTTCGAGGTCATCTGCTTCAACCGCCAGCTTTGCCAAATGCATCGCTGCAAATTGGGCATAGGTACTGTTGCCATACTCAGACTTAAGCTGGTTAGCCAGGAATTTACTGGTTGACAGGTTTTCAGCACTGATTGTCTGGGAGGGATTGACGGTCACTGCTTCCACCAGCTCTTCGTAAATAACAGAAGCGGCTTCAGCTGTTTCACGAGTTTGGGTTTCCCAGGTTCGATAACCAAGTACGATAGCCAGTACGACGACAATACTGACGATTATCGACGTACCATTTTCGCTCAGCCATTTTTTCAGGAGTTCAATTTGCTCATCTTCAGTTTTGTCGCCTGCCACCTGTTAACTCCTTAAGAAAAAAATCTGTTCAAATATTCGTTGACGTCCTGATGATCCAGCGTGACTTGATCACTGTCTTCTCGAAGTGCTTTCAGCGTGACCGCATTGTGAGCCACTTCATCTTCACCAATAATCAATGCAACTTTCGCATCAGTTATGTTTGCACGCTTCAGTTGCGCCTTAAATTTACCCTCTCCACAGTGCACGATAATGCGCAGCTTCGGAAATGTGGATCGTAGATCTTCCGCCAGCAACAGCGCAGCCTGTCGGGCCGCATCGCCTATTGACGCTACATAAATATCTGCCAGCACACTGTGCTTGAAGTTTGATTCCATCATCAACGCAATTCTGTCCATCCCCATTGCAAAACCAACGCCAGGGGTTGGTTTGCCACCAATCTGTTCCACCAGGCCATCGTAGCGACCACCACCACAAACCGTGCCCTGGGCACCAAGAGAATCAGTCACCCACTCAAACACCGTGCGATTGTAGTAATCCAGACCACGTACGATGAACGGGTTAATCGTGTACGCTATGTTGGCTTCGACAAGGGTCTGACATAAACCATCCAGATGCCTGCGCGAATCATCATCAATATAGTCGCTCAGTATTGGCGCATCTTCCAACAATTCACGTGTCTGCGGTATCTTACTGTCCAGCACACGCAACGGGTTGGTGGTTAATCGCCGCTGGCTGTCTTCATCCAGCTTGCCCTGAACTGATGTCAGGTACGTCACCAGCGCTTCCCTGTAACTCGTCCTGGATTCGATAGTGCCGACGGAATTAAGTTCCAGAGCAACGTCCTCGCTGATGCCCAATGCCTTCCACAGGCGGGCGCACATGAGGAGAATTTCTGCATCTATATCCGGCCCGGGCATGCCGAAGCACTCGACGCCAAGCTGATCAAAC
Organism: Pseudomonadales bacterium; assembly: GCA_029941905.1. GTDB lineage: Bacteria > Pseudomonadota > Gammaproteobacteria > Pseudomonadales > Azotimanducaceae > JAHRVQ01. The sequence continues at coordinate 19,165 of JAPYTQ010000005.1, read as the reverse complement.
TGCCTGTAGCGCCCTCTTTGCGGCCGCTCATAACGAAACATCTGGCCCTGGTACCAGAACCGCTGGACCTGGTTAAAGAGCAGACCATGCTGTTGTGCCATCCGCACGCAACCTGCGGTACCCTCGGGACGCAGAGTGACACTCTCGCCATTTCGATCCTCGAAGGTGTACATCTCTTTTTCTACAACGTCGGTAGCCTCTCCAACAGCGCGTCTAAACAACTGGGTTGATTCGAGCACCGGCATACCCAGTTCCCGAAAACCGTAACTTTCAAACACGTCACGGCAAGTGTCCTCTATGGTTCGAAAGACTTCTTTGGTGTCCGGCAGCAGATCCTGCATGCCACGCAATGCCTGGATTTTCACCGCTGATCTCTCATGAATTATCAGCCTGGGCTTTTAGCCTGTCAGCCACGCGTTGGCGAATCATTTGTTCCAGTTCATCAACCAGATTGGCATTGACGATCTTGTGATGCGGTTTACCTTCAGAATAAATGAGGTTACTGGGTGACGCACCAGTCAAACCGATATCGGCCTCTTTTGCTTCGCCCGGGCCATTAACAATACAACCAATGACAGCGACATCAAGCGGTGTGGTGATGTCTTCAACCCGACGTTCCAGTTCGTTGATGGTACTGATCACATCAAAATTCTGCCGCGAACAGCTCGGACAAGCAACGAAGTTAATACCTTTACTGCGTAAATGCAGGCTCTTAAGCAGATCAAAGCCAACCTTTATTTCCTCCACCGGATCTGCAGCCAGCGATATTCTGATGGTGTCACCGATGCCTTCCATCAACAACATGCCCAGACCTACAGCGGATTTTACCGTACCCGACCGCAAGCCACCGGCTTCTGTTATCCCCAGATGCAAAGGCTGATCTATCTGCGGCGCAATGGTGCGATAGGCATCGACCGCCATAAACACATCCGATGCTTTCAGACTTATCTTGAAATTCTGGAAGTTCTCCTTGTCCAGCAGGTCAATGTTGCGCATCGCTGACTCAACCATCGCGGTTGAATTCGGTTCCTTGTACTTGCGCAGCAGGTCCTTTCCAAGGGATCCGGCGTTAACGCCAATCCGGATGGGAATATCATGCTCCCTGGCTGCACTCACCACTGCCTTGACCCGTTCCTGGTTGCCAATGTTGCCAGGATTGATTCGCAAACAATCTACCCCGAGTTCTGCAACGCGTAACGCAATCTTGTAGTCAAAATGGATGTCTGCAACCAGCGGCACCTGTACCTGGATACGAATCCTGCCAAACGCTTCCGCTGCATCCATACTCGGCACAGAGACGCGGACGATATCTGCGCCGACATCTTCAAGGCGACGAATCTGTGCCACAGTGGCCTCAACGTCACAAGTTTCGGTATTCGTCATACTCTGGACAGCAATCGGCGCATCGCCACCCACGGCAACATTCCCCACCATTATCTGGCGGGACTGTCGACGTTTAATCGTGGATTCACCTTTCACAAGCTTATATTCCTACCCTGACCTTGGCTGTATCGTCGCTTGCGGTGCGACGTGCCAGGTCAATATACCGACCGTTAAATTCCATGGTTACCGCAGGTGCTTTGCCGAACAGCACCTCGAACGGTGCCGTACCAAACACTATCAATTCATCACCGAAGCGACCAAGATCTGCAAAAATTGCGTTACCATTGCCATCTTCTATTTCCAGCCAACATTCGTCGATAAACACAAACTTCAAGGAGTCTTCTCCACCGGCTTCAACGGTGATGTAGTTTATACCGCCCACGGTTTCCCGCTCGATTGAAACCAGGTCCGGATCGATTTCAATGACGCGTGTATCTAACTCGGTCGGTCCGATGTTTTCACCCTGTGCGAGGATCACACTTTCGGTACTGGCCCCTATACCGTCTTCGGCTGGGGTTTCAGTTAAGGTTTCAGTGCTGGTTTCAGTGCTGGTTTCGCTCACACCTCTAATCAGGCTTGAATCATCTGACTCCAACAGAGTACTCTCGTCAGGCACATTCGGTGCATTGCCAGAACTGAAGACTGCAAGGTCGTTACCCGTATCAACACTCCTGTCTTGATCAACTGCACCAGCGGGCGAATCTTCAGCAGTCAATGCTGAGCCCTCTCTCAGTAGTGCAGGTTCCTGTGGTGCACTTTCCTGTTGTGTAGTGTCAAAAGACGTTTGCTCGTTCCGGGACGAGTAAAACCACACCATCATAATAACAATCAACAGAGCCACCAGACCAATGATTCCAGTTTGAAACACCGGGCCGGTGAAATATCTTGGACTAACGACATCTTTCGGGGCCTTTCTGAAATCAGACGACCTCACGGTTGGTTTCGAATCAGCTTCGAACAGCAGCACCACCTCATCGGCATCGAGCTTAACCAGTTTGGCATAGGACCGCAGGTAGCCTTTGACGAAGGCCTTTTTAGCGATCTCATCAATTCGGTCTTCATCGATGTAACGAATAAACGCCGGGGTGAGGTACAGTTCTTTGGCGATATCTTCCTGGGACAAGCTCAAAGACTCTCTTGCCGCCACTAACATGGTCGACGCGGTCACCCTGGGCTGTTCAGGTATGGAGGCGGCGTCAGTCACTTAATGAACCTCTCGTATTCGCGAGCCTGCGCTGTATAGGGAAAGACATTTCGTAACGTCAAAGAACAGCTTGCATTTTCATCTGGTTTGTCGAAGACGACGGCTAATTTTACACACAACAGCAGACTTCGGGCTGACTGGGACGAACCCGAGATGTGTCGGCGATAGTAACTTCTTGATTCAACGAACTCTTTTTGAGAGTAACGAATCTCTGCCAGCTCCAGCAATGCCCGGGGCTGTCTGGGATTCAACTGGGTAGCCCGGAGAAATGCCATTTGTGCTTCATCGGTATTACCCAGCTTGTTGTGACAAACTCCGAGGTTTTCGAACACCAGGGCGCGATTCTGGTACAAGCGGTCGTCCGCAGCAATGATCAGGTGCTCAATAGCTTCTTCATATCGTCCCTCGCCATACAAAAAGGCACCGTAGGTATTCTGGGCCTGGGTAAAGTATCGATCCTGTGAAATGGCCCTTTTAAAATGGGTCTCAGCAAGATCATAGTCACCCTCGATCTGGAACAATCGCCCCATGGCGTGATGCGCCTTGGCGGATTTTGGATCGAGATTCAGTGCTTTCGTTAGATTTTCTTTGGCGCGAGCGTATTCACCATTGCGGATGTATCCAATGCCCAGATCAATATACGCCTGGAGTTGCTTTTCCGGGTCTGCTTTTCTGTTGGGACCGGTGACTTCTGTGACACAGCTGCTTAGCAGCACGGCAAGACTAACAACAGTGCAAACAAAAACACCTCTTCCAGGCATCTGCCTCATCTATAGGGCTCCAGTCGCAATACGACGGTACTTTTCCTGACGCCGGGTCCTATCCTTGACCTCGCCGACCAGCTGGCCGCATGCGGCATTAATGTCTTCGCCACGAGTGGTCCGAACAGTGACATTGTAACCTGCCTTTATCAACCGATCCTGGAATGCCCGTACAGCAATGAAGCCGGGGCGTTTGTAATCGGAACCCGGGAATGGGTTGAACGGGATCAGATTGATCTTGCAGGGGAAATTTTTAAGCAGCGTCGCCAGTTCAGCGGCATGTTCCGGCTGATCGTTGACGGCATTGATCAAGGTATATTCAACAGTGATGGTGCGCTTTTCTCCCAGGTTCTGCGCGTATTGCCTGCATGCCTCCAACAATTCAGCAATGGGGTACTTCCTGTTAACAGGTACCAGTTGATTGCGTAGTTCATCATTTGGCGCATGCAGTGAAATCGCCAGGGAAGCATCTGTCGTTTCTTTCAATTTGTAGATACCCGGCACGACCCCTGCGGTGGAAATCGTCACTTTTCGTTTTGATATACCGTAACCAAGATCATCCATCATGATGTCGACCGCGGCAGTGACATTGTCAACGTTCAGCAGGGGCTCACCCATGCCCATCAAAACAACATTGGTGACGGCACGTTTTCTGTCCGGGTATGCCTTCTGCAGTACTTTCCTGGCAATCCGAACCTGGCCAACAATTTCGGATGCCGTCAAATTGCTGTTGAAGCCCTGTTTACCAGTTGAGCAAAAACTGCAATCAAGGGCGCAGCCCACCTGGGAAGACACACACAAGGTGCCCCGACCATCTTCAGGTATAAATACGGTTTCCACCGCGCTACCAGATTCAGAACGCATCAGCCATTTACGCGTCCCGTCTTTTGATACTCGTTCGGTAATAATTTCCGGCTCACGGATTTCACCCATTGCCTCGAACTGGTTGCGAAGTTTCTGACTGATATCAGACATCTGCTGAAAGTCATCAAGATAACGATGATGAATCCACTTCATAATCTGCGGGACACGGTAGGGTTTCTCACCAAGCTTTAGTAGCAGCGCTCCAAGTTGTTGCTGGGACAAGCCCAGAAAATTGATCCTGGCGGTATTTTCGGTCATTAATTATCTTTCGCAGATTTGGTCTTCAGTAAAGAAATAGGCAATTTCACGTGCTGCAGTATCCGTTGCATCAGAACCGTGAACCGCGTTGGCGGTAAAAGAGTCTGCAAAGTCAGCCCGTATTGTGCCTGCATCCGCTTCTTTCGGATTAGTTGCACCCATTAGTTCACGATTTTTAAGAACGGCATTTTCTCCCTTGAGTACCTGTACTACGACAGGACCGGAGGTCATAAATTCAACCAATTCGCCATAAAACGGCTTTCCCTCGTGCTCCGCGTAGAAGCCCTGGGCTTCTTTCTGACTTAAATGGACCATTCTGGAGGCGACCACCTGCAAACCCGCCTTCTCAAAGCGAGACACAATGTCGCCAATCGCGTTTTTTGCGACCGCATTGGGTTTGATGATGGAAAAGGTCTTTTCAACCGCCATAACTTCTTTACTCCTGAGTACTCTTATTTAGAGATATTTAATATCAAGCTTTGAACTAGAACTGAATCTACTTAAAACCCGTGATTATACGCGGGTTTAGCCCTGAATTTGTACCGATCCCGATTCCTGTCCACTATGACGCAAACCGGCAAAAGGCGGCGGATTCTAGCGGTATTTAAGGGTTATTGCGAGGTTCTTGTTTAATCTTCGGCTTCCTCGATCCAGGCCGCCTGGATTGCCTCGAGAATCTTCTCGCCGGACCGCTTCGGGTCATCGTCAAAACCGCCCAATTCCATGACCCAGCGATGCAAATCAGTAAACCTGATACTGATGGGATCAACATCCGGATGGGCCTCATACAATTCGATGGCAATATCATTCACATCAATCCACTTTAGACTCATTGTACGGCTCCTCTTTGCATCAGCACGTTCGTGTGCCATTTTCAACGCCGAATTGTGCTAACAGGGGCTCTTCAGCAGCCTGCTAGTGGCTTTCAGACACCTGGTTGATGGTGTATTTCGGTATTTCAATCACCAGATCCTCATCGCCAATTTCCACCTGGCAGCTTAACCTTGAGTCCGGCTCCAAACCCCAGGCTTTGTCCAACAGGTCGTCTTCGAGTTCTTCTGATTCTTCCAGGGAATCGAATCCTTCACGCAGAATGACGTGACAGGTTGTGCAGGCACAGGCCATCTCGCACGCATGCTCAATCTCTACGCCATTCGCCAGCGCCAGCTCAATCAGGTTGTCACCTGGTTCTGCATCGATCACTATGCCCTCCGGGCACCGTTCCGGGTGGGGCAATATCACTATCTGCGGCACTACTGTTGCTTCTCCAGTTCGTCAATCCTGTGCCCGGCCAGGGCCAGTTTCACACTGGCGTCCATTCTTCGTGAGGCAAACTCATCGGAGGCTTTTGAGAGGGCCTCTGTCAGGTCGGTGATTGATCGCGCGGTGTTCTTCGGGCGTCCTTCACTGCCTTCAGTCTTATCGAGGCCAGCCTGAAGATTTTCAATACTCTGGCGCATGGCGTTGATTTCATCAGCAGACAGCAGGTTCTCTCCATCTGCCGCAAGGGCGCCGGTGACCGCATCGATAACCCGGACCGCATCGACCCTGGCCTCGGCGACGGAGCGGGTCTGAATATCTTCTTTGGCGTGATCAAACGACGATTTCAACATGGCCATCACTTCGTCTTCACTTAAACCATAGGAGGGTTTGACCTCAACCCTTGCTTCTATGCCAGTGCTGAGTTCTCTCGCTGCGACCGACAATAAACCATCAGCATCGACCTGGAACATCACACCGATCCTGGCCGCACCCGCAACCATGGGCGGGATACCGCGTAATTCAAAACGTGCCAGTGACCGGCAATCTTTCACCAGCTCCCGTTCACCCTGTAATACGTGAATCAACATAGCGGTTTGACCATCCTTGTAGGTCGTAAATTCCTGCGCTTTGGATACCGGTATGGTGGTATTTCGATCGATGACCTTCTCGACCAGACCACCTATGGTTTCCAAACCCAAAGACAGCGGTAATACATCAAGGAGCAACATCTCATCGTCGGCTTTGTTGCCAATCAGAATATTCGCCTGAATCGCAGCACCCACAGCCACAACCCGATCAGGGTCGATATTATTCATCGGCTCAAGCTGAAAATAATCGGTCACCGCATGGGCCACACTGGGCACGCGAGTCGAACCACCCACCAGGACCACACTGTGGATGCTGTCGAGGGCGACACCGGCATCTCGCACGGCGCGGCGACAGGCTTTTATGGAATCACTCACCAGTGGTGAAATGAGTTCATCAAATGTAGTTCTTGTCAGCACGCCGTCAAATTTGAGCCCGGACATATCAATGTTGACATCGACCGAGTCATGATCACTTAACGTCTCTTTTATTCTTCTGGCTTCCAGCAGGAGGCTGCGCAATTGACCCGGATTGATCTGGGCCGTGTAGCCTGACTTTTCAATCAGCCATTCTGCGATGGCCAGGTCGAAGTCATCACCACCCAGGGCAGAGTTGCCACCGGTTGCCAATACTTCAAATACTCCCTTTTTCAAACGCAGCAGGGATATGTCGAATGTGCCGCCGCCCAGGTCGTAAACCGCAATCACGCCTTCAGCACCGGTATCCAAACCGTAGGCAACAGCCGCCGCAGTTGGCTCGCTAAGCAGCCTAAGCAGGTTTAAATTGGCAATCGTTGCGGCATCCTTGGTTGCCTGTCGCTGGGCCTCATCAAAATAGGCCGGGACAGTGATGACAACACCATCCAGCGAACCGGCAAGGGACTCCTCAGCCCGGGTACTTAAGGCCTGGAGAATTTTTGCCGATGCTTCAACGGGGCTCACCTGGCCACTCACCACATTGATCAGTGGCATGCCTGCCTCGGTATTGGTGAAGTCATAGGGCAATTGCGTGCCCAGGGTTTTTACATCCTCGATACCACGACCCATGAGACGCTTTATCGACAGCAGCGTATTACCAGGGTCTGATCTGGCTGCTGCCAATGCGATTTCACCGACTTGCGTTAAACCATCTTTGAGATAACGCACAACAGAGGGCAACAAGTGCTCACCGTAGACATCCGGCAGGGTCTGGACTTCCCCACCCCGGTAGCTGGCAATCAGCGAATTTGTTGTACCCAGGTCGATACCTGCGGCACGTTTACGCAGATGCGGGTCCACGGTCTGGCCGGGTTCGGTTATTTGCAGCAGTGCCATGTGCAGCGCCATGTTTGTTCTGTCAGCATTTATCAGTCAACTCTTGTTAGCTCTTGTCAGCTTTTGTTAATAGCCCAATAACTTTTCTTCCAGGTGATCTGCAGCGATAAGTAGTTTGTTAACAAACTGCATCTCGTAAACCGTGTGTTCGGCGGGTGACTCCTTTTTCCCGGCGCCTTCAGATTGCGCGGCATCCGATCCTACGAATTGCGTGCCGAATCTCGTTAACAGCGCTGACATGGTCTGGCCGATGCGCTGTTTGTAATCATCCAGCAGTGCCAGTGCCGCCTCACCTTTTGATTCTATGTCTTCCAGTTCTTCCCTTAACTCGATCTGCTCCAGTAAAAACACCGGGTCCAGTATCGGGTTCGATTCGATCTTTATGCCATTGAGTTCCAGTAAATATATTGCTCTGGACAAAGGCACCCTGAGGGTGTTGTAAGCCGAATTAATCTGCGTTGCCCATTGCATCGAGAGTCTTTTTTCATGTTCTGTCGCGTTGGCGAATTTATCAGGATGAACACTTAACTGAAGCTCACGATAGCGCTCGGACAGTGCATCAGGATCAACCTGGAAATCGACCTCAAACTGAAAAATCTCGAAATAGTTTTGTTTGAAGTCCGCGGTGTCAAACGTAGTTGATTCTTTGGTCAAGGGCTGGATCTTTAGTCAAGGGGTTGAATCTTTCGTCAGGGTATCTGTCACAATATTGGATGGACACTGGATTCGGCAGCTTAGCTGGTAAAGCAGCCTGAGTGGCCCTATACCGTAAAGCTCTCACCGCAACCGCATTCATTTTGCACATTCGGGTTCTTGAACTCGAAGCCTTCGTTGAGGCCCTTTTTTACATAATCCATTTCGGTGCCATCGATGTAAACCAGGCTTTTGGGGTCAACGAAGACATCAACACCCAGGCATTCGAACTTGAGATCCTCGACTAAGGGTTCGTCAACCGGCTCTATGACATACATCAGGCCGGAACAACCAGTGGTTTTCACCGCAAGCCGGATACCCACACCCTTGCCACGAGAACCAAGGTAGTCATTAACATGTGCTGCTGCTTCTTTTGTGAGGCTAATCCCCATTGTTTTTAAATCCTTACCCTTCTGCCAGCTGAGGAACGACATCTGCCTGTTCATCGTTCTTTTCACGAAAATCTTTTATGGCTGCCTTGATGGCGTCTTCTGCCAGTACGGAACAGTGTATTTTTACCGGTGGTAATGCCAGCTCTTCTGCTATTTGAGTATTCTTGATGGAACCTGCTTCATCCAGCGTTCGCCCCTTAACCCATTCGGTCAGCAGTGAACTTGATGCAATAGCAGAACCACAGCCATAAGTCTTGAACTTGGCATCTTCGATAACGCCATCTTCACCGACCTTGATCTGCAGGCGCATCACGTCACCACAAGCCGGGGCACCCACCATACCGGTGCCGACATTTTCATCTGCGACATCCATCTTGCCCACATTCCTGGGATTTTCGTAATGATCCAACACCTTGTCACTGTATGCCATGTCGATGCTCCAACAATCTATTTAATGTGCGGCCCACTCGATACTATCGAGATCAACGCCATCTTTGTACATATCCCACAAGGGAGAGAGGTCTCTCAACTTTTCTACCGCGTTATGCAGTCTATCAATGGCCACATCAATATTTTCTTCAGTAGTAAAACGGCCAATCGAAAACCTGAGTGAGCTATGAGCCATTTCGTCATTCAGGCCCAGCGCACGCAGCACATAAGAGGGTTCAAGACTGGCGGAAGTACAAGCGGAGCCAGACGATACAGCAAGCTCACTCAACGACATGATAAGCGACTCACCTTCAACAAAGTTAAAACTCACATTCAGAATACCCGGCACCCGATGTTCCGTACTGCCGTTAACATACACTTCTTCCATGTCGCTCAAACCGTCCCACAACCGCTGGCGCAATGCCGTGATGCGCCTGCTCTCTTCGTGTATTTCTTCCTTTGCAATTCGAAACGCCTCGCCCATACCGACCAACTGGTGCGTCGCCAATGTACCGGAACGCATACCACGTTCATGACCACCGCCGTGAATCTGTGCTTCGAGCCTGACACGGGGTTTGCGCCGAACAAACAGAACGCCAACACCCTTGGGCCCGTATATCTTGTGGGCGGAAAAGGACATCAGGTCGATCTTCATTTCTGTGAGGTCAATATCAAGCTTACCGGCACTCTGTGCGGCATCAACATGGAAGAATACTTTACGTGCCCGGCAGACCTCACCGATTGCAGCGATATCGTTAACGACGCCAATCTCGTTGTTCACATGCATGATGGAAACCAGCACCGTATCGTCACGGATCGCGGCAGCGACCTGTTGCGGCTGGATAAGACCGTCAGAATCCGGGTCAAGATAGGTGACTTCAAACCCTTCACGCTCCAGATGGCGACAGGTATCAAGCACGGCTTTGTGTTCAATTTTGGAGGTGATGATGTGCTTGCCCCTGCTCTGGTAGAAATGAGCAATACCCTTGATGGCAAGGTTGTCAGATTCAGTTGCGCCTGAGGTCCAGACGATTTCTCTCGGGTCCGCACCGATCAGGTCCGCGACCTGGCGGCGGGCAATCTCTACTGCTTCCTCTGCCTCCCAGCCAAACTTATGAGAACGGCTGGCCGGATTACCAAAATTGCCTTCTGCCAACAGGCAATCGCTCATTTTCTGGGCGACGCGCGGATCCACTGGCGTGGTGGCAGCATAGTCAAAATAAATAGGGGATGTCATGCTTCTACTTCCTGGGTTGACAGCCTGATGAGATCTTCGCGGCGTAGTTCCTGTCGGGCCGCGACTTCCCGCACTTGTCTTTTTTCAATCAGGCTGGCGAGATCAATACTACTGAGAAATTGATGGATCTGGTCGCTCAGGTCTGACCAGAGTTCATGGGTAAGGCAGGTTTCACCGTGCTGGCAATCTGACCGACCACCGCATTTGGTGGCATCAACGATTTCATCCACAGAATCAACGATCTGGGCAACATAAATATCACCGGCACTACGGCTCAGTCGATAACCTCCACCAGGACCGCGAACACTCTGCACCAGCTCCCGACGGCGTAGTTTCGCAAATAACTGCTCCAGGTAGGACAAGGAAATCCCCTGTCTTTCGGATATCTCCGCCAGGCTGATCGGCCCTTCATCCCTGTGCACCGCCAGGTCCAGCATAGCTGTGACAGCATAACGACCTTTTGCAGTTAATCTCATAATTTGTACCTGTGATCTATGGAAGCTCTGATTAGTGCGGCATACCAACCTAAATCAGAGATTCCTTCTCAATATGATCAGTCCAAAGCGCCTGAAAACCAGCACTCACCGGGGCTACGAATTATGTAATACCCGACTTTTTTAGTCAACCATTTAACTGACTAATTTAGTCGGGTAATAGCGGAGCAACGCGAGATTTCACCTTGTCCCTCTTACTGCCTATTTCCGACGCTACTTATCTCGTGCGAAACCAATTGTTGAAGACAGTTTGTTTTTAGCGGTTAAGAACTCCCGAAGGATGTTGACCTCCATCCATCCCAGCTCAACACTCCTACCATCTATTTTCCTAGGAGTTATTTCGCTCCGAACCCTTTTTGGCGGACAGTTTGTTAATCGCCGTCAAAAATCCCCTGAGGATGTTGACCTCCATCCGGTCCATACGGATTCTGTTGAACATCCTTCTTAGACGGGTGAGTAATTGCCTCGGGTTCTGCGGATCATGGAACCCGACTTCGATCAGGGTTTCTTCCAGATGGGTAAAAAAGTGTTCCACGGCTTCTGAATCAGCGTAATCCATATCCCAGGCTTGATCCGGGGCAGGGGATGCATCTCTCTTTTCGCCGGGCGTCTCGTGCAGTGCATGATTCAGCCTGGCCTGCAGAATCTCATAAGTAATGACTTGTACCGCCATCCCCAGATTAAGCGAGCTGTAGGCTTCACCGGTCGGGATATTGACGTGGAAGTGGCATTTCTGAAGTTCTTCATTCTTAAGCCCATGAGCCTCGCGGCCAAATACAATCGCCACTTCCTTACCGCTCGATTGCTCCGCATTCACCTTCTCTCCGCAACTCCTGGGTTCAAGCATCGGCCAGGGAATCCGCCGATCACGGGCAGAAGTACCGATGACCAACTGACAGCCTTGCAATGCATCGTCGAGACTCTGCACCACCGTCGCCTGGTGCACCACATCCTCAGCACTGGCTGAACGCCAGACTGCCTTTTCGTTGGGAAACATACGCGGATTGACCAGATACAAACGGGTTACACCCATATTCTTCATGGCCCTGGCAGCGGCGCCAATATTGCCCGGATGAGTTGTTTCCACCAACACAATACGAACATTGGGGAACAGCTTTTCAGGAGAAGTAGTTGATTCAGAAGAAGACAAGGTGATGCTCTTTTGGAATTTTGGTACTGGATAATAACTGGATTCTACACTAATCAGCTTTGGGCAACTGCCCGCCCCCGCGCGCCCTACTATTTAGTGCTTACATCCATACCCACATTTTGACGCCACCTATTTTCGGTCAAATACCTCAAGTAAATAACGGTAAGAGCGTTGAGTTGGGAGGAGGTCCCTTTCCAGAGCATTGAACCGGGGGCGCCGAGCCCTTGCCGAGTGCGCATCTGGGGCCCCCAAGGAAAGGAACCCCCTCTAATTCAAGCCCTATGAGAAATCCTCAGTTTTTACTGCTAGAATGCGCGCCCAACAAAACTCGCTCTTTAACAATCAACCTTTCACTGGATCGGAACCCACATTATGCAACCGATGGCTAACATGGCCCTGCGGGCAGCGCGCCTTGCCGGGCAACATATTGCCCGGGCCTTTGACCGGCCGGACCTGATCAAGGTTGCCGAAAAAGGCCACAACGATTACGTCACCAATATTGACAAGGATTCAGAGCGGATCATCATTGAATCACTACAGGCGACCTATCCTGACCATACTTTTACCGGCGAAGAAAATATTGCCAACACGGAGGTTACAGACGCGGAATACACCTGGGTGATTGATCCCATTGATGGTACCAACAACTTTATTCACAACCTGCCGCATTTCTGTATCTCCATCGCCTGCCTCCACAAGGGAAAACTGGAACATGGGATTATCCTCGACCCAATGCGGCAGGAAGAATTTGTCGCCAGCAGAGGTAAAGGCTGCCATTTGAACGGCCAGCGGCTTCGTGCCAATTCAACCAAGGACTTTGATGGTGCCCTGATTGCAACCGGCGGCCGGGGTAACGCAGAGGTTGCTGAACAGCAGACAGCTGTGTACGGCCATCTATTGGCTCAAGGCGCTGTAATGCGCCAGTCCGGCAGCGCAGCACTGGATCTGGCCTATGTCGCCGCAGGTCGACTGGATGGCATGTGGACGCGCGAGCTCCAGTTGTGGGATATGGCTGCCGGAGCATTGATGGTGCTTGAAACCGGTGGATTGCTAGGTGATTTTGATGGTGGTGCGAATCATCTGAAAAGCGGCAATATCGTGGCGGGCACGCCGAAGATATTCAAGGGGCTCACCACAGTCGTTAAGAAGCACCTGGCGACACCGGCCTCAGGTGAAGCCAGCTAATTTCCAGTTAATCAGCGCGCCCCTAGTTCATCATATCCGGATCTTCCGCACCTTCCTTAATCGGAATCGCCAGGTCATCCTTGGTAATGCGCAGCGCCAGCAACACGTTCGCCGCAATATAGATTGACGAATAGGTACCGATAAACACGCCCAGGATCAATCCAATGGCAAAGCCGCGGATCATCTCGCCGCCCAAAATCAATAACGCGAACAGCACCAGCAAGGTGGTAAAAGACGTCACCAGCGTCCGGCCCAGTGTCTGGTTCAGTGACGTGTTAATGATTTCTATCGGCGAGCTGCGGCGGATCTTGCGAAAGTTCTCACGAATTCTGTCTGAGACCACAATCGTGTCATTGAGGGAGTAACCAATGACGGCCAGTAATGCGGCCACCACGGTTAAGTCAAAATCCCAACGGACAATCGAAAACACCCCAAGGGTAATAAGCACGTCATGCAGCAATGCAACCACCGCACCGATGGCAAATTTCAACTGGAACCGGAACGCAATGTAGAGCATCACCGCCGCAAGCGCGGTCAGCATGCCCAGGCCACCCTGATTCATGAGTTCATCACCCACCGCCGGGCCAACAAACTCGGTACGGCGCAATTCAACGTTGGAATCAGTCGCCGCCCTTAACGTTTCTACAATCCGCGCCCCGAGTTCGGCGTTTTCCACCACGGTCAGGTTATCCTGGGGTGGGATACGAACCAGAATGTCCCGGGTTGACCCAAAATACTGCACCACATGACCTTCATAACCGGCGGCATCGAGCTGCTGCCGGATAAGATCCGGTGAAGTTGATTCTTCATACTCGACCTCAACCAGGCTGCCGCCGGTAAAATCCAGGCCCCAGTTCACCTGGAATATCGCCAGGGACCCAATGGAGATTACAACCAGAATGGTGGAGATAACCGCGGCTATTTTGCGGTAGCCCATAAAATCGATATTGAAAGTTTCAAACGCCATAGTTCAGTACCAAACCTGTTCCTTAAATTGCCAGCTTCTTGATATTGCGGCCACCGTAAATCAAATTGATAAACGCGCGGCTGCACATCAGGGCAGTAAACATGGACGTGAGAATGCCAATGGACAAGGTAATGGCAAAGCCTTTAACCGCACTGGTGCCAATACTGTAGAGAATAACCGCCACCACCAGGGTCGTCAGGTTAGCATCCAGAATCGTCGTAAACGCCCGCTCAAAACCTGCATTGATGGCTGCCTGGGGCGAAAGGCCGTTTTTCAGCTCTTCCTTTATCCGCGAAAAAATCAACACATTGGCGTCCACCGCCATACCCACGGTGAGGACAATACCAGCGATGCCCGGCAGGGTCAGTGTGGCCGAAATACCCGACATGACCGCCACCAGCAAGACCAGGTTTATCAGCAGGGCGAGATTGGCGGCAATACCAAACACCTTGTAGTACCCCAGCATGAACAACAGCACCAACACCAGACCGACAGCAACCGAGGTCGCCCCCTGCTCAACATTTTCCTGACCCATACTGGCGCCCACGGTGCGTTCCTCGACGATATACATGTCTGCAGCCAGCGCACCGGCACGCAGCAGCAAGGCCAGATCCCGGGCTTCACCGGCCTGTAAACCGGTGACCCTGAACTTAACCCCCAGGGCCGATTGCACCCGCGCCAGGCTGATCACCTTTTTCTGGGTGCGACGAACCGATTCTTTAACTTCCTCGCCATTAACGAGGCGGTAGGTGTCATCTGATTTTGTTTCAATAAACACCACACCCAGACGACGACCGACATTGTTGCGCGTCGCCCGATGCATCAGGTTACCGCCTTCACTGTCGAGGGTGATATTAGTCTGGGGCAAGCCCGATTCGGGATCAAAGCCAACCTGGGCATCTACCACCCGTTCACCGCGAATAATAATATTGCGCTCCAGCTCAGCCGGACGGCCCTCGTAGTCAAATGTAATGGTGGTGGACCGGGGTGCATTGGGCAGCGCCTCAAAACGGAATTCGAGGGTCGCCACCTTGCCAAGGATCTTTTTCGCAATGGTCGGGTCCTGCACACCGGGCAGGTCGACGACGATGCGATTTCGGCCCAGGCGCTGAACTAACGGTTCTGATACGCCGAGCTCATTCACCCGGTTGCGAATTGTCTGCAGGTTCTGGGAGATGGCAAAATCCTCAACCTCGTCAATGGCATTCTGGGTCATGATCAACGTAATGGAGGGCAATTCGCCACTCGTGTTGGAAAATTGAAATTCGATGTACTGGGATTCAAGCAGGGTCCTGGCGGCATCGCGAATATCTTCATTGGCAAAGGAGATCACCAGCACACCGCGACTCGGGGACTCGACTGACTTGTAACGCAGCTTTTCCTCCCGCAGTTGCCGCTTGACGTCAGTTCCCAGATTCTCGATCCGATTGGTGACAACGGACTCGGTGTCCACCTCCATCAAAAAGTGCATCCCGCCGCGCAGATCCAGACCATATTTCATGGGCTCTGCCCTAATACTCGTCAGCCAGTCAGGCGTTGAATCCGCCGACGTCAACGCCACTACATAATCATTGGGCAGATCATGTATAGCGCGTTCCACCAGTGGCTTGGCCTTCAGCTGGGTTGTGTCATCCGGAAAACGAACCAGGACATTGCCCTTGACGATCTCAGCATCGAAATACTCGAGCCCGGCACCGTCGAGGGTCTTTTTCGTTGTATCGAGCGCTGCTACGTCCACCAGCTCGCCGCTGGCCTCCATTGACACCTGAATAGCAAAATCCGGGGGGTAAACATTCGGCAGGGAATAGACGATGCCCAGTGCAATGGCACCCACCACGATCAGGTTTTTCCATAACGGATACTTGTTTATCACAGGAGTTACCTAACTGGTCTAGATGTTTTTGATGGTGCCCTTCGGCAGGGCAGCGGAGATCGCGCCTTTTTGCAATCTAACTTCAACGCCATTGGCGACTTCAACGAGGAGAAATTGATCATCCACCTTGGTGACCTTGCCGATCAAACCGCCATTGGTGACAATTTCATCGCCTTTGCCAATACCACCGACAAGCTCCTTGTGTTCTTTTGCCCGCTTGCTCTGGGGCCGCCAGATAATAAAGTAGAACACCAGGCCAAAGGCGACGATGATAAACATGTCAGGGCCAAAGGGCAGTCCGCCCATGACGCCACCGGCCGCCATTGCATTAGGTATCAGGAAATCAATAATCATAGTTTCTTCGACTCATTCTATTTGTTAAAAGCAGTGCCAAATCACTAAAAGCAGTGCCAAATCATGCAAAGCAGCGTCTTATTATATGCAGCGCTAATGCATTTGGGCAAAACAGGCTTTTTCGCTTTTTTGCGGCGAAAGCGCCGTATTCTCCCGAATCAACGCGGCTATATCAAACAGTATTATCTGTCATGGGTGCTTCTCTTCTCTTCACGCCAACCCGCGTAGATCTGAGAGATATGGGCATCAAGTTCGCCAATTTCAATGGCTGAGCGCAATCCGGCCATCAATGCGTGGTAATAATGCAGGTTATGCAGGCTGTTCAATTGCGGCCCCAGTATCTCTTTGCACTTGTCCAGGTGGTGCAGATAGCCCCGGGAGAAGTTTTTGCAGGTATAGCAGGCACAGTCAGGATCCAGTGCTGAATCATCGAGTTTATGCACCGCATTACGGATTTTCACCACCCCCTGGCTGGTAAACAGGTGGCCGTTGCGAGCATTGCGGGTCGGCATGACGCAATCCATCATATCGATACCCCGCACCACGCACTCCACCAGATCCTTCGGTGTGCCGACGCCCATCAGATAACGCGGCTTGTCCTGGGGCAGTTGCGGTGCCACATGTTCAACCATGGCCATCATCTCGTCTTTGGGTTCGCCCACGGACAAACCGCCAATGGCATAACCGTCAAAGCCAATATCCACCAGCCCTTCCCGGGAAATATCACGTAGATTAGTAAATACACCGCCCTGGACTATTCCGAATAGAGCATTGCCCGTATTGCCCGTATTAAAGGTATTAAAGGCATCACGACTCCGCTTCGCCCAGCGCAGGGATAATTCCATGGAATCCTGCACGATTGCTTTTTCTGCCGGGTAAGGTGTGCATTCATCAAACACCATGGCGATATCTGCATTCAGGTCAGCCTGGATCTGCATCGAAATTTCCGGATCAAGAAACACCTCACTGCCATCGATGGGCGACCTGAACTTGACCCCTGCCTCCGTGATCTTGCGCAGATCACCCAGGCTGAACACCTGGAAGCCACCGGAATCCGTCAAAATGGGTTTGTCCCAGTGCATAAACCGATGCAAGCCATCGTGGGCCTTGATGGCGTCCATACCCGGACGGAGCATCAGGTGAAAGGTATTGCCCAGCAGTATCTGAGTGCCAATCTGATCCAGGGTCGACGGCATCAGCCCTTTTACCGAGCCATAGGTGCCGCAGGGCATAAACACCGGGGTCTGCACCACGCCATGGGCGAGTTCAAGCTGGCCTCGCCTGGCTGAACCATCGGTTTTACTGACCTGGAATTTCAACTGGCGTCTACCCCTGCCTAAAAATCGGTGCACTATACATTAGAGCAGCACAT
>JAPYTQ010000005.1:0-1288 GCA_029941905.1 Pseudomonadales bacterium | reverse complement strand
ACATTAGAGCAGCACATCAGCGCAGCCGCTAACGCGTAATCAGCATTGCGTCGCCGTAACTGAAAAACCGGTACTGCTGCTCAATGGCGACCTGGTAGGCATGTTTGATATTGTCGATGCCCGCAAACGCACTCACCAGCATCATCAAGGTGGAACCGGACAAATGGAAGTTGGTAATCACGGCATCGACGGATTGAAACTCGTAGCCCGGGTAGATAAAGATATTGGTATCACCCTGGTAGGGTTTTAACTGGCCTGATCGTGAAGCGGTTTCAAGGGAGCGAACACTGGTGGTACCCACGGCGATGGTTCGACCGTCGCGACGATTGCAATCAGCGACTGCGTCACAAACAGCTTTTTTAACCTCGATCTGTTCCGTGTGCATGACATGATCTTCCAGGCGGGTCACGCGCACTGGGCTGAAGGTACCTGCGCCGACATGCAGGGTGAGTTTTGTGCTGGCTACGCCTTTGTTTTTTAGTTGCTCAATGACAGCATCATCAAAGTGTAGCCCTGCCGTGGGTGCAGCCACCGCGCCTTCTTTTTCGGCAAACACGGTTTGATAGCGTTCCTGGTCGCTGATCTCGTCAGCCCGGTCGATATAGGGGGGTAAGGGCATATGGCCCAGTTGATTGGCAATGGAGAGGACACCAGGCTGGGGGAATATAACCCGGTAAAAGGAATCATTTCGGCCATTGACCGTTAACTGGTAGTCAGAATCATCAAGTTTCAGCACCGCACCGGCTTTGAGGGGTTTACTGCTTCGAATTTGCACCAGCGCGCTGACATCATCCAGCAGCCGTTCCAGCAGGATTTCAACCTTGCCGCCAGTTAACTTCTTCGCAAAGAAACGCGCCGGAATTACCCGGGTATCGTTGAATACCATCAGGTCTTCTGCATTGACGAGATCGACTATGTCTCGAAAGTGATAATGGCTGATTTCGCCGGATGAGGCATCCAGGTGCATCAATCGACTGGCGCTGCGCTCTGCCGTGGGGTATTTGGCAATGAGATGCGATGGTAGATCGAATTCGAAGTCACTGGTGTTCATTGGGGTCTTTGTTGTTGGTTATTGCTGATTGGCAGCATTGGGTGGGGATTAGAATACAGGCAGGTTGATAAATAAATCACTTTCTAAAAGATGGGGATGTGAGGCTGTGTGGTCAATTGAGGGGGTTCGGCTCGTGATTTTGTTCACATCGTCGTTGATGATCGTTATAATCGCCGCCTCTGACGTGCCGGGGTGGCGGAACTGGTAGACGCGCCGGATTCAAAATCCGGTTCCTTC
>JAPYTQ010000004.1:202037-217968 GCA_029941905.1 Pseudomonadales bacterium | reverse complement strand
ACACTCTGTAGTCGAACACTCTGTAGTCGAACACTCTGTTGATGGTGATGTGGTCAATATTGGAGCGGAAAATAAAAGCTCTCTTCTAGATGTCCTGAGAACCCATGACCAGAAAATTCTTCAAGTAAGGTCCCCGATCGAGCTCAGTGGTGAGCAGGTTGGCACCATTGTCATTCGGCAATCGAACGCGTCCATCCTGGCGATACGTAACCAGGCCATAACCGGGCTTGTGCAAATCTCTTTTTTTATCACCATCGTAAGCCTGTTAGCCTGGTTTGCCCTTGCTACCAGAATAACAACCCGGCTCCGCAGACTAAGACTCGCACTTGAGACTGCGGTAGATAAACAGGGGCGTGTCAACGAGAGCCTACCGGGCACCCGTTCCCGGGATGAAATTGGGGACCTGTCACGCAGCTTCTCAGCCATCACAGACCGGCTCCGGCAATACAATCAATACCTGGAAACAATGGCGAGCCGATTAGCGCACGAACTCAGGACACCCATCAGCGTGGTACGTTCTTCCCTTGAGAACCTCACTCTGGATAACCTGGATGACGGCGAAGCCGTCTACGTTGAACGCGCCCATGAGGGTATTGAGAGACTTACCGGCATCCTTAACAAGATGAGTGAAGCCAGTCGTCTGGAACAAAGTCTCGATGAAGAAGAAATCGAGTCCTTTGACCTTACCGGCGTTGTTCGGGGTTGTGTAGATGGATATCAAACAGCCTTTGAGAAAAATGCGTTTCTACTCAGCATTGAGGCAGAACCAGTCATGCTGACCGGCATCCCGGAGCTGATGGTTCAACTGCTGGATAAGCTGGTCAGCAATGCGGTCGAGTTTTCTAGTGAAGTTGATCCCATTAAAATCCGGCTGACCATTGAGTCTGACGATGCCGTGCTGCGAATAATCAACAATGGCCCGCAACTCCCGCAAGGGATGTCAGGTCAACTGCTCGACTCCATGGTTTCTGTAAGGGCATCGCAACCGGGCAACAAAAGCCACCTTGGCCTGGGTCTGTATATTGCCAGGATTATCACGGATTTTCATGGCGGGACAATCAGGTTATCGAACCGTGAAGATACCCAGGGCGTCATCGTCACGGTTCGGATTCCGTTGATGCGACTGTCAATCAAGCTGCGACGATAGATAACAGGCGACAGTTTTCAGCAGATCGAGCCGAAAAAAATATTGTCTCCTTCACCATACCGTATCATGACAATGGACCGACACAGTCATCTGGAGCCGGTGGGTGACTGCCAGGGATATGGATCCCAACTTCATGTACTGTGCCGAAGATATGACCACGGTTGAAACAGCCAACTGGTGGCTGCCGAGCTGCGAATTATCGGGTGGTTCGTCTGGTGGTCCCTCGGTTCAGCCAATGGATGCGTCCCCAGGAGTTTACGGAAATTACATCTCCCGTGCCGCAAGCTTCATCTGATTCTTCCGGAATGGCAGGACCCAACTATCAGGCACGTCATCAACTAACTGTGTCTAAAACAAAACAATTCCGGGCCCCTTGTGCTGCACTGGCTATTGGGATAATTTTGCCTGTTGGTTCAACCAACAATTACATCAAAAGGGTGATACACCATGAGCAACGCTGACGTTATAATGCGGATACTGGAAAAGGAAGGTATTGAGTTTCTTATCGGATTTCCCAACAACCGACTCTTTAACTCCGCCGCCACCAATAACATACGCCCCATCATTGCCAGGACAGAACGCGTAGCGATCAATATGGCCGACGCCTACACCCGTATGAACAACGGGAAAAAAATTGGCGCGGTGGCGGTCCAGGACGGTCCCGGCATCGAAGCCAGCTTCCCGGCTGTGGCGCAGGCCTACGGTGACAACACACCGATACTGCTGCTTCCCGGCGCACACCAGCCAGCCATGCAGGATTATGATCCCCAGTTTATGGCCTCGCGTTCGTACCGTGACATCACAAAAATGGCGGGGCTGATTAATGACCCAAAAACGATCTGCCGCAAATTTGAGCACGCTTTTGCGGCCCTGAAGAATGGCAAAACAGGGCCTGTACTGCTTGAAAGCAGTGTGTTGTGGGGGAAATACCCCGGGGACGATCCGGATTATCATTCGCCTAAACGACATCGATCCCAGGCGGATGAACGCGATGTAGCAGAAATCCTTGATATGCTCCTGGCCGCCCAAAAGCCACTAATCATTGCCGGTCACGGTGTGCTCTATGCCGAGGCCTGGGATGAACTGAAAATCCTGTCTGAATTGCTTCAGATTCCGGTGACCACGTCCCTGCTGGGTAAAAGCTCTTTTCCTGAAAATCACGAACTTGCCCTCGGCACGGCGGGTCGCACCCTCTCAAAAGCAGTAGGCCATTTCGCAAACGAGTCCGATTTTATATTGGGTATTGGTACCAGCTTTACCATCAACGATTTCACCGCGCGCATGCCAAAAGATGCGACGCTCGGCCAGATAACCAACGAGCCATCTGATGTCGGTAAGTGCCGCCCGGTTGCCTGTGCCGCTATTGGCGATGCCAAACTGATACTGGCCCAGTTAATACGTCTGGCAAAAAAAAGGCTAGGTGACGATGGTCGGCCAGCAGCTACTGAGACAATCGCAGAGATTGCACAACTCAAGGCAGAATTCCTCGAAGAATGGTCCGACAGATTATATTGCGACGACGATGGCCCCATCTCCCCTTACCGTGTAATTCACGAAATGAACACATTGTTTGATAAATCCCAATCTGTTGTCACCCATGATGCCGGTAATCCGCGGGACCAGATCGTGCCTTTTTATGAGGTCACCCATCCTCGCGGCTATCTCGGCTGGGGCAAATCAACCCACCTCGGATCCAGTCTGGGTATGGCGCTTGGGGCCAAGCTTGCCAGGCCTGACTGGCTGTCGGTGAATTTCGTGGGCGACGCAGGCTTTGGGATGTCAGGCATGGACTTCGAAACCGCAACCCGTGCAAAGCTGCCCATCATGACTGTGTTAGTCAACAATGGTGTTATGGGTGGTTATGGTGCCTACATGCCCGATGCTGTTGAAAAATTCCACTCCAGTACCCTGGGCGGAGACTACACCGCGGTCGCCCAGGCGCTGGGAGGCTACGCCGAACGAATCGAGCGTGCCTCAGAAGTGAGAGCAGCCTTGACTAGAGGCATTGAACAAACTGAGCAAGGAAAGCCTGTACTACTGGAGTTTATTACCCGGGAAGAGCCTGTGCTGGCAATGGCGAACAAGTGGGGCATGTAATCACTTGTGACATGGCGGTGAAATAATATTGAGGAAGCCTGCAGACATTATCCCAAAACCCGGTTCGAGTTCGAATTCGAAGGACTTCACCCAGGGCGCCGTCCATACCCACCTGATACGACTCACCGGGTATATGGTCCTCGGCCTTATCTCAGTGATGACCGCCGGACTGGTAGAAACTATCTACATAGGCAATTTGGGCACTAACGAGTTAGCAGCGTTAAGTTTTACTTTTCCCCTGGTGATGATATTTCAGGGAATTGCCATGGGACTGAGCGTGGGCGCATCTTCCGTAGTTGCCCGAACTATGGGGCTCGGCGATGCACAGCGGGCGAAGCTACTGATTACTCACTGTTTCATCCTGGTTATTGCGCTGACATTGGTTTTCACTGCCCTTGCATACAACAATGTCGGCACCTTCTTCAGCTTGTTGGGTGCAAATGATAAGATCCTCCCCCTGACGGTCAGCTATATGCAGATCTGGTTGCTGGGATTACCCTTCTTCACAGTCGCCATGGTGGGTTCCACCTTGATGAGGGCTGCTGGGGATGCAGTTACCCCAGGTTACCTGATGACGATTGGATCAGTGTTACACGTCACCATCGCCCCTTTCTTTATTTTTGGATTGATGAGCGCTCCTGAAATGGGTCTTGCCGGTGCCGCACTCGGTTTCCTGCTGGCGCGCTCGGTGAGCTTCGCCATGTACAGCTATGTGATTATATTTCGAGACAAACTAATCGATCTGCGTTTCGAGGGATTTTTCTCTTCCTGCCGCGACATTTTACACGTCGGTTTACCGGCGGTAGCCAGCAACCTGATCGGCCCAATCTCCATGAGTGTTATCACCCGTCTGCTTGCGGGCCATGGGGTGGTGGTCGTTGCTGGGTTTGGCGTTGCCTCC
This sequence comes from Pseudomonadales bacterium, assembly GCA_029941905.1. Classification (GTDB taxonomy): domain Bacteria; phylum Pseudomonadota; class Gammaproteobacteria; order Pseudomonadales; family Azotimanducaceae; genus JAHRVQ01. Next base: position 213,823 of record JAPYTQ010000004.1, on the reverse strand, counting down.
CGAATCGAGGCGATGGTGATGATGGTTGTTTTCGCACTGTCCATGAGCGTTGCACCGTTCATTGGGCAAAACTGGGGAGCCGCGCTGTTTGACAGGGTGAAACTGGCGCTGAAACTTGCGAACAGGTTCGCGTTGCTGTGGGGAGTTGTGGCTTATGGGATTTTGTTTGTCAGTGCAGAAACCCTGGTATCCCTGATCAATGATGACCCTGGTGTCATTGACGCCGCCGTAATATACCTGCGCATTCTCCCATTAGCCATGGGATTTATGGGTATTACCGCCAACGCGACTTCAACATTCAACGCCTTGGGTAAACCGCTGCCATCACTGGTGATCTCTGTGCTCCAGTCAATCGTGATTTCAATCCCCCTGGCATTGCTGGGAGATTACCTGTTTGGCTACATCGGGATATTCATGTCTGGTGCATTAACCATGGCAATGCTCGGAATCGTGAGCTGGTTCTGGATTATCCGGCAGGTAGATACCGGTATTAGACGGCGGTCCTGACACCAGCTTCCCTCGCTAGGTTCTATTCTCGGTCAGCCTGCTAGCCGAGTTTCAAACCCTCCAGGGTTCCTTCATCACGCCAGTCTTCCAGCTTCTTGAAGAATGCCACGGAGCCGCCGCCATAGGGGCCGTTCTTGATGCTTAGTGGGTTCGGCTTACCCTCGTTGTTGTAATATCCCGGCGTGCACGATGCCTGATAGCTCTGACTGAAGCGCGACAGGCCAACAATTTCCTCAACCCATGCAGTTTCGGATTCCTCTGTCGCCTCTATAGTCTGCACGTTACCTCCCATGCAGTGATCAATAATGTAGGAGATATGAATCGCCTGTTCATTCATGGCATGGGGAAAGTTCACCGTAAAGCCGGACTGTGCCTGGCTGATGATAAAGCAATTAGGAAATCCCCGGGTATGCATGCCGTGCAATGTTGAAACACCATCAGACCATTTGTCACTCAGCCTGAGGCCATCGCGCCCAACAAGATCATAACCTGATCGTCGGGTGTATTGCGTACCGACTTCAAACCCGGTGGCAAAGATCAGGCAGTCGAGCTCGTAAGTAACCCCGTTGGCAACCACACCCTTCTCGGTAATTCTATCAATCCCCTTGCCTTCTGTGTCAATCAGTTCCACGCCAGGCAAGTTAAATGCATCGAGGTATTCGTCATTAAAGCAAGGTCGTTTACAGAACTGTCGGTAATAGGGCTTCAATGACTCTGCGGTATTCTCATCGTCAACCACTTCATCGGCGCGGCTCCGGATCTGTTCCATTTTCTGAAAGTCCGCCAGTTCCATCTTTGCTCCAAGTTCTTCTGGAGAGAGAGGCGTATCAGATTTGAAGTTAACCATGGTCGCAAGATTGCGAATAATCTCAGTCCAGCCATCGTTGACAAGATCTTCTTCCTGGTAGCCACCGGAAACCAGCACGTTGAAGTTATCCATCCTTCTCTTCTGCCAGCCAGGCTCGAGACTTGCCTCCCACTCAGGATCTGTTGGCCGGTTAGCCCTTACATCGATCGAAGACGGCGTGCGTTGGAAAACAAACAATTCTTCCGCGGCTTTCCCCAGGTGCGGGACACACTGAACCGCTGTAGCACCCGTGCCTATTACACCGACACGTTTTCCCTTCAAACCACTTAAATTGCCTTCAGGACCACCACCGGTATATTTGTAGTCCCATCGACTGGTGTGGAAGGTATGCCCCTTGAAATCATCTATACCCTTGATACCCGGCAACTTGGGTCGATTCAATGGGCCGTTGGACATACAGACAAAACGTGCTTTCATCTTATCGTTTCGATTTGTTTTGATAATCCAGCGAGAGATTTCTTCATCCCATTGCAGTTCGGTCACTTCCGTCTGGAAACAGGCATTGGCATACAGGTCAAATTTTTCACCAATTGCCTTACTGTGAGCCAGTATTTCTGGTGCATGGGTGTATTTTTCTTTCGGCACAAAGTCCAGTTCTTCACATAAGGGCAGATACACATAGGACTCAACGTCGCAAGCGGCCCCGGGGTAACGGTTCCAGTACCAGGTACCGCCGAAGTCACCGCCTTTCTCAATAATACGGACGTCACTGATACCGGCTTCTTTCAAACGGGCTCCGGTCAACAGACCACCAAATCCACCGCCAATGACCACTACGTCGACTTCATCTTCGAGGGGATCACGGCTAAATCCGGGTTCAACGTAGGGGTCGTCCACATAACGTGAAAAATCCCCATTAACCTCCTGGTACTGCTGGTTACCATCTTCTCTCAGGCGCTTGTCTCGCTCCACACGGTATTTTTCCCGCAATGCGTCAGGATCGAATCCAAGCTCTGCTGTAGAAGTGTCTGTCATTCTTAATGCTCCAAAAAGTTACTGGTATCTTGTGAGGCGCACATTTAAACGGGCGTGCACAATTTGATCTAGGAGAATTAGACACGCGAATATTCGTGGATAAGTCAATTCATGAAAGCGACGCGGGTAACGCTAGGATCAGTTACTCAGGGAGAATCCTTCATATCCATTTTTTGCCACCTCATCACATTTTTCTACATAAGGAGGAAAGCCCAGATAGGGCATGAATACTCTGGGTTTACCCGGGACATTGGCGCCCAGGTACCAGGAGTTGCAGGTCGGAAACAAGGTCTCGTTCGCGACCTCGTTGACCTCGTCGACCCAGTCGTTTTCAGCATCGAGTGTCGCCTCAATCGCACTGAGGTTGTGCTGCTGCAGGTATCCAATACAGTCACCAATCCAGTTCACATGCTGTTCAATAGACACCATCATGTTCGTTAGCACCGAAGGGCTGCCCGGGCCGCTGATAATAAAAAAATTGGGAAATCCGGAAGTACTCAGGCCAAGAAATGTCCGTGGACCCGCCGCCCATTTCTTTTCCAGGGTTAACCCCGACTTTCCCTGAATACCGATTTTCATCAAGGAGCCGGTCATTGCATCAAATCCCGTGGCAAAAATCAGGGCATCAAGAGGATACTCAACATCGTGACTGACCACACTGGATTTGGTCGCCTGGTCAACAGGATGCTCGCTCACATCCACAAGCTGTACGTTGGCTCGATTAAATGTCGCGTAGTATCCGGTATCAACACAAAGCCGCTTACAACCGACTGTTTGCTGCGGGCTCAGCAAGGCAGCAGTCTCCGGATCGTCGACAATACTCTCGATTTTTCCGTGAATAAAAGCCTTTGCTGTCTCGTTGGCGTCCTGATCAGAAATCAGGTCACCAAAGGAGGTCAGGAATCCTAAACCACCATAGTCCCATCGCTCCTGGTATCTCGCACGCTGGGTTTCCTTTGTCGCTTCAACTGCCAGGTCGTCGTCCGGCTCAAAGCTGGCAGCAAACGCATGCTGGCTGTTTTGTGCTCGAAATTCCTTGTAATTGGATTTGATGTTTTCCACAAACTCAGGCTTAAGTGCCTGGTTATGGGCAGGTACCGAGTAATTGGCGGTTCTCTGAAACACAGTCAGGTGTTCAGCTTGTTCCGCAATAACCGGGATCGACTGGATTGCAGAAGAACCCGTGCCAATAACACCGACTTTCATACCGGTGAAATCAACGGCTTCATGGGGCCAGCTGCCGGTGTGGTAAACATCCCCTTTAAATAAATCAAGACCGGCAATATCCGGTGTGTTCATCGAAGACAGACAACCGGTTGCCATGATGCAGTATTTGGCCGATGTTACGACACCATCATCGGTCTGTACCTGCCACCTGCGTGCCTGCTCGTCATAAATTGCACTGACAACTTTAGTTTCAAACTGAAAATGTCCCTTCAGATCAAAACGATCTGCGACATGGTTGGCGTAGTCCAGCAATTCAGCCTGCGGGGCATAGCGTTCTGTCCAATTCCATTCCTGCTGCAGTTCCTCGGAAAACTGATAAGAGTACTCCATACTTTCGATATCGACTCTGGCACCAGGATAACGATTCCAGTACCAGGTTCCACCCACACCCGTGCCAGCTTCAAAGGCCTGTACCTTGAGCCCCAGCTGCGTGAGCTTGTGAACCATATACATACCGGCGAAACCAGCGCCTACTACGACTGCATCAACTACCTTTTGTTCAGACATGTCATTAATCGCCTTTTGCATTCTTTGTTTATTGGAATGTGTTTTGTTTATGGGGTTGTGGTACTCATTGATTCCACTCATCAAACCGGGGGAATCAGGCAAGAGTGGATAGATTCCTCACCTTCAATTTGCCTGGCAAGCGTTTTAATGGCGAGTTCCGCATCTGCCAGGTCGAAATCATGGGTGTGCATTTTCTCAAACTCGATATCACTCGTCTCGATCAGGTTAATCGCTTTACGATAACCAGTCGATGTTACACCGATAGCACCGTGAATGGTGATTTCCTTCAAGACCACATAGTCGGAAATAAACTGATCAACCGCCCTGAACCCTTTAACACCGGCCAGTACAATATCACCACCCATCTTCACCATTTGCAACGCCTGGGCCACGGGTTCCGTCGCATAGGAAGACACATCGACCACGATGTCTGCGCCCCGCCCATCAGTAATCTCTTTCACCCTGTGAATCGGGTTTTCATTCTGCACGTCAATGGTATGGGTGGCACCATAGTGTTTTGCCAGCGCCATTTTATTCGCATCTGCAGCGAGCCCGGTGACAATTATATTTTGCACGCCGACCGACTTCAGGGCGATGACACTGGCTAGACCCCGCTGACCAGGCCCCATGACCACCACAGTATCACCCGGTTGAGCATTGGGAATCTCCACAGCCCAGCGAAATCCGGCACCTAACGGATTAAACATGACGGCTATCTCTGGTCTGAGACCGGCGTCAACCTTGTGCACAATACTGTTAGCGTGAAGGAACATGTACTGGGAATAAGCTCCCCACAGACCTGCACCTTCCGACAAGGGGATATAAGAGTATATTTTTCGGGAGTCACAAAGATGGTAGCGACCGCCCAGACAGGGCTGGCAGTGTTTACAGGCAAGCATCGTCTCTACCGCTACCCGGTCACCCACATCAACACCCCAACGTTGTGCCGCCTTGTCACCAATCTTTTCAATAATACCCAGGGGTTCATGGCCTGGTATCACCGGCATGGGGGTTCTCAACTCGCCTTCGAATTGCTCATAGTCACTACCGCAAATGCCGCAGGTTTCGATCCGCAGCAGTGCAGATTCATCATCAATATCAGGTATGGCGATATCCATGGGCTCGAGCGTCTTGTTCGCGGTTAAGACCATCGAAAAACTCTTCTGAGGTATAGTCATGCTCGTATCCCCCTGTTCTGGAGCGTACCTGTGGTATCAATCCGCGGTTTTAAAGAAAAATGCTGATAACGGCTCCCAGCTTATCGTAAACCCACAGCCGGGTGTTTATCCACCATTCAAAAGACTGATCGTCATCATATTTATTATTGGCTGAATCGATAATGTAGTTATGGATATCGTCTGCATCATCAGTAGAAAGCACATCTGCAAAGCTGACCATGCCCAGGGGGCTGAAAATACCTTTGAGAACAATATCATCAAATAACGAGTGACTGGCCTCCGTCATATATCTAAGGTCGACCACCAGCCCCGTAGACACAAGGCCGACACCGTGACAGCGAAAGCAGTGCTTGTTATATAGGAATGATCCTCTTGCCACGGATTCCTCATCATCAGACCGAGGGGGTGGAATGGGAAACGGGGCCTGCGGCGCATCGCTGGCGGGCAAGACCGTCTTACCGCCCAGTTTGTAGACCAGCAATCGACCCGACCCACCACCCACAGCTTCTGGCTGTGCAATAATCAATCCAACGGCACCACCCCAACCCGCCATGACAGCAATATACTGCTCCCCGTCTATTTCATAGCTGATGGGGGGAGCAATTATGCCGTTGCCAGCGTCATGTTCCCAGACTCGCTCACCGGTATCAGCCCGATAGGCGACAAATTTTCCACTGCCGTTACCCTGAAATACCAGATTGGAGCGGGTGGTTAACAATCCGCCATTCCACATGGTTGCATGCTCAACCCGCCAGGCTTCCTCCTGTTCAACCGGATCCCAGGCAATCAGTCGACCACGCATAAAGTGTTTCATCATCGGCAGCAGCATCGTCGGGTCGATTGAAGCAAACGGGTCATCGGGGTTTTCATTTCGGCCAAGATTCCAGTGACCACCTTTATTGTATTGAAAATCTGTCGTGGTACTGAATTCTTCCATATTTTGCATGGCCGGGATGTACACCAGCCCCGTTGCACTGTTGTAGGCCATGGGTTGCCAGTTGTGACCACCCAATGACGCCGGGCTCGTGCTCTGGGATTCCACCGAGTGATCCGCTGTTTCTGATTCAACCGGCCGACCTGTTTCGATATCGACATGAGTCGCCCATGTCACCGGCACATATTTTTCAGCCGAGATTAACTCACCGTTGGTTCGATCCAGCACATAGAAGAAACCATTTTTAGGGGCCTGCATCAGGGTTTTACGCCTCTCGCCATTCACCTCCAGGTCCGCAAGAATAATATGCTGGGTTGCGGTGTAGTCCCAGTTGTCTGCAGGTGTTGTCTGGTAATGCCAGACGTAGGTTCCCGTGGTGGCATTAACAGCCACGATCGAAGAAAGGAAAAGGTTATCGCCGCCACCGGGACTCCTGACCTTGCGACTCCAGGGCGAACCATTGCCAACGCCGATGTAGAGTAAATCCAGATCCGGGTCATAAGCCATGGAATCCCACACCGTACCACCACCACCGACTTTCCAGTACACATCACCTGTCCAGGTTTTGGCGGCCATTTCCATGGCTTTGGATTCAGGCGGAAAGGCAGGATTGCCGGGCACGGTATAAAACCGCCAGCGAACTTTGCCGGTCTCTATATCGTATGCAGAGACATAGCCCCTGACGCCGTACTCGGCACCACCATTACCTATAATCACTGTGTCATTCACCACCCGAGGCGCACCGGTAATCGTGTAGGGTCGGGATGGGTCGATGGTAACGGTTTCCCAGTCCAGCTCACCGGTCTCACGATTCAAGGCGATCAGGCGGCCGTCAATGGTACCGAAAAATATTCGATTCCCCATTGCAGCGACACCACGATTCACGACATCGCAGCAGGCATTCACACCCCATGACCGGGGTACTTCGGGATCATAGGACCATAAAGCTGTGCCGCTGACGGCGTCGTTCGCAAATACCTTGCTCCAGGAACCCGAGGTGTATATCACTCCATCAATCACAATGGGAGAAGCTTCCAGGCCGCGTTTCGTCCCGGTATCGAAATACCAGGCAAGGCCAAGGTCAGCAATGTTATCCGGGTTAATCTGAGTAAGTGGCGATTCCCGGTCTTCTGAGTAGGTCCGGGCGTGGGTCAGCCAACCGGGGTCTGATTCCGCATTGATGAGTCGAATTTTATCCAGGTCCGCGTGAGCGACCGATATGAATACCAGACAGAATAATGCAGTCCAACGCAACGGAGTAACTCCAAACCAGGTAGTGACGGCGCAGTATAACTAGCCTTGATCTGACAAACCAACCGCGAAACAATTTTGCAAACGATGTCGCATCGAAGAAGTCTGTTCAGTTTATTCGGTTTATTCAGTTTATTCAGTCAGGTGTATTCAATGTTCTTGAGCCGCGGCGGGAAAATGGCTCGAGTTAATGTCAGGTCACGGTTATTTTTCTAAACACAGTTCGCTGTGTTTGGTCATCTCCAGCATTTCCATGATATGACCCAGGCATGAACCAGCCGGGTCAAACTGCGCCGTTCTGCCAAACATTGGAATGCCAGTATAACCACGAATTTCCAGGCGACCATCTCTGGCAAGTTGCACCTTGCTTTTGTAGGTTTTACCCGACTCCGGATCATAGATATTACCTTGCCACTGGTCACCCTCGAACTGGTAACCGGTAAACATTTCCAGACCCAGAATCGGTCTGTTTCTTAATGCCTCATCAGGATTGTTATCGTCAACCCGCGTCATTCCCGCCCGGGCAGCATCTTCAGTCAGCGTGTAGACCGGATCTTTCAATGCAATAATCTCTCCATGCAATTGCCCTGCTTTTTCGTATACAGAGAAAATAGAACCATCAGATGCCCATAATCCTTTTACCTGTTCACGCTTGTCAGCTGCCAACACCGGCCATGCAGAAAGAACCATTAACAATGTCCACCATTTCATAAAATACCCCTCGTGATGACAATCCTCATGCCTTCGCGTTCCGACGCAAAATGACGGCACATCATCTAACATTTCACCCATCGCTGCCAGCCTCACCAGGTCAACGCTGGTTACCCTGACGTAAAGCTTAGGGGGGCTTACTGAAGAAGTGCATTTCGACTTGAAGGTATGGGTATAATAACCGCTAATTTTCTGGATATCAGTGTGATCGATATAATGCTGATCTATCCTGACGGCGACATGTGCTTGGCATCGTCTAATTGGTCACAAAAATCGATCGAGGTTTACTTGAGTTCTTATCCTGCAAGCCAGACAATTTACTGCCCTGGCAACAGATGCCCTGGCAAAAACAGTTGCCCAGGCAACAGTCCATGCTGATGTGGCCAATCACCGCGCTCGTCGGCGGTATCATCCTGTTGGTGATCAGTGCCGACAAGTTTGTTGACGGTGCGGCCGCCACAGCAAAGCGGTTGGGTTTACCACCTTTGCTGATTGGTATGATAGTCATCGGCTTTGGCAGTTCAATGCCTGAAATGGTGATCTCCGCACTCTCTGCACTCAAGGGCAATCCGGGTATTGCACTCGGCAACGCATTTGGTTCAAACATCACTAACATCGCTCTCATTCTTGGTGTAACGGCGATAATCAGCCCCGTTGTGGTCTCTTCTTCCGTCGTTAATCGTGAACTCCCTTACCTTTTGGGCCTTACAGCATTGGCCGCCGTTTTGTTTTACTACGATCAGGAACTCAACCAGCGGGACGCTTTAATCTTAATCTTCGTTTTTGTCGTATTGGTGAGTTGGACTGTTTACACCGGATTGAAAACGAAGGAAGACGCATGGGCAGACGAGGTCGAGCAGGAGCTTAGTGAACCCCTTGGCATGAGAGTCGCCCTGCTCTATACGGTATTCGGATTGGTCTTTCTCGTGATCAGTTCTCGCATCCTGGTCTGGGGGGGAGTGGAAGTTGCAGAATACTTCGGCATCAGTGACCTGCTCATCGGGTTAACCATCGTCGCGATAGGTACCTCGTTACCAGAGCTGGCTTCATCGATTACCGCGGTGAGGAAAAACGAACATGACCTGGCATTGGGAAACATCATAGGTTCGAATCTGTTTAACACCAGCATTGTCCTGGGGATCACGGGCATCATCGCACCGACAGCGCTGGAACCGGGGCTTCTACTTTGGGACTTCCCCGTCATGGCGATGCTGACGATCGCCCTGTTTGTGATGGCATACAACCTGCGGGGTCCGGGCAAGGGAATGATCAACCGGTACGAAGGTATCGCGTTGATCCTGGCGTACGTTGCCTACAATGTGCTCATTGGCTTTCGCGCGTTCAGCTAACCCGCCTTTGTTTCAATAAATGTTTAATCCAGTAAACTTGCACAGTCAAGCTCATCAATTGCACTCAAATTTCTTGTCAGCATACATTCCGCCAGAGCGCGCCCCCGGTCGTTGGCCAGATCCAGACTCCCGCAAACAGTGATTGGATACACAAGACAACCCAACATCATAATTCGATAGTCCTGGAAAGCCTGATCAAAACCGTAATCCTCAACGCCATTATCACGCAAACGATCCACGTAGAGTTTAATAAGATCCTTTTCAATACTTCGGCGCAGGTCAGGCTGCAGGCTCTGGCAGATAAAGTATGAGACATCGAAAATCCCTTTTCCCCTGCCTGAAATCTGCCAGTCCACAACTGTCGCATCGAGGCTACCGCGAGGATAAATAAAATTATCCTGACGGTAATCACCGTGGATAAAAGTCTCAAAACTCGACAGTTTCAAAGACCAGCATTCTGTATATCTCTCTCCGACTGTACGACAAAGTTGAATTTGCTGGTCCGTAAAGAAGTCCGGAAACTTTTCTATGGTGGGTTGCAATGAGGGCATGTAAAGCATATCCCGAAGATTTATAGCCTCGGCTTCGGACATAAAATTGTACATCCAGCTGGCATCAGGTGTACTGACCTTGCCCCAATACTTGCTGTGCATTAACGCAATTTTTTCGATCGCAGTAAAAGCCTCTTCTTCCGATGCCCCCACGATCTGGTCATGGGGTGAAACGTTCCCCAGGTCTTCCATCAAAATCACACAGTTATAGGAGGCCTGATCAACATGGGCGTAATAACTTTTGGGTACGCGAAACCCACAGGCATCACCCACCTTGTTGTAAAAATTAACCTCGCGATTATAAAAGTCGAGCAGTTGCGCCACGTCCTTGTTTTCATTCTGGATTGCACATTTGACGATCATCGACGTTGGCAAGTTTTCGTTGCCCTCATAGGTGATACTTACCCGTGCAAGATCGCCCATCAAACCAACACCAGCCGCGATACCATGCTCAATTTCCATACCGATCACAGAGGACTGAAGCCCACTATTTTGCTTCAACGCAAAAGTAAGCCATTCCGGTGTCAGGTCGGCCGAACCGACAACTATCTTGTCCATAGCGTCTCCATTTTTATTATTGTTCCTGGTGTAGCGTCCTGTTAGAAAAAGTGTTTTACCTTCTCCTTGTAAGAGCGACTCATTTTCACTGAGGCACCATTTGACAGCACCAGATAGTATTCGCCGTTCATATGGGAGCAGACCTTGGTCACCCGGTCCAGGTTGACTATGGTACTTCTGTGTACCCGCTGGAATACCGTCGGGTCCAGTTTCTCTTCGAGCTGTTTCATCGTGATACGCATGATATGCGTGATGTTGTTTTCGTGAATGCACATATAGTCACCGGCAGCATCTACCCAATCAATCTCTTTGGTTTCTACCAGGGTCGTCTCGCCTGCATCCTTAATTACGAGTCGATCGGGGTACGACTTAACCCCGGAATGATCTTTCAGAAGCTGGGCAACTGAGGTTTCAGATTTACCGGTAATGCCAATAACCAGTTCCAGTAATCTTTGCTTGTCTGTCACCGCGTCTTTGTTCGCTAACCTTTCCAGTGCCCTTTTAACCGCTTCTTCAAGACGATCATCGCTGATGGGTTTCAACAGATAATCAATCGCGTGCACATCAAATGCTTCCAACGCATACTGGTCAAAAGCCGTCACGAAAACTACAAGAGGCATGTTGTCCTGTTGCAGATTGCTGACCACGTCGAACCCGTTCATCACGGGCATCTGTATATCGAGGAAAATCAAATCAGGTTTGTGTTCTACAATGCCGTTAAGAGCTTCTTGCCCGTTACCGCATTCCATGACCACATCAACCTCAATCCCACTGTCTTCAACATCGGTGAGTAGTTGGAGCCTAAGTCGCAGCCCCCTTCTCGCCAGGGATTCGTCATCGACGATGATTACTCCTAGTGGCTCCATTTCGCCTATCCTATCGTCCCTAGCAGCTCGCTAGGCTTTTTATAGACATTATCAACAAACCGCTAAACATCAAAGGGTATCCTAATCTCGACCTTCAAACCATGAGGCAACACCGGCAGGAACTTGCATTCATGTTTATCACCATAAAGCTCTTGCAGCCTATCCAGGGTATTTGCTATCCCGACACCCGAGAAAGACGGCCTCTCGCCTCGCTTCAGCGCCAATCCGGGGCCGTCGTCACTGACTTCCAACAGCAAGCTTGGCACGAGCGCCTGCCCGGCTTCTTCCGATATATCAAATTCCA
>JAPYTQ010000004.1:0-201937 GCA_029941905.1 Pseudomonadales bacterium | reverse complement strand
AACAGCAAGCTTGGCACGAGCGCCTGCCCGGCTTCTTCCGATATATCAAATTCCACTTTCAAGCGATCGTCAAACCGAACCTGCTCTATTTCCAGATACAGTTTCATAGTACTGATCTCATGATCCAGATCCACCTTCTGCATGGCGTCCTTATCCAGGGAATAACGAAGAAAGTGACTGAGTCTGGTGACCATCTGGTTCGCATTGGTGGTGTTTTTTTCAAGTATCAACGTCGAGATTGCATTAAGGGTGTTAAACAGAAAATGAGGATTCAACTGGTATCGCAGCATCCGCAATTGCGCCTGGTGCGCCATCGATTCCGACTTAATGCTCTTTTGAACCTCCTCCTGCAGCTGGCGATAGAACTTCAGGCCGAAATACAATCCACTCCACCCCAACATCAGGGTGTAAGACAGTTGAATGAAGGCACCGAAGTAATAACCCATAACGCCGTATTTTTCCACCAGCTCATACTCGCCGTAATAGACGAGCTGTGCATGATTCTTAATGGGTTGCCAGATAAGCGCCATCAGGAAGGACGCCGCCAGAATGCCAATTACACGGACCTGGACCGGCTTTTCCCAAATCGCGATATAAAAGTAGCGCAACGCAGTGGTAAGGATAAAACCGGCACTTGCATCCACCAATAACAACGAAATCCGGTGAAACGGTTGCCCCCAGTAAACATCACGAATCGTGAATAAAGTGACCCAGCCGGTCCAGCCCAGCAGTTGCAAAGCCCAGAACTGATAGCGTCGATCCTGAAACAATTTTGTAACTGAGGAAATTACCGGAGAGATTGAAGTGTCCATTGTGAATAACTGGGGCATGATCCAAGTAAATTACGTTTTGAAGATTATAAGATAATCTCTCTAAAGAATCTGCCAGCTTAAACGAGTACAGCACTCGCTCTGTCGCAATACGAGTTTCTAATAAGTTACCTGCATCCGTTTGATACTGTTAAGGAAATTTGTTCGCATCCGGGCAACCTCTCCCGTGGCCTTTATATTCGGGTATCGTTGTAACAATTGCCTTAGCAGAACAGTTAGTTGCATTTCGGCTAACCTCCAACCTATGCACAAGTGTTGCCCATAGCCAAACGACAGATGCCTTGCCTCATTTCTTGCGATATCAAATTCCATGGGGTTGGTGTAAATACTCTCATCTCGATTACCAGACATGTACCAGAGCGCCACCTTGTCACCTTTTTTAATTTCCTGGCCGCCAATTTCCGCGTCCTGTTTCGCAGTCCTGCGCATATAAATGACCGGTGATACCCATCGAATGATCTCTGTTACCGCGCTGGTGAGCAGCGCAGGATCATCAATCAGTTTCTGTTTTTGATCAGGAAACTGGGATAAAGCAAGTACTCCACCAGATATAGAATTCCGCGTTGTTTCATTGCCAGCCACCACCAATAGCACAAAGGCGCTGATGTAGTCTTGCGGCGACATCACTTCTCCATCAGCATTCGGCTGAACCAACATGGTGATGAGATCTTCCCCTGGCGATTGCTTTCTTTCTTCTCCCAGGGCAAAACCATAACCCGCCATTTCCATAATGGCGCTCATTACCTGCTCACGGGACGTGGCGATTTCCGGGTCATCCCCGCCAATAACAATATTCGACCACTCAAACAACTTGTGCCGGTCCTCCTGTTTTGCACCAAATAACTCCGCCAGCATCTGAATCGGCAACTCTGCTGCTACCGAACCGACAAATTCACACTCGGACCTGCCTTCCAATCCATCCAATATGTCTTTCGCCCTTTCTGCAATTCTGTCTTCCAGCGCATCAAGGCGCTGGGGGGTAAATCCGGGAGCGACTTTTCTACGGGACGCAGTATGATTAGGAGGATCCAGACTAATCATACTTTGGCCACCATCGAATGCACTCATGCGTTCTGGTGTTTCGCCTAATTCTGCTTCCATTCGCCTTTGAATATCTTCCTCATCCGGTAATGTGACACCACCCAACTCACCGGCAGATCCAAAAATATCGGGATTCTTAGATACATATTGAATATCATCGTACTTCGACACAGACCAGAACCCCCTTCCCCATTTCTCAGTACACCAGGCCACGGGCTCTTCGGCACGCATCTTTGCAAACAGGTTGTGAATTTTCTCAATATCCTGGAAATTTTCCACATCGTCGAGCATGCTTCTTTCGGCATCGGTTAACATGATTTTCTCCTATTATGGCTATGGTAGGTTCAAATGGGCAATGTCATTTTGAATGTCTCAAGCTCAGTGTGGCGAGCCGTCGAATCATCTGTCAAGCCACTTTTTGATATATTGAGCCTGATTAGACTAATTTTTTAACGGGATGAGTGTTAATGCAGTTTACCGGCAGACTCAGTGCGCTGCGGCATCGTGATTACTTTCGCTATTGGGCCGGATCTTTTGCTTCTGTGGGCGCCACTCAGTTACAGATAATGGCACAGGGATGGCTGCTGTTTGAGATCACGCAATCAGCGATAACGCTGGGCTATCTCGGTGCCGCAGCAGCAATCCCGGCCATAGTCATGACGCTTTTCGGAGGAGCATTGGCCGACAGATTAAACAAGAAAACGGTATTAATGGTGACTTCGTTGGCACTGGCGCTGCTGCTGGCCCTGCAGTCCTGGCTGGACGCAGCCGGTCTTGTCCAGCCGTGGCATATTATCCTGATTGCTGGTCTGATCTCCTTCATCTCCGGCTTTGACTGGCCGACCCGACAAGCCATATTCCCCGCATTAATCGACCGCGATGACATGATGAGTGCGGTCGCACTCAACTCAATCGTTTGGCAAAGCAGTCGCATGGTGATGCCTGCTGTCGGTGGCATCATCATCGCACTTTCAGACACCTGGCTTGTGTTCCTGCTTTGCGCTATTGGTTTTCTGGCTATGTATGTGGTCATCGCCGGATTGAAAATCAGCCTGCCTTCAGTAAGCGTCAGCGGTTCGACACTCCAACAGGTCAACGAAGGCTTACAATTTATTCTTCACAACAGATTGTTTCTGGTTTTTATTTCCCTGACCTACGCAATTATGTTTTTCGGCATGGCTCATATGCAGTTAATGCCTGCATTTGCCGCTTTACTTGACACCGACGAACAGGGTTACGGTTTGTTGATTTCTGCAACTGGCATCGGCTCGGTACTTGGCACCATTGTTATCGGTTCGTATCAGGAATCCCGGCGGCTTGGAAAAATCATACTGACGACAGCGGCTATATCGGGGCTCTGGGTTTATCTTTTTGCCTTCGTTACCGCCACGGCACTCTCCGGGGCATTCGCATTTGCCGTACTGGCGGCGACGCTTGCGTCCATGTTCGCGTCTATGTTTCTGATCAGTTCGATGACAGTGCTTCAACTGCAGGTTCCGGATCAGCTAAGAGGTCGGGTCATGGGCTTTCACGGCATTACTTACAGCTTGATGCCATTAGGTGGGCTGTTTGCGGGATGGATTGCGGGTTATTCCAGTGTGCCAGTCGCAATTGCGGTTAGCGTTACCATTTATCTACTGATTGTTATGTTGATAGCAGCAACGCAAATAGAAGTTCGTGACATCCAATCGGCCAGAGTCGAGTTCTAACGGACTTTCCTAATGGGTGTACTTCGATTCTTTCGGATTGTTCCAGATGTCACGACAGATTTTCCATTGGCCATCAAGCTGCCTCTGCAAGATCCAGATGTGTCGGCTCACAGACCTCAGGGGTGTTGCATTGCTTTCCTTCTTGGGGCGCAGAAATCCATCGAAGCTTACTCTGACGTAAGCGACGTCGTTTGATACGACGAGTTCTTCGATTGAAGTTTCCTGGTCAAACCAGAAATTGTTGGTGAACCGATAAAACTTCCTGGCTTCTTCGAGGTGTACATCATGATTACTCGAAGGCATCATCCAGACGGCATCCTCGGTAAACAGATCAAAATAGTCTTCAAAATGATCAGAGCGAATAACCTCAAGTGCATTAAGAATGAGGTGTTTTACACTGTCGTAGTCACTGGTTATCTTTGAAAGTGCTGGAGCCATGTTTCGCCTTCAGGCAAGTCATCACATCTGCATTGCGTTGAAAGATCTTACTCCGCAAAATATCAGATGAACAGCGCTTTTACGCCTTCGCACTGGGCCTGGCCAAAACTTCAGCATGCCAGCGATACAAGTGCGCCAAAGCCTCATCCGGCTTTAGTTCGACCATCGATGTGGCAAAATCGACTGCGGAGAGCAAACTGATGTCAGCAATTGTATATCGGTCACCGGCGACATATCGGGATGATTCAAACTCATTATCCAATCTTTCATAAAACCGGTTAACATTCTTGTCGCTCGCTGCCTTTGCAGCAGGGATCTGTTCGAACATGCCCATCTTGCCCACGATCGGCCCATTGACCCAGGGGATGCCAATCTGCGACCAGAGTTCAAATTCAATGTGACGATTTCGGCTTTCGATGAAATCCAATTCAAACGCATCATTGCCAAACAAATTAGGCTCTGGTTGAACGGCTTCGAGATACCGACAGATCGCCACAGATTCAGAGATACAACGACCATCATCCAGTTCGAGCACCGGTATCTTGCCACTGGGATTCTTTTTTAAAAATTCCGCCGTCTTATGGGCTCCTGTTGCCATGTCACAATTGACCAGTTCCAGTTCAATGCCTTTTTCCGCGGCAAATATCTTTACTCGACGGGGATTGGGCGCGCCGGGATAATCGTATAGTTTCATCATAATCTTAGCTTGACTCTTCGGAGCTAAGACTGTGCACGCGTTCGAGGTTGGTTTGAATCTAACCCCGGATATTTTATGACCAATTTCGCGTTTTAGCTCATTGCCGCATGATGTCGCCTAAAATGTGATGCGCTTCACTAACTTTCAACAGAAAAACCATCACAATCGCCTAAAATCTGCTCTGGAACACGAGACGAATGCATGCGCGTATCTTCTACTAGCGGCGAGAAAATTAGGTTGGAAAATGACGGTGAACTGTTACTTTATTTCATTGGTACAGGTTCGGCGTTCACAAAAACACTCAGCCAGAATAACCTTTTAATCGTTAAGGGTAATGACCATGTGCTGGTTGATTGTGGCACCAAGTGTTCACAATCCCTGCATAAAGTTGATTTGCCCCTCAGTGAAATCGAGAATTTTCTCATTACGCACAGCCATGCAGATCATATTGGCGGCCTGGAAGAAGCCCAATTGCATGGTCGTTATATCAGCCACAGAAAACTCAATATGGTAATTAACGAGGAGTATCAGAATATCCTATGGAACCAATCGTTGCGTGGTGGTTCGGAAATGTCAGAAAGTAGGCCCCTGGGATTCGAAGATTTCTGGAATCCAATCCGGCCGGTGCTCAACAAATTTTGCCCCCGAGAAACCTGGGAAGCGAATGTTGGCAGCATCAACCTCAAACTGCCCCGGACAAAGCACTATCCCGACAATGCACAAAGCTGGCAGGACTCATTCTGGAGTGTCGGGGTGATTATTGACGACAGAATTTTATTCACCTCCGACACAAGATTCGATCCGGAGCTTTTGCTGAGTTTCGACGATATGTTTAATTTCGAGGTTATCTTCCATGATTGTCAACTGTTCACTGCTGGTGTCCATTCTTCCCTGGATGAGTTGAAACAACTCCCGCTATATTTGCGAAAGAAAATTGTCCTGATGCATTATGGTGACAACTGGCGTGACTATAAACAAGAAGCTCTTGATGCCGGGTTCCATTCCTGGGCCAAGGCAAAACACGAATACACGTTCCGAGTTGCCTGCCGCGCCATTGACTCCCGCGTTAAAGCCTAGTGGAGAGTCCTATATAGGATACTCCACTGGTAGTCCTTCAAGCTGAAATTGTCGCGGTCAGAACGACCCAAATGATTCAAGACAATTTCACCTTGAAGGACTACTTATTTCCTGCATCAAAATCATTGATTTAGCCCTATCTACGCGGCCGCTGAGACTGGCTTTGACTGACCTAATATGATTTACTCTTGCCCACTTTTTTTACCCAACCAATTTTAAACTTATCTCAGCGAAGGGGAGCATATTATGGGCTTATTAGAAGGCAAAGTTGCCGTTGTTACGGGTGCCGGTGGCGGCTTGGGCGAGACCCATGCCCTGTTACTGGCAAAAGAAGGCGCGGCAGTCGTGGTGAACGACCTGGGTGGTACCCGTGATGGTTCTGGCGCCGGTAGCGCCATGGCTGACAAGGTTGTCGACAAGATCAAGGCTGCAGGTGGAAGAGCCGTCGCGGATTACGGCAACGTCGCCAGCGAAGAAGATGCAAAAGCTATGGTCCAGACCGCGGTAAAAGAGTTTGGCAAAATTGATTTCATGATTGCCAATGCCGGTATTCTTCGGGACAAGTCTTTCAAGAACATGACTAACGACATGTGGGACATTGTTCTCAATGTGCACCTGCGTGGAACCTACCTCACCGTCAAAGCTGCCTATGACCAGATGTTGGCGCAAGACACGGGTGGATCCATCGTTGTTACCTCTTCCACTTCTGGTTTGATCGGTAACTTTGGCCAGACCAACTACGGCGCAGCAAAAGCCGGTATCGCCGGGTTCGCACGATGTTTGTTCCAGGAAGGATTAAAATACGGCATTCGGGTCAACATTCTTGCACCTGCGGCCTGGTCACGACTGACCGAAGACATCTTTCCCCAGGGTGCCAATATGGAAGAACTCCTGTCAGCCGACAAGGTATCTCCAGTTGTCGTCTGGCTGGGTAGCGATGAAGCCAAAGATGTGACTGGCAGAACGTTCCTGGTGCAGGGTAACAGTGTAACGCTGCTTTCCTGGCAGTCCCATATGCTGGCAACCAAAGACAACAAGGAAGAGGCATGGGACGTTGCCGAAATCGGCAAAACGGTGCTGGAGAACTTTGAGCAATGGCCCAAGGGACCACAGCCAACCCCAAGGGAATTTGGCTAAAGTTTCAGTTGTTTTAGCGTCTTATCAATAAGGGTGGCATTGGCCACCCTTTTTTTTGAGGATGTTGCTCTATGTCTGGCTCAAGGTATAGTAGAGGTAATATGAATCAAGGGGATACTTATGAAAGATCAATATGGTGATGTGTCGGTAACATTCCTGGATGGATTTGTCGCCCAATGCGAAATCAAACGGCCACCGAACAATTTTTTTGACCAGGACCTTATTTGTGATCTGGCGAACTGTTTTGAAGACCTTGACCAGGATCCCAATTGTCGTGCCATTGTGCTTTGCTCAGAGGGCAAGCATTTTTGTGCCGGTGCAAACTTCGGTTCATCTTCAGGCCGTGCCGAACGCCAACCACGCTCGGGAGACGAGTCCAATCCCCTCTATACCGAAGCGGTCAGATTGTTTCGATGCAAGAAGCCTGTTATCGCCGCCGTACAGGGGGCCGCCGTGGGCGGTGGATTCGGATTGGCCGTAATGGCAGATTTTCGCGTGGTTTGTCCCAATACCCGAATGACTGCCAACTTCGTCAAACTGGGGTTTACGCCCGGATTCGGCTTGACCCACACACTAGCGCGTCTAATTGGCGTGCAAAAAGCAAATTTACTGTTTATGACGGGACGTCGAATCAATGGTGAAACAGCCCAGGAATGGGGCCTGGGAGATGTCTATACTGATAACGACAATGTCCGTCAGGCAGCTCTCGAACTCGCATCTGAGATAGCAGTAAACGCACCTCTGGCGCTGGTTTCCCTGCGCGAACAAATGCGGCCGGGTCTCGCTGATGCCGTCAAGGCAACAACAGATATTGAAGGCAGGGAACAATTCTGGCTACAAAAAACCTCGGACCACAAAGAAGGTGTCAAGGCGGTATCTGAAAGACGTGTGGGTAACTTCGAAGGCAAATAGCGCCTGTTTGTATGACCTGATGCAGGGCTTGATTCGTATCGCTGGGGAGGGTGGCGATACGTGCGGGTGAACTAGTCCGATGTCACTTCACGTAAAGAGCGGAGAAATAGTCCGATGCCTCCTACACTCAGAACCAGTATGACAATAAGATCAAAGGCGCTCATCGCTCTAAAGGAAAATCTGATCGAAGCGATAACCCCAAAAACCAATGCCACTATTGAACCAATGGCCAGCAACCATCCAATAAAATTCCTGCTGTTGTAGAAAACAATACCTACCCCAAACATAAACGGTATCATGATCATCCCGCTGGTTATGGAGTAGCTGCCTCCCATGGCACTGAATCCGTACATACGCATCCCCATGCCAAAGCCGCTCGTCACCGTGATAGCGTTCAGCAGCAAATAAAAACCACCACACATCATCACCAATCCCATTAGAAATTGGCCAACCCCGCCGTCCGTTCCGCCTGCTCCTCTCATCGTGACCCTCTTGTGCGACCCTCTAGATTTAGTGCCAACTGCCGCTATTCCCTGGCGTATCTAGAGATTCTAGAACGACTGGCATAATGAGACAAGCCAACAAAAAGTGTGGGCCGTCGTTCAGATTCTACGTTTTATCTGGAATCAGTCCCGGCCTTCCAAACCCCACTCCCCCCTGATCTCGTAGCGTAATCCCGATCTGCTGCGAACAGACTCAAACAACACAAACGAGGCAAAAAACACAGTGAATTCAGGCGCTAACGCACTCACCGGTGGCGGCGTACCACATCGGCGGGCTATGGTAATGTGAGGTGAATAGCTTTTTTTATCCGATTGCAATCCCAGTCGTCTGCGAATACCCCCGAGTAACCCTGCCAGTTCCAGCATCGATCGAGGGACCTGGCTGGGTCCAATCCACAATAGATTGGGCTTACTCCAGTATCCCAGGTCATTCAGGGTCAATTCGAATCCGGGTACACGAACCTCGTTCGCAGACATCATCAACGGCTCCAGCTGACGATCCGTCACCTTGCCGAGAAAAGCCAATGTGATATGCAGGTTGTCGATTGGCACCGGGTTCGCAAAAGGCGGGAGTGTGCTTTCGCGCCAGGCGTCGATTTCCAGTAAAGTCTGTTGCGTTAAACTAAGACCAAAAAACAGCCGCATGACAGTCAGGCAGAGCCTTGTAAGAACTCGGCATAGGTATCCAGTCGTTTCAGTGTCGCGTCACTGCCTTCAGCTGGCACAATAAGGATATTACGCTTAACCCCTGCATCAGCAAACCGAGTAATCCATTTGGGCGGCGTTGCAAACACCGAGACAGGCAACTCTCCGCGACCCGCATCATCAGCCAGGCGCCGCAAGGTTTCCATTCCCTCGAGCAGTTTTTCAGGATTCCGGGCCCGCGGTAGCCAACCATCGCAGTAATCTACGATGCGGCGTAACGTATGAATAGATTCACCGCCCAGCAGGATAGGCGGATAGGGATCCTGCGCTGGTTTTGGCCATGCCCACATGGGATCAAAGTCCACGAATTCTCCGTGATACTCAGCTTCCTCTTCCGTCCATATGGTTCGCATCGCCATTATCTGGTCACGCAATCTGTCAAAGCGGGTGTCGTAAACAGTGCCATGATTTTCCATTTCCTTCCTGTTCCATCCGGCACCGATGCCGAATTCAAATCGGCCACCTGAAATTCTGTCCAGGGTACTGACTTCCTTGGCGGTGAGGATTGTATCTCTCTCGATGACCAGGCAGATACCCGTGCCGAGCCGAATGGTCGAAGTGACACTGGCAGCAATAGTCAGGGAGATAAACGGGTCGTAAGTGTGCGCATAGTCTTTGGGTATAGGGACATCGCCAGGATAGGCGCTATCCAATGGTATATGTGAGTGCTCAGGAATCCACAGAGACTCAAACCCTCTTTCTTCGGCGGCTCTCGCCAGTTCATCGATCGGCATGGCGTATTCTGTGGCCAAGACAAACAATCCAATATCCATCATTTATTCTCCTTTCGGGTATTCTCCCTGGCAGGCTACTAGCCTCGCGACATATATTTGCCGTCCGTGGTGTTGATCTTGATTGACTCTCCCTGTTCAATATATTCAGGTACCTGTACAACGAGCCCGGTTGCCATGGTGGCTGGTTTTGTTCGGGCTGATGCCGAAGCGCCCTTGATACCCGGCGCGGTTTCGGTAATTTCCATCACTACTGACTGAGGCAGGTCTATCGCCACAATCTGGTCATCGACGAGTAATGCCGTCATACCGTCAAGTCCATCAATGATGTATTCCAACTGTCCTTCCAAAGCATCCGCATTCAACAGGTATTGGCTGTAGTCCCCGGAATTCATGAATACATACTGATTGTCATCAATATAGGAAAACTGAACCTGTACCCGTTGAAAATCCGCCTCAGAAAACAGGTCATCACCCTTCAGGGATTCATCTCTTTTCTGACCTGTGATTAGATTGTTGAACCGTATTTTATACAGGGTAGAGGCACCTCGGGATGAAGGACTTTTTGCTTCGAGGTGTTTAACGATATGAGGCAAGCCATCGATTTCAACGACATCGCCTTTTTTCAAGTCACTGGCTTTTGGCATCGCTATCTCAATAGGCTGAATCCGCGTATTGTACAGGTCACCTTGCCGTTAGTAATCTTTTACGATGTTCGCAAAAGAAGATCTCGTTAGAATCGCCAATCAAACGATGCCTTTTGGCAAATTTAAGGGCCGCGCCCTGATTGACCTGCCTGAAGGTTACCTGCTGTGGTTCGTTGATCGCGGCTTCCCGACGGGACAGCTGGGATATCTGATGCAATTGACCCTGGAGATAAAAATCAACGGCGTTGAATCCCTAATTGATCCCCTAAGATCCAACTGTCATTTACTTAAGGCATATCGTGATCAATCCACGTTGAGTTGGAAGGAGGGCAAAGACAATTGAACCACCTGTGAAGTAGATTCTTTTTTACCGGTTGACTCCCAGCCAAACCATCGAGACAATCCCCCACACACTATTACAACTACGTATCAGGAAACAAGTATGGCTATTGGGATAATCGCACGTTTAACAATCCATGACGGCAAGAACGAGGAATTTGAAGGGATTTTTGCAGAGCTTGAAGCTGCCGTTAGTGCCAACGAACCTGGAAACAACTTCTATGCGCTGCATAAGTCGAGAGAGGACGATACCAGCTATATCGTATTGGAACAGTACGTTGATCAGGCCGCATTGGATGCACACGGTCAAACCGTACATTTCAAAACACTGGGTGCAAAAATGGGTAGTTGTATGGCGGGGCGTCCCGACATCGAAATCATGGACTCCACCAGCTAGTCAATTCAGTGGGGAGCCTTCTAAGGAACCCTAGCTCCCCACGCCTGTCGTGTCCTGTATGGATGGCACAGGACACTACACCAGTTTCTGGTACAGGTACGGCAAAGAGGTGTCCATGCGGTAATCCACTCCGCTGTGATTATCCGCAAATTCCTCATACACACAGTCAATGCCAAGCGCGGTCAACCGCCGGTGTAGTGTTCTTGCGCCAAAAACCAGTGAATACTGATCCTGACTTCCGCAGTCGATAAAGAGCCCCTTCAAGGACGCCAGGGACTGCTGCACTTCGTCTTTTTCAATCAACCTGACCGGATCCCAGGCCAGCCAACGGTTCCACAACGCTTCGTCTAACTCACAGGTTTCAAGGTCGACGGGCAGACGGATGCCATAAGGGTTTTCGGGAGCCGGATCATAGGTTGCCGCCATCGCAAGAATCATCATGGTATGCATCTCCTCCCCTGAGATTTTCTGTTTGCTTTCGACGTGCTGAAGGAAATTTTTAACCTGCCCGTCGTGGCGAGCCAGATGCATGACGGTATTCGGGAAATCACCTCTGTATGCCAAGTCAAACGCCATGTCGCCAGAATGACAGGCAACCGCGCCCCAATAGTCGGCGTACAGCATCCCGTGAATAATCGCACCGTAACCGCCTGATGATTTGCCGAATAAGCCACGAAACTCCCTGCCGGGCCTGACCCGGTACCTGGACTCAATGGCGGCCAGCACCTCAAGAGTCAGGAAATCCGCCCAGTTTCCCAATACTGAGGAGTTGATGTACTGATTCCCTCCCAGGGAGGTAAAGCAATCCGGGAAGGCAACAATGACAGGACCCATCTTTCCTTCTGTGATCAACCGCTCGATACGTTGTGGCACGCTCTCGGAGAAACTTTTCCAACCGGTGTGAGCAAGTCCACTCCCGGTAAACCCCACGAGATCAACCAGCAGCGGGTACTCATCTGCACTCGTGTCGTATTGATCCGGCAGGTAAATGGCAACTTGTCGGTTTACGGGGTCACCCAGAACGTTGTTGGCCAGGGCATCAGATTGGATTTCCAGATACTCAATTCGGCCCAGTAGACTTTCAAAGTTGTGTTTTGGCATGGTCAGCTTCTTAACTATTTACGGTCAACGGAAGGGCTGTAACTATAACCAGTTCCAAAATGGAAACAAGAACGTCTCGGCTTAATGAAAATTATTCAAAAAAAAAGCGGGACCTGCAAAGGGACAGGTACACCGCTTAAAAAGAAACACTGGCTGACTCAATCAGTTAAATGTACGCCTCGCCCGTTTGATGACTTGAAATCCCTGGTCGATTGCAGTGACCAACATTTCAAGGCTCATCAGGGAGATCACCTTAACCCGATCAAACACATCGATGCTGTTCATGCGCTGAAACTTGCTTTGTATCTTGCTCAATACTGGATGTTGGGCCGTCCATCGCCGAATACGATTCGACACCTTACCGAGAAAGTAAACCGCCGCCACCAGAAACAACACACCGGGAATAATGGGTACGAGTAACCCCACAATACCTATCATGATACAGACGACTGCAACCACCAGGTAAACCAGCCGGATATGAAAACCGGGGCTTTTTCCCGTGCGAGACAACCTTGGGCCGGTCAATGTTGAATCACGCACCTTATAACCCATGTTATTGCTCCTCTACAACCTGCGATGATCTATGGTCACACAAACACGCAGCAACCGTGCCAATACAATAAGCCATTGATATTTAATGGTAAATTTTTTTCAACTTTCACAGGCTAGTGAGATTAACCGACCAATGGTGAAAGTCGGCATCCATTATTGTGATGCTCTTCTCTTTCTCATAGACGTTCATCCTCTACCATCAGAAACTCTAAAACAGGTAACAGATAACGGATGTTGCCGTTTCGGGTCAATTGATGAGTGAACCAACGTTACAAACGTTGTCAGGTGCGCTGCGGAGCCACTATACGCCTCCTAAGCCGAACGCTGACGTATGGAAAGAGGATGCCTTGATTACGATGTTAAGGTCTCTGTCTTCTCTGTCCGTGGAAAAAAATATTGATCCAATCCTCGTTCAAATTCAAAAGTACCATCCAGGAACTTCTCTATCCGAAAACGACTATGCGATCCTGGCTTATGTTGACGACTGCATCACCCAGATTCTGACCCAGACCGACCTCGATTACCAAATTGAAGCCCTTATCCGTGGTATTTCACCCTTGGTTGCATTGGTTGTTATTCAACAGGATGTCAGGGCAATCATGAGACCTCAGCAGGTGTTAACCCTTATCGATATGTTGGTAACGGAATGCGTCGGCTGGAGTGAAGATCTTGGCGTACTCGGACAACAATTTATTGCCCGGATCGACGATGTCGTCAGCGATCTGATTAACAACCGCAAGACCCTGGAAGATTGCCAAACCCGCTTGACCAGATTCTTTGAAAAAGAACGCAAGCTCAATGGTAGGATGGAGGAAAGACTCTGCAACACTGAATTTGAAGCTCTGGCTAACCAGAAAGCCCAATACTACTCGGCTGAACTTCTCAATCAACACATGTGTGGTAAACAATTACCTTTATTCACAATCGTTGGCCTACAAGGTTCATGGTACGAATTTTTACAACAAGTCTTTACGCACTACGGGCAAAAATCAAAGCAGTGGACCAAGGCCAACCAGCTGACACAAGCTCTTGTCTGGTCCATTCACCCGCAAAAAAACAAGCGAAAACAAGAAACAGTCATCGCGCAACTTCCCGGCATGATAACCAAATTTACAAAACCACTAATTTTTGATACCAAAAGTGTCGAACAATGCCTGGAAGAGTTCGACTCAGAGTATGAAGCCATCAGGGAAAAGAAGCCCTCGCCACTCTGTGACTTTGACCCGCTAGAAATCGACGAGAAGATGCAGGAAGATCGCGAGCTCAAGAATCCTGCAACCCAAAAAACACTTGAAGCTTTCAAGGAAGGCCAGTGGTTCTTTTATGATGATACCACCGAGTCAGGTGAAAAGACGGCTCGTATCAGACTGGTTCTCAATTGGAGAGATACCGATAGACTATTCTTCACGAATCAGAACCGAAGAAAAATTCTTCAGATGTCTTATCATGAAATGGCGAAACATCTGTCTGCCAAAACACTGAAGCCCTTGAACCCAAAGCGTAGTGTTGTTGACATCATCAAATCCCACTTTTCATCGGTGCTGAAAAAGGTCCAGACGCAAAAACAGAAAGAAACCGGGAGCAGAAAGCCACAAGATCGCAGAAAAGTGGTAGAGGACTACTTCGCAGACAGAAGAAAACAGTTACGTCAGGAAAAAGCCCAGCGTACGAAACGTGCAGAGTTCAAACAAAAACGTGCCAACACGCTACGCCGAAAGGCGACCAGAAAAATGGCTGTCGCCTCAAGGACGGTGGACTCGCTCGAACTGGAATCCTGGGTCAAACTGCCAGTTATGATCGGTGTCTTAACCCCCTGTAAACTGGTCTCCAAGGTCGGTGACAAGTACACATTCGCCAATCGCGCAGGAATCAAGGTGGCAGAGTACACCAGTCGCCAACTGTCGCAACTGTTTGTGACAGAGAATAGCGAGATCCTGGATACCGGTTCAGAATTCGAAAGGGTCCTCGCCCAGGTTGTCACCGGTCTGAGAGAAAGCCAGTATAAGACTTTCGATCAATTGAGCGGTACGTTCGGTGGCAACCAGGCGGCTGACAGAGAATAGTTGATGACCCTCCTTCACTAATCGTGTAGCCTTTTGTGCTACTTGTGTAATAACAACCCAGAGTCGAATGGGACATGATTAGTCAGGAAATCACACTGGACAAACTTATTGAGGATATCGACCAGCAGATCGAGATCCTGACCGCCATTGCCAATGACAGTGCCATTCTTGGTGAGCAACTAAGGCTGGTGCAGGAGGCCAGGGAATTGTTACTCAGCCAGGAAATGGAAATCATCCGCCTCGTTGAGCTGATAGATCCTGATGACTTCAACGACCATACCACTCTTATAGAAAAACAGTTGCAGAAAGACTGATCCTGCTATCCGCATTCAACCAGGGAAGCTCTGATTAAGTGATGCGGCATACCGACCTTAATCAGAGCTTCCCTGGCCCTTGCTACAGACAGTCCGCGTACTATAAGGTTTGCTACCCATTCCACTGATGTAACACTTATGGCATTTCCACTGGAAGGTTTGAAAGTACTCGATTTTTCACGGGTTCTCGCAGGGCCCTTTGCGGGCCGAATGTTATCGGACCTAGGTGCCGACGTGGTCAAAATCGAACCACCTGATGGTGATGTGACACGTTACTGGGGTAAAGATATCGCGAATATTCCCGGATACTTCCATCAGCAGAACGCAGGAAAGCGCAACATTTGCATTGACCTGCGCGCCGATGGTGCCGACAGTCTGGTCAAGCAATTAGTACTGCAAGCGGATATCCTGATCGAAAACTACCGTCCGGATGTGATGCCGCGGCTGGGTATCGGCTACGAAGAGCTGAAGAAAGTGAACCCGGCACTCATCATGCTCTCAATCTCAGGGTTTGGGCAAGACGGTCCCGAATCAAAGCGAGCCACTTACGCCCCTGTCGTCCATGCCGAAGCAGGGCTAATTTATCGCACCAGGCAAAGAAGTGGCCTGAACTACCATGATCTGCCTTTATCTGTGGCAGATACCAATGCCTCCCTGCATGGTTTAGTGGGCTTGCTTGCTGCAGTTATAATGCGGAGCAGAACAGGACTGGGGCAGCATATTGATATTGCCATGATCGACGCCACCGTAGCCACCGATGATCAAATTCACTACGACCTGGAAGGTTCCAATGATACGGGTCCCCTGGGGAACGAAATCTGGGAGGCGCCGTTTGGACCCGTCCTGTTGTCAACAGATTTCAGATTGTTCTTTCGCCTGTTAACGACCGAGCTTGGGCTTCAGAGCCCATCGACGAGTGACATGGACCTGCCGGAGAAAATCAAAGTGCGACGGGCGGCCGTGGCTGAATTTATCGAGACACTGGACACCCGCGACAAGTTTGAAGCAGCAATGAAGCAGATCAATATCGCCTGGGGTGAGATTCGAGACCCGGCGAAAATGGCGACCCAGGTCACTATCGAATCCCGCGGTTCGATTACCCGAATTGATGACCGTAACGGCGGGACCCGCCCGATCACCCAATCACCCTACCGATTCTCAGATGCCGAAAGTGGCGTTCGGGGGCCCGCGTCGCATCGTGGTGAACACAACCATGAAGTGATGAGCCAGTGGTTGAACAAGTCGGGTGATGATGTCAACAAACTGCTGGATGACGGCATACTGATTTTTGATCCCGAGTGGAAGCATCACTAGCAGGTTGTTAGCCGAGTCAACTTCTGATTCAGGATCCAAATCGATAACGTAGTTTGACGACGAACAGGTCCACTAACGGGTTATCAACGGCGTGATCAAACAGATCTGAAAAATTGTTGTCCAAAAAGGGGACTCCCTCATCGGCTCCTCGGGTATAGACAACAAACAGATCCGACAGTGGTGCCAGCTCCCATCGGTAACGAATTTGAAAACTCAACTGGGTCTTGCCAAAGCTGTCTGATGGCCCAGGTGGTTTGTCAACTTCAATCAGATCTCCCGGGGTTTCCGGGATTACATAAAACAGATCTTCTTCTGCTCGAATTCCTACCCACTGTAACGACGCGCGGAACTGCTGCTTAGCCGTGAGAAAGTAATCTATTGCCAGTCCGGGAATCCATTGTTCAGCCTGAAAGGTAGTGAAGTTTTCTCCACCCTGGTGCAATAGCCAGCCGTCCCGGTCCGCCCACCTGAGGTTAAAATTGATAGAAAACTGATCCACCGGTCTCCAGTTAAACCCGCCTCGCAAACTTACCTGATCGCCGCCCAGGGCCTCTTCCCTCCATCCGATACCGGAAAAATAATTGAACCGCCCAACCTGGGGAGACGAATAACTGAAGTCAACATCCCGACTCTTTTCCACTCGATACAACCCATTGCCGAAACTATTCAGATCATCGTAATATTTCGGTCTAAACCCGACAGACATTCGAATACTGGACAGATTGTTCAACGTCAACCGGTCAGCAAAGGTGATTCCGCCCCCGGTGAAGTAATCATCATGGTTACGCTGGATAAATCCCCGAACATCAAACTGGTTGTCCCGGGCCCAACCCAGATTTGAAGTCGTACGACCATGGGCAGTCCTGATGCGAAAGTGACCATTTCTCTGCAGGAAACCAAGGTCGTTAATATCGATCTTGTCATCAAAGTACTCAATGCCAAGGCGTTGGGTAACACCTTGTCTGAAGGTGTACTCTCCATCGACAAACCCACCATAACCGCGACCAACGCCATCAAGGTCCGAGGATATGAACTGGGCATCCAGTTTTATTTTTCCATCCGTGGTTAGATAATGACCGTCAACTCCCTGCGCCAGTGCATCACCCTGTTCATGTAACACTGCGGTAGTCAGGAAACCCACTGCCCGGTAGGCACCCTGGTAGTTATCTTCATAGATAACCCGGGCGATGCCATAATCACTGCCACTCTGGTTGACCTTGATCGGCTCACCTGAAGATACCCCATTTAGTTTGTAGTCCTCCTCAAAGGCACCAAGGAATCCATATCTTATACGCCCAATTTGCCCGGACACTTTTGCAGCACCATAAAGATCGACGGGTAGCAGAAGGTCGCGATCGTTGACGGATTCCCCCGCTGCCAGCGTTGGATCTCGCGGCGTGCCGCCAATTCGGCGGGTGTTGACCATGGTATAAGGCGCGCCTCGGTTACCGACACCCCCGCCGCGGGTGTCAGCCCTGGGGGATGCGACAAATACCTCCTGGCCTTCTAAAAAGAACAAACGCTTTTCGGGGAAGAACGTTTCTGTGGCGGTAAAGTTAATAATCAATTCATCAGATTCGACGGCGCCAAAATCCGGATTTATTGTCCCCGTAGCCAATATGTTTGTGCTTGGCCGCCAAAAAAAGTCAGCTCCCACCCGATAAATATTCTCATCGTCAATCAGATCACGAGTCACAGAAGTATATGGAAAGATGCTGTACTGCTTCTTCGGGTTAACTCCCTTTACCTCTAAACTTTGCAACGCCGACATAAACTTGGGCTGGGTATTGGTCAGCCCAGGCCAGCCCCAGCGTTCATCAAGGTAGGCGACTTTCCTTGACATGTAAAAACCCAGTCGCCGAACTTTGCCGGATTTTGGCATCGATACTGTGCCCCAGGGAATATGCAACTCTGCTGACCAGCCCCGGTCAGTCTCCTGACTCCTGCCATCCCAGGCACCATCCCAGTTGCTGGTGAATTTTCTTTCTGGCAGGACTGTGCCGTCACTTAACGAGTCGCCCAGATTCACGCCGAACCAGAATCCATAACGACCTTCACCGGAGGTATCCAGGGTGATGCTAACGGAGTCACGGTTAAGCCGGCGGACATCACGGCCGGATAAACGCTTGATAATGGTCTCGGCGGGTTGCACCATTTCAACCCCTATGTACAAACCATCGTCGCGGTAGAAAAACCTGACCAGGGTGGCATGCGGTACATCGGATAATGTATCCGGTTCAATAACAACAAACTCATCGTAGGCAGGAAGATCAACCCAAATAGCCTCATCCAGATGGCCATCAATCTTGATGGGTTCATCTGCAGAAGCTTGATGAATCGATATTGTTTCGCCGTCCGTCAGGTCAACTATGACTTCGGCAGTCGCTATCTGACTCTGTAAGTAACAAAAAAATAACGCAGAATATATGACTAACTGGAACCGCATGTTTCGCTTTTACTTCCCCCAACCCTGCGTGTTATACGTTAAGACGAGCAGAAATGCTACCAGGGGAATGTATCAACACTCCTTGTTATATCTCTCCGCCAACATCATTGTTTGTATGCCGACCTGACTATTTCTTTTTGTAATCATCGGTCCCTTTGTAAGGTCCATCGCGCCATTGCAATGCCTCTTTCAATCCGTTTTCCCGCATCTGGTCCTGGTACTGGTAAGAGAACTCCGTGAACTGCGCGGCTGCATCCAGGTCAGTGCTACTGCGTACCGAGGAATAGATCCCCATATTTTCATAAAAGCGATTCATATTGAGCTTTAAGATGGCGAGGTGATCTGCCGACATATTGGCAATACGATCCGCAAACGCAAGAGTGCGATCATCAAGTTCTTCCAGGGGCCAGGCATAGTTGATCATGCCAATCTCTTCAGCTTCTTCCCCGGTGACATTCTCCCCAGTGTAATAGAGTTCTTTGGCTTTTCTCATGCCGATCACCAGCGGCCAGATAACGCCAGTTCGGCTCGTCCCCAGGCCACGTAAGCCGGGGTGTCCCAATTGCGCATCATTGGCGGCAACTACAAGATCAGCCATCATGGCCAGTTCACATCCACCGGCGATCGCATAACCATGTACCTGGGCGATAGTGATTTTTGCCATGTTCCAAAAATACATATGAATGTCTGTAATCTGCTGCATACCGGTTCGAATTCCCATCAGCAGGCGACGTTTCTTTTCATCTACAGATTTATGCCTGCGAACAACGGCATCGGCACCCCCTCTTGAAGGTGTCAGGTCGTAACCTGCACTGAAGGTTCTGCCTTCACCCTTGACAATGATGACACGGATATCGTTATCGGCTTCCATGTCATGGAGCGCCTCATTGAACTCGAACATTAACTCCTGGGATAACGCATTCATCTTCTCTGGTCGATTCAGGGTTATTCTTCCTACCCGGTCGTCTGTACCGATGCGATCAACTACGATGTTTTCAAATTCACTCATTTGCGATTTCCTTTTTCTCCCATTGGGCCACCTGTGGACCATTCACGATGATTATCGATTCGTTTTGCCCGTCCTTCCGCCTGGCCTGACAACATATCATGGGGAAAACCGGGAGAGATCGAACTTACAGAATTCAAACGTTCCATCTGCTCATCCGACAGTTCAACATCAAGACAGCCCAGGTTTTCTTCCCATTGGTCGACCGTCCGCGCACCAACTAACGGAATAATATTGGCGGGACCATTTCGACACCAGGCAATCGCAACTTGTGTGGCGGTTGCGCCAATTTCTTCGGCAATCCCGAGGACCTCGGCGGCAATCGTCAACGATCTTTCATCAATCTGACCTCTCATAACCGCGCGGCCTTTTGATTCAGAATCCTTGTTGTATTTGCCGGATAAGATACCCGAACCAATGATCCCCCAGGGGGTAACCGCGATATCCAACGCCCGGGACATGGGGAGTAACTCGCGTTCCACGGTCCGGTCAATCAAGCTGTAACGAATCTGTAATCCAACGAATTGCGACCAGCCGCGCATGTCGGCGATGGTGTTGGCTTTTGATACCACCCAGGCAGGGGTATCGGAAATACCCACATAGAGCACCTTACCCTGAGTCACGAGGTCGTCCATCCCCCGCATTAATTCTTCTGTTGGTGTTAACGGATCCCATGCGTGAGCCCAGTAGAGGTCGATATAGTCAGTCTGCAACCGTTTCAGGCTGGCGTGTACGGAATCCATCATGTTTTTACGCGAGTTGCCTGCTGCATTGATGTCCCGGCCACGCATTGCACCCGTGTACTTGGTTGCAAGCACAATTCGGTCACGATCGCCCTGCATAAATTCCCCCAGGAACGTTTCGCTCGTCCCACGGTTATAGACATTGGCCGTGTCTATAAAATTTCCGCCTGCTTCCCGAAAGGCATCGTAAACCTTGCGGCTTTCATCCTTATCAACACCTATCCCCATTTCCGTGCCGAAAGTCATGGCACCCAGCGCCAGTTCTGAAACTTTCAGGCCGCTCTTGCCCAGTAATCTGTATTTCATTACGTTCTCCTGATCTCTTCTCAATACGCCCCGTTGTAACAGGTCGTGTCTTTGTAATAGCTGATGTCTTCGTAAGAGGTCTAGCGTTGCTTAACCTGGGATACACCGGTTGTTTTGTTCTCCGATACGATGGTGAGGGTGTAGGTACCCATAAAACCTTTCTTGATGATCACTTCAGGATTCTCGAGGCTGATTTTCCATTTTGCACCATAGCGCTGTTTCCAAATTTCCCCATTTTCCAGGTAGAACCTGGTCTCCCCTGTCCAGCCTGTAAAATGTCCTTTGATACGAGACCTTGACCCCTCGTTGGCGGCTTTGACTACCTGCTGTTTAACTTCTTCATTATTCTTGGTGAGGACCGGTGCATCTTCAGCGGTGTATCTAACCAGCCAGGCATTCAGCGCTTTGATCTCGCCCGAGGTCAGTTTACTAACACCTGTTTGCTCGCGCTCCTCTGCGGTCATCAGTGATTCGACACCAGGAAACTGATCGTTATCCTTTGATAATGCATCGCTGGTCGTCAGGAGCATGCACGAGATGGTTAGAAAAGCCAGATATTGTTTACACATAATTTCCCCTCAAGTCGACCCAACTCCATTGGTTAGTTCTCGTCGCGATTCCAACCCCTGCTGGACTCTGGCGTGGGACGCCTTATCAATTTTGTATCCGGCATAGAGAATTGCAGAGATGAGCCCCCACACCATCGCGAACGGCCCGTCGATAACACCCAGTGCATAAATTTTGTCTGCCGGGATCTCACTCGCAGGGACTCCCTGTGGAAATTCAATAATATCCAGTGCGATACCGGCAACGACATGGCCAATGCCATTTGTAGCCTTGGCAAAAAATGTTCGCGCCGAGTAGAAAATCCCTTCCTGCCTTCGGCCCGTCGCCAATTCATGTTCATCCGCAATATCTGCCAATGCAGACATCACACTGATATTGAGTATGGAGCCACTTAATGAAGCCAGGGTGCCAAAAAAAATCACGAACGCAACGAGAGTCCAGGTCGAGTTAGCCGGTGCCAGATCGAATAAACGCAAGGTGACCGCCATTGACCAAGTAATGCTCAAGCTGGCGGCAGTGGCGACAATCGCCCAACGCTTCTCAATACGCAGATGCAATCTGGCAGCGGTCGCAAACCCTATGGCATAACCAAACACGTTACCGAGAATCAGCCAGCCAATCTGTTCATCGGAGAACTCCCAGTAAAAGGTATACATGAGCAGGCTCAGCGTCTCATGGGTACCAATGGTGACCGACAACAAGAACAGACCCAACAGCAGGTATCGGTAATTTACATTCTGAATGGCTGCATACATTTCGAAGAACAATTGCTTCACACTGAACGGCGGCAAATCATCCGGCGGCTGTTTCATTCTGGCAATTTCACCGCGGGTCATATAGGCCGAACCGAGCATACAAACCAGTATCAGGCTCGAACAGAAAATAACAATCGGCATGTATGCCGTTTGCATCATTCGGCCATTGTCAAACTGTGGAAAAACAACGAACCAGACGACAACATGCATGATAATCACGCCAACATAAGTGAATACGTTGTTGTAACTCATGATTTTAGATCGCTCAAAGTAGTCGTCCGAGAGCTCTGCACCCATCGCCAGGTGGGGTACGGCAAACAAGGTCGAACAAATACGCATTAAAACGGTAAACAGTGCGAACCACGCGAAGAGTTCCAGGTCATCGAAACCCGCTGGAGGATTGAAAATAAAGTAAATCGTAACAATCAGTGGCAATGGTGCCGCGTACATAAATGGATGACGCCGACCAATTCTAGAGCGCCATCTATCTGATATCGACCCCATCAGTGGATCGGTAATTGCATCGGAAGCAATTCCGATCGTCACAGCCGCAGCTGTTAAGGTGCCGGATAAACCCAGAACCTGGTTGTAAAAAAAGAATGTGAGCGCGTTAAAGATCCAGTTGGTCGCGGCTTCGCCCGAGGCGCCAATACCAAATGCTAGTTTGATCGGCATTGAAACCGTTGAACTACTCAACTCATGCTCCTGCGTTTATACTCAATAGTGTCCTGAGTCATGACACACCATGCCACATTATTTAAGGCTCGCATACGCCTCAGCCAATATTGGGGACAATATCTTTCGCGACTCGCTCGATCACCTCAAAACGCGGATCAAAGGACGGCAGGATCATCACCTGGTTCAAACCCGAATTCTCAAGCTCATTCAACCGGTGTAAAATTGCATCTTGCGAGCCTACCAGACAACTGGCTTCAATTGTTTCCTTCGTCACAAACTGTTCTTCCTCCGGCAAGACCCAGCAATTATGCCCGGCGTGAATGCGTTGGTGTCGGCGGTCATGGGGATAGCTTTGCAAAAGTTTCGTGTAGTCTTCCCAGATCCCGGCCAGCTGATTTGGCGGCTGATGGCCAAAATTTCGGTACTGATCGTAAGCATAGTGAATTGCCGCCATCGCGAAAGCACCACACTCATGTTTAACTCTTGCAGAATCAGTGGCTTCACCCGGGTCCAACACCACCATCGTTGTCAGGGCGGTCATATAATAGGTACCTCGGTCGATTGAACGCCCGGAATCTGCAGCACCTTTTTCGATCATTGCCCAGATGGATTCCATTGCGCCGCCACTGGCAGCAAAAGCCATAACTGCACCATCACCGTGTTTACCTGCCAGCCCCAATGATCGCGGACCAAAACCCGAGACATACATCGGAATTTCATCATCAAAATTAACGAATCCCTTATCAGGCATGACATGAATCACTGGCGTATCAACACCCGAGAAATGCACCATAGATTCTTGACCGCGTAACAAGGGTGCAATTTCGGTCAGGTATCGATCCAGTTCTCTTATACGCTGGGGGGGTAATCCCATGATACGCATGGCGGTATTACCAGCTCCAACCCCGAAGAAGGTTCTACCCGGTGCGAGCGCATTGATCGTGGCAATACCCGACGCATTTACTGCTGATGGCCGGGTACCGGAAATCGCGACTCCTGTTCCAATGTTAATGCGTGATGTCTTGTCTGCCACCAGCGCAAGCGTTGCATAACAGTCCGACCAGATCATCTGGCTATCGGCGAGCCATGCGTGGCTGTAACCTAGTTCTTCGGCTCTGACTATGTACTCAATATCGTTAATATGAGATGCCGCACAAATACCAATGTCCATTTCAATTCCCCTTGTATGCCTGAGTAGACTAGCGCCTTTTAGTACCAGACCCAACATACCCTTTCTTCGAGATCCAGACCAGCGCCCCTGTTCCGTTCTCCCCACGAGGTGTACACTCGGGGTTAACGGAACGCTACATTAACCTTGCGCCACGCAATGACTGATTTCAAACACTTTGATGTTGAACCACTGACACCTGGCATCGGCGCCGTTATCCACGGTGTTGACCTGACCAACGAGCTCAGTGAAGAATCTTTTGCAGAACTCCACTCAGCCTGGATGAGCCACCTGGTGCTTTTCTTTCGAGACCAATCCATTACCCATGAACAACAATTGCGCCTGGGCCAGCGATTCGGTGAACTGCATATCCATCCGGCAGCGCCCTATCGGGATGACAATCCTGCACTGATGAAAATACATACCGACAAAGATTCCTTTCGCAATAACGGCGAAGGTTGGCATTCCGATGTCTCTGCGGACTCAGAGCCACCTATGGCGAGCATTCTTCATATCCACCGAACGCCATCACAGGGTGGCGACACACTCTGGGCCAATATGTATGCAGCCTATAACACGTTAAGCGAGCCAGTTAAGGATCTGTTGTCCGGGCTGACAGCAGTTCACTCCGCCAGTTATAAAGGGTTTTACGGCGACCACCAGCCGCAAAGAGAAAACCCCAGATCCGAACACCCGGTTGTTCGCACCCATCCCGTTACCGGACAAAAAGCACTTTACGTCAATAGTGGCTTCACCAGGCAGATAAAAGGGGTGACCAAAAACGAAAGTGACAGCTTACTGGCGATGCTATTTGACCATGTCAAGAATCCTAACTTCCACTGCCGCTTTCAATGGCAGGCCAACTCAATGGCCATCTGGGACAACCGCTGCACGCAACACATGGCAGTGTGGGATTATTTCCCGGAAACCCGCAGTGGGACACGGGTTACGGTGAAGGGTGATAAGCCTTATTAGTCATAGGCACCGACTCGCTTCAGATTCAACATATCGAAACTTTCTGCCAACTTTTAACCAAAGAGAGTCTTTCCGAACACATTGGACGCGTGTTACATAAAAACGCGATAAATCTGCCTAATACCTCATAATATCCGGTATGCAATGTCACTCCTGACGGTGTATGTTGTCCGGCAGGCAAACTAGATATCGGAAGGTAAACTGCAAATGAAATCCCCAATCTGTGACATGTTAGGTATTGAATTTCCCCTGGTCGCATTTACGCACTGTCGTGATGTTGTGGTCGAGGTATCAAAGGCGGGTGGCATGGGTGTTCTGGGGGCTGCGGGCTACAATGCCGAGACCCTGGAAATGGAACTCAAGTGGATTGATGAACATATCGACGGCAAACCCTACGGTGTGGATCTTATCGCGCCGACAAGCATGGCCGTGACCGATGACAACGTCACCGAAGATGAAATCAGGGAGTTGGTCGGGGATGAGCATCGAAATTTTGCGGCCGGTATTCTCGCCCGGCACAATATTGATACCGCCGATGTTTATCCAAAGGAAATGCGCGCCGGTGGCGGATTTCTAACGGAAAGCAGGGCAGCAAATATCATAGATGTCGCCTTCTCCCATCCCATCAAGCTGATCGCAAACGCCCTGGGCGTACCACCGCGTTATATGCTGGATATGGGGAAGCTGAACGATGTCGTTGTCGCGGCTCTGGTAGGCGCGAAGGAGCACGCCGTAAAACAGGTGGAAGCCGGGGTTGATGTGCTGGTTGTTGCTGGCACCGAAGCCGGTGGCCACTGTGGTGAAGTGTCAACCATGGTTCTGGTGCCTGAGGTTTGTGAAGCTGTTGAAGCCTACAACGTACCTGTTCTGGCTGCTGGAGGCATTGTGACCGGGCGACAAATGGCAGCCTGTATGGCAATGGGTGCCGCGGGTGTGTGGACAGGTTCTATGTGGCTGACAGTGACAGAAGCGGAGGTTTCCCCCATCATTCAGGAGAAATTTCTCGCTGCCAGTTCACGCCAGACCGTTCGTTCCAAAGCACGAACAGGAAAGTATTCGAGACAGCTCCGGTCTCCATGGACTGATGCCTGGGAATCTGAAGAGGCACCGGAACCACTGCCCATGCCCCTTCAATCCCTTGTTAGTGAAGCACCCCTGGCAAAAGTCACCAGGCTCGCCGAAACCGGCCATCAGGGCGCCAAACAGCTGGCCACCTATTTCGTCGGTCAGGGTGTCGGTTTGATGAACTCGAAACAATCCAGCAAGGCGGTTGTCTATGAATTCATGGAAGATTACCTGAAAGCTGCTGAGAGATTAAGTGCATCCCTCGAAGACTAGTATTCCTTCAGGCTAAATTTGTCATGCTCAGAATACGAGAATAGCCCTACCAGCAATTTCTCCATTTTCCAGCGCTTTGGTCGCTTCATTAATTTGATCGATGGTGAATCGTTCTGTCACCATACAATCAAGATCCAGCATGCCCTTTTCGTACCATTGAAGATATTTGGGGAAGTCCCGGTCCGGGGAGCAGCTACCGCCGATGCTGCCGATAAATTTCTTTTCGTTAACAAGAATATCACCGGCATTTAACTCCACGGTTGTTTGCGGCACGCCCACCAGAACAGCTGTGCCTCCGGGCTCCGCTCCAAAGAAACCACTTTTTACTGCTGGAATAATTTGTTCCATGGTTTGCTTCAGGCCAATGCAATCAAACGCATAGTCCGCGCCCGAAATCGGCAAGCCTCTGAAACTTCGCTTGTCAGGATTAGTCGTCAGTTCACGAATCTTGTCGATGGGGTTGCCGTCTGCCGCATTAATGGTATGGGTGGCACCAAACTGTCGGGCGAATTTTAGTTTCTCCTCATCAAGATCCACCGCAATAATCGGGTTGGCGCCTACGGCTTTGGCAGCCACGACAGCGGACAATCCCACGCCGCCGACACCAAAGATGACAACACTTTCACCCGCTTTTACTGCCGCGGTATTTTCCACCGCGCCCGCTCCGGTCATCACGGCACAGCCAATAATCGCGGTTACCTCTTTGTTAATATCCGCATTGACCTTAACTACATATTGTTCATCGGCGATGGTTGTATCAGACCAGGTAAATACGTTACCTGCTTTTGCCACTGAGCCATCGGGAAGATCAAGCGCCACGGGCAAAGGGGCTCGTGTCGTGTTAGCCGCGTCCCGGGGTACCCAGGTAACCATCACGGTATCGCCCTGTTGAACATGACTGACCTCGCTACCCGTCTTGAGGACAACCCCTGTGGATTCATGCCCAAGGATCACCGGGCTGACCCGGGGGTTATGCATCTGATGCAACTGGCTGTGGCAGACTCCGCTTGCATACTGCTTTACTATCACCTGATACGGATCCGGATCGGGTAAATCCAGACTGACAACTTCCAATGGACCTGGTTCCTGGGGTAGTACTACAACACGTGCGGGGGTTGGCATTTTATTGTACTCATTCTCATGGCTAGATAGTTCGGTTATGTTACATCATGTCCCGTGTCAAATCATGACGAGTATGGTCCAGATATGTTATAAA
This sequence comes from Pseudomonadales bacterium, assembly GCA_029941905.1. Classification (GTDB taxonomy): domain Bacteria; phylum Pseudomonadota; class Gammaproteobacteria; order Pseudomonadales; family Azotimanducaceae; genus JAHRVQ01. The sequence continues at coordinate 174,232 of JAPYTQ010000004.1, read as the reverse complement.
ACCACGCAATCATCAAAACCAACACCTGGAGGTTCACACTATGCGATTGGGTCAGCACTTTACACGGGTTTTGGTTTTAACGATTCTGCTGGCCCCTGTGCCCACCACCGCGGATACTGAATCTTTCAAAGAGGCTTACCAGGCATACCAGGAGGCAAGAACGGCGAGGAACTGGCCAGTTGCGCTGCGTACTTCAGACACAGCACTGCAGGAAGGTTTAAAGATGTTCGACAAGGATGGGGAAAATGTCTCGAACCTGCGCCTGAATTACGCTCGCGAGCTAATGCGGTCAAAACAGTATCAAACAGCAGTTGATCAACTGACACTTTGTCTTGAGGCAAAATCCAACAATCACGGCAATCAGTCAACAGAACTCATTGACCCCTTGCTGGAACTGGGGAAATCAAACGCCTACCTCATGCCGGTAGAAGCCAACAAGTACTTTAGCAGAGCCCTGGATATTGCTCGTAAGGACAAAAAAGACGCCCTCACCGCCAAGATACAGTGGACTGCAGGTATGGCGCTGTTTAAGGTCGGTGAATCGGATCTGGCAGAAGATTACCTGGAGGATTCTCACCGGTTTTATTCTCGTCAGGTCGGGCTAAATGACCTGCGGGTTGGCATGGCCGGATTGAACCTGGGACGTATTCAGTTCGAAGACCGGAAGAACAGAAAGGCCAGAAAAACCTTAACCCAGGCACTGGAGGCTTTTTCATCAGAAGATGCCATCAGCAGGCAATTGAATGCAGCAACCCGTAAGATGCTGGTCATCGTTCTTGAAACCCTTGAGAAAAGTGATGCTGCCACCGAGCACTGCCTGGGCTTTGCGATGGCCTCCAGTGTCAACGGTAACGCTGTGGCTGAACGGCTGTTCGAAGGCCGTCAATTCAACCCTCCCCTGTTAGGTGTCCGTAATTCAGATGGTGTCGCTAACGATGGCGTGGGTGGCACCGCCATTGTTGAGTTCGATGTAAGCAAAACGGGTTTCGTGATTAACACCAGGATCAAGTCGTCATCTTCAAGTGCCGTTGAGTCCGTCGCCATCAAAACCGCGGAATCACTTCGTTACTCGCCACAACTCAGTAAAGGCGCACCTGTCGTTGCGTCCGGTCTTGAGTTTCGATTCGAGTTACCTGATAATTTACGCTTTGGTGGCGACTAGCTGGGCCCTGGCAAGCGCCCGATAAAAAGCTAACAGGTGTGCCAACTCGTGTTTACGTGAGTCACAAAGCGATGAGAATAAATGCAGACTTTGCGCAGACGGTCGTCCTGGACACCAGCCAAATTGAATGGGTCAACTCTCCCATGGCTGGGGTGCAACGAAAAATGCTCGACCGATTGGAAGCTGAAACCGGCCGCGCGACTTCTATCGTCCGCTATGGGGCCAACAGTTATTTTTCACCCCACAATCACGATGGCGGAGAAGAATTTCTGGTTCTGGAAGGTATATTTTCGGACGAACATGGCGACTATCCTTTGGGTACTTATGTGCGCAACCCAATCAACACACAACACACACCATTTAGTGCCGAGGGTTGCATTATTTTCGTCAAACTATTTCAGTTTGATCCTGAAGACCAGACTCAGTTCAGCATAGATACCCGCCACAATAATTGGGTGCAAGTTGGTCCTGGTGTAGAAATTCAGCAACTGCACCATTTCGGCAGTGAGGTGGTGACACTGGTTCGCCTGCAAACCGATGGCAGCTACCAGATCTCCTGTGCCAAACCCGGATATGAAATTTTAGTGCTCTCAGGCGCTCTTTTCAGCTCAGGGGAGAATTACAATGAAGGTGCCTGGATTCGAAGCCCGGCAACTTCGGCAGAACTCAGATCGAAAACCCTGACGGTGTTCTACCTTAAAACCGGACACCTCTCTTAACTGTAATACGAGAAATCAACATGGCAAACCCAGGTACCCCGGAATGGCTGCAATCTGTCCGCGAAGAAATTATTGACCCGGAACAGCGGATAATTGATCCCCATCACCATCTCTGGCACGGTCGAGGGCCAGGTTATCTCCTGGAAGATCTGTGGCAAGACACGGGTTCGGGTCACAATGTGCTAAAAACAGTATTCGTGGAATGCCACGCAGAATATCTGAATGAAGGGCCTGAGCACCTGAAACCATTGGGTGAGACCAAATTTGTCGATTCCCTCGCAACCATTTCCGCTGCGGGACCAGGTTCTGAAATTTCCGCCATCGTCGCCCACGCTGACCTGACGCTGGATGACAGACTGCAAGATGTTCTGGCTGCCCACAACGATCTCGGCAACGGCCGTTTCCGTGGTATTCGTCACGCCGGTGCTCATGCAGAACACCCCGAAGCACTGTTAATTGCCGGTCAGGCGCCCGAGGGATTGTACGAAAACGAGTCATTCAGATCAGGTGTCAAAACACTTGGGAAACTGGGATACACTTTCGATACCTGGCACTATCATTACCAGAATCAGGATTTCGTTGCTCTCGCCAGGTCCGCTCCTGACACAGTGATGATACTGGATCATTTCGGAACACCACTGGGCGTGGGTCCTTATGAAAGCCAACGAGAGGCTATATTCGAGCAATGGAAAACTGATATCGCTGAAATCGCCCGGTGCGATAATGTGGTTGCGAAGATTGGCGGCCTGGCAATGCCGGATAATGGATTCGGCTGGCATACCAGAGAACAGCCTCCCACATCCGACGAGTTCGTATCGGCACAACGCGACTACTATCTGCATACCATTGAGTGCTTTGGACCCGAACGCTGCATGTTCGAGAGTAACTTCCCCGTGGATAAATTTTCCCTCTCCTACCCCGTGCTATATAACGGACTGAAGAAAATTGTTGCTGACTTTTCTGCCGATGAAAAAGATGCAATGTTCTATGGGACTGCTGCAAGGATTTATAGTATTTAGGTCCACCTCAAAAGCGGCGATCAATGTTTTACACGTTCCAGATCCTCGGAAGAATAGGAAACAAAAACATCGATTGTCTCGATATTCGATTTCGTCTCTTCTGGCGTAGAAAGAACCATAAACACTCAATGATGCTCATTGTGCTGCTCATACTACATCAGGGGACTGAAGATGCGCAATTTCCCGTGTTCTCTTAGGATGTGCATTTGTCCGTTCCTACTGGAGGCATTCGGGCAAATAATCTTCAGCCGTTTGTTTGCCCGCAATACCAAAGATAGTTGACATCGGTTAGATATTATCGACCTGGTCGGAACGTACCCATTGCTGACATGGATACGTCAGAACATTACATTCTCGATCGCCGCAGCTAGCGTCTTGGTAATTTTTTCAAGACGCAGAACCTCTGTTTGTTCCAGAGACAGAATTTTCGGTATGACTGGGTTCAAACCGGCGTTCATTGCCCGTTCTCTTCGGCCAAACTGATCGCGAATTCCTCTTCCGGGGAATAGACCAGGGTCTTGCGGCCGTGCAGGCCGAAATACAGTAAGCCTAAGATGAACCAGATTGCGACCCCCATAACCCCCGGGCGAAAATCCGGATTCTGAAATAACAATACCAGAGTGACAAGGGAAATGAGTAAAGCCACTACCGCACCGGTAGTTCCCAGCGGACTGACAAAGGGGCGATCAAGCTGCGGGTATTTTCTCTTTATGACAATATAGGAAGTCATTTGCATAGCATAGGCGATGACTGCGCCGAATACTGCCATATTAAGAATCACCCCTCCAAAGGTGCCACTTCCCGAGGGGTCCAGAACGTACAACAGCATCAGTACCAGGTAGCCAACGACCGCCCCGGAGATAAGTGCTACGTGAGGTGTCTTCTGCTCAGCATGCGTGATTGACAACCAGTGAGGGAAATAACCAGCTCTGCCAAGGGAATATATATTGCGACCAAACGCATAAATAATGGCATGAAAACTCGCGATCAAGCCAGCAACGGCTACCAGACCTAACACCTTGGCACTGGAGACACCCACCGTTAGCTTCAGGCCGTCCAGCAGGGGCTCCTCCGTGGCTGAACCAAAATAGGCCGCACCGTCACCTATGCCGATGTTCAACACGGTAACTAGGAAGCCCGTGAGCATTAACGTGGCAAGTCCCCATAATAATCCCCGCGGCATGTTTCGGGATATATCGGTGGCTTCCTCCGCAGCCAGTGGTAGTTGTTCAATCGCCAAGTACAGCCAGATGGCGAAAGGCAGTGCAGCGCCAACACCCACCCAGCCTTTAGGGAGGAAGGTTGATTGACCTGGCTCCGCCGGAATATTCCACAACAGATCCCAGTTGAAAAGTTGCAGCGCGCTGATAAAAAACGTGATTAGAATTAGTAGCGCCAACACCGTGATGAACACAATGAATTTAAACGACTCTTCCACGCCCCAGATATTCAGCCCCACGAAAACCACGTATAGTCCAAGCCACCACAGCGGCTGGGCACTGTCTGGAGTCGCAAATATGTTCTGCAGGTAGGCTGCAGCAAAATAGCAGACCACCGCCGTGGTAACGACGTACTCCATGTTCTCGGCGAGGCCGGTGATGTAACCGCCCCAGGGGCCCATGGCTGTGCGACCAAACGAGTACGCGCCGCCGGTATGCGGTAAAGCCGTGGACATTTCGGCGATCGAACTGCAAAGCCCGACATACATCACCGTCACAATGACAAGCGCCACCAGGAAACCGCCAAACCCGGCCTGTCCCACTCCCAGGTTCCAACCAGAAAAATCACCAGAGATCACAGCGCCGACGCCCAGAGCCCACAGCGACCAGGCACCAGCGTATTTTTTCAGGCGACGACTTTCAAAGTAGCCCTCAGCGGCGATGTGGTATTCGACTCCGCCCGCCAATTTCGTTTTAATTTCCGATCCGGACACAACGCCCCCTGTTGTTGGTATGGCGCTCCGCCAGATTTCTAGTCTACTCGTAAACTACCAATGTTAACTACTAACAAGCCGATTGGCATGCTACACCATACCGTGAAGCGGCCTACATTGAGCCGGATTTTTCTCGGTCCCAACACGATTGACCAGAATGATACCAGTACTAGCCAACACCAGGGCAATGCTGAGTATTGGTGTAGTGGGATCGCGGAATCGCATGAGTATGTAACGAATTTCGGAAGCTATCTTTGCTTCGTTAACAGGCTGAGACAAAATAGTGCCTAAAAGGATACTGCCCGATTAGCAAATTCTCCACGCTGTCGGGTTTGTTTGATCCTATGTTCAAGCAGAGGTAGCTATCATACGACCGCACTTGGCCGATAGCTCCGCTTTAGGACCACCTGTCCAAAAATTGCCGATTGGTTGGAAAGCGGCGTTTTCGTTAGCGCGCAATATGAGATCAAAATGTGAACGATGGCTTATCCAGGGTCTAAAAAGGCAGCGCAGGAACCGGGTTATTTGCGCCACATTGCCTCCTTCGACCTAGGTCGTGGACTTTGATCGAGATTCTATACATTACTTAATATACCGACTATGAAAGGGTCTTCTGAAAAGTTTGTTGGTGCTGTTGTAAGTACCTATGTATCATCTTTTTCACATCTACGCTGGTTGCTGGCGTGTTAGATGTTCCAGGAGGATATTATGAATGTTGAAGAATATACCCGCTATGACGCGCTAGGGCTTGCCGAGCTGGTTAGTAGCGGTGAAGTGACGGCAGAAGAGCTGAGCGAAACGGCGAGACGGGCGACCGAGGCTGTTAATAATCAGCTTAACGCCGTTGTTGGATTTGTGGACGATAGAACTGCAGATACAGTCAATGAAAACGCCAGGTTTAAAGGCGTGCCAACATTCCTGAAAGACCTGGGCGCAGGTATCGCGGGGATGACCCAGGAAATGGGCTCCCGTCTTACCACCGGTTTTGTCCCGCCTTTTACCAGCTATTTAGCCCAGCGTATGCTGGATGCCGGATTTAGTGTGATCGGTCGGACTACTTGTCCGGAGTTCGGTCTAACACTGACGACGGAATCCCTGGCGACGGGCCAGACAAAAAACCCATGGAACACAGCTCACATCACCGGAGGTTCAAGTGGCGGTTCTGCAGCGTTGGTTGCAGCCGGGGCCGTGCCCATTGCGCATACTAATGATGGTGGTGGTTCTACTCGTATCCCTGCAAGTATCTGCGGCAACGTTGGTTTGAAAACCTCTCGCGGGCTCGTGACCCTGGGACCCACATTAAATGATGTCACGGGACCGTTAATAGCAGAAGGCTGCAACTCGAGAACTGTTCGTGACACGGCGGCGTTTCTTGATGCAGTAGCAGGGCCTGCTGCAGGAGAAGGAGTAGTGACAAACAGACCTGCTGTTTCCTACCTGGAAAAACTAAATGACGCGCCAAAAAAGTATCGAATTGCTTTAAGTCTGGACCCCTGGGGTGGTCAACCGTTTTCTGCCGAAACCCGCGCTGAGACGGAGCGAATTGCTGAAACGCTAAGCAGTCTGGGGCACCAGGTCGAGGAAGCGACTCCAGATGTTGTGAAGGATGGCGCCATCATTGCGAGTTTCAGGACACTGTGGTTCACCATGGCGCATTCCAACATAAAAAAACTGGTGCCGCTTACCAAACGGCAACCAGGACCGGATACCCTCGAGCCCACGACACTACAGATGGCCGCAGCCGGGGCTGAACTGAGCGCTTTTGACTATGCCAGTGCAATTGGATATTCCAATCAGGTGAGTCGCTTTCTGGGAAGTTTTTTCGGGCACTGGGATCTGATATTGACGCCGTCGATGACCCAGTCAACACCAAAACTGGGCAGCGCTATCACATTGCTTAGTGGCGGCACATTAGATGAATGGTTTGAAGCAGCAATGGCACTGGTTCCTCACACGCCAGTTGCCAATTTTACGGGTTTACCCGCCATATCGGTCCCCTGTGGAATCGGCCCTGGTGAGTTGCCACTCGGCATGCATTTTTTTGCCCCGATGGGGGGCGAATCCGAACTCCTCGATATTGCCCGGCAACTTGAAATCGCCGAGCCGTGGAAAGATCGAAAGCCTGTGGTCTTTGCCAATTAGATACACAGGTCTTCATCAGAATTCATGCGGTCGGCGTAAAGTGCCGGAGTAAATCTTGTCACACGTCTATCGAAGTGGAAGAGTCACCAGTTTGGGTTGCCCTGCCCGAACGGTAAGGGTGACAATTTCCATGCAGGTAAGATGGATAGTGAATTCGCAAACAAATCAAATACTAATGTTGCTTACGTCAAATCCATCGGCAAGTCGACCCAGACAAGCACCGGTCAAACGGGTTTCTCACCCTGGACGATAACCCGGTGCATGTGACGCCGCTTACCGGCATAGTCATTGAGCGCATTGTGGAACACACAGCGGTTGTCCCACATGGCCAGGCTGCCATTGCGCCATTTAAAACGGGTAACAAAGCGGTCCTGGGTCAAATAGTTCATCAGGTAACTGAATAGGGGAATACTCTCTTCCCGGGTCCAGCCATCAATACGGTGGGTATGGGGTTTGCTGCAGTAGATACTCTTTTTCCCGGTTTCGACATGGGTACGGATCAGTGGATGTTCGACTTCCTGTTCTGTAAATTCCGTATTGCCGCCGTAGGCTTCTCCCAGGTTTTCACGTGCTGCAACCTGAGCATAATCTCCACTGGCACCATGTACCATTTTCGGCGAGTAGATGCCATCCAGACCCTCAAGGGTCTGTTTCATTCCGTCACTAAGTTCTGCATAGGCTGCCGTCGCATCCGCAAACAGGGTATCCCCACCCTCATCAGGCACTTCTACCGCGTACAGCAATGTCGCCTTGGGCGGCAGATCCAGATAAGAAGTATCCGTATGCCAGGCACCACCAAAGTTCATGGAGGAATCCGCTTCCTTGATGATGGGGATCACGTTGGAATGTGAATCTAGCGCCTTCATAAACGGGTAAACATCCAGCTCGCCAAAGTTGGCCGCAAACCCGGCTTGTTGTGTAGGGGTGAGGTTCTGGTCCCTGAAGAATAATACATGATGCTCGAGCCACGCCGAATGGATTTCGCTAAGCACGGCTTCAGAAAACGGTTGCGATAAATCAACCCCTGACACTTCAGCGCCCACCGGACCGATTGATCCGTCCACGCTGATTGTTTGATAACCCATGACAAATTCCCTCCTACAGTGAATACTACGACAGATAATGATAAAAAGCTTAAGGATGTTGCCCCTATGCCTGATACGAAACACAAAAAACAGACAGAGACTTCCACAAAACGGGTGGCTGTATTTGATGGGGATGACGCGTCACCAGAAGTCATGATACCGTCGGTTGACCTGCTGCAAGCAATGCAATTGCCTATCGAGTTTGAGCGGCCATTGATAGGTGAGGCTGCTCAAACTCAAACAGGGCAGGCTTTTCCAGATGAAACCAAAGCCGCCATCGACGCCTGTGACTGTACCTGGTTCGGCTCAACCAGCGGTGCCAGCACGGCTGCGTTGTTTTATCTGCGATGGGGAAAACAAACCTATGCCAATGTCCGGCCCTGTGAATGGTACCCGGGTTTTAAAACGCCATTGGTCAATCCGGAAGGTATCGACTTCACCATCGTTCGAGAGAACCTGGAAGATCTTTACCTGGGACTTGAGGGTGATATCGAAGAATTGCAGGCACTGAATTTTTACTCAAGGCATGCACGCGCCAATCTGTCGGATTTGACACCTGGTAAATACGCCATCAAGGCGATTACCAAAAAAGGTTCGGAGCGGGTGATCCGCTTTGCATTTGAACTGGCACGAAAAAGGGGTCAGCAAAAACGGGTCACGGTCACTTGCAAATACAACATGCTGAGCGTGTCAGATGGTTACTTCAGGGAGATAGCGACGGAAATCGCAAAAGAATACGCGGATATTGAATTCAACACCTATATTATCGATGACTTCCTCTGTCGTATGATCACAAATCCACAACATTTTGACGTTATCGTCATGCCCAACCTCTATGGTGACATAATGTCTGATGGCGCGGCCGGTTTGATAGGCGGCCTTGGCCTGGCACCTTCTGGCTGTTATGGCACTGACTACGCCTATTTCGAGTCTGCGCATGGCACCGCGCCTGATATTGCAGGCCAGAACATTATTAATCCCACCGCGACGTTGTTGTCTGCATGCATGATGCTGGATTATCTAGGATTCGAATCAGATTCAGACAAGTTGAGGCAAGCGGTGAAGGCAGTTTATCGGGAAGCCAGGTTTCTAACGAAAGACCAAGGGGGCGATGCCAGTACAACAGAATTTTGCAATGCAATAGCAGATTTCCTATAACAGGTTGGAAGGTCTCCTGACGAAGGTAACAGAAAACATGATCGACCCTGAATCTTACGACTGGTCAAAATTCGAACTCACCTACTATTACAACGCCCCTCTCAGTCGCGTCTTCCGCACTTGGACAGAGAGCCGCGGTTTGGAATCTTTTTTCATCGCTCACAGCGCATACAGCAAAAATAGCAACCGGCGAGCAGATGATGAACTGCCCCAGGCGGGTGACAACTACAACTGGGAATTTCGCCAAGGATTCTCTGTCGACGGCACGATCACTACCCTGACCCCTGAAAAACAGTTTTCCTTCAGCTTTGGCCAAATGCAGGTTGATATTTATTTTCGTGCGTTCAATAGCCAGACAGAAGTCCAACTGATCCAGTCAAAAATCCAAAATACAGCCGATGGTAAAGTGTTGGGTCATCTGAATTGTCGGTCCTGTTGGATATTTTTTATGACCAATCTCACTTCAATATTGGACCACGGCAAGGATCTGAGGGATGCCAATCCAGACTTGGTTTCTTCCATGGAAGTCGGGTTTATCCCAATGACTCAACGTGACCCGGACTCGGGTTGATTGTTGTCTCGCAGCACTTCTACCCAAAACACCGTGCCACCTGCAACCGCCACCGGGATCAGCACCAGGTTTAACAGGGGAATCGCAACAACAAAGTAAACGACGGTGCCGAACAGGATTGCATGAAAAAGATTGCCCCGCAGGCGACGTCTCAGGTCTGCAAAACTGACCTGATTATTATCCGCTGCGTAGTCCGTATATTGAACGCTCATCATCCAGCCTCCAAACAGAATCCAGGCGAAGGGTGCGAGCACATTGATGCCCGGGATAAACGACAGAATAACAAGGCCCAGCAGTCGTGGCAGGAAGTAAAGCAGTTTGGTGAGTTCTCGCCCGATAGCACGGAAAAGCACGGTCGCCACATTGATGGATTGCGACCGGTACCCCGCAACCAGGTATTCTTCAACTTTTTCTGAGAGCACAGCATTAAATGGGGAAGCGACAATATTGGCGAAGATAGAAAACGTATAGATGCCAATAGCGAACACCACAACCGCCGTCAACAATCCTATAAGCCAGGACAGGAACTGCAGCCATTCCGGTAGCCAACCAGCCAGTGTCTGTATCCAAAGATCATATTGTGAAACGCCGTAAGCCATCACTAACGACAATATGACGATATTAATGATCAACGGGATAATGACATACTGGCGTAAACCTGGCTGACGAACCAGTTTTACACCTTCAAAAAAACAATCAATACCATTCATGTGACCTATTATATCTTGTTCACCGTCTGACTTCTGCGCCCGACATAGCGGGTATTACGTTATTCTCTGTTTAACTTCAAGCAACGGAAATTCCAGAATGCAAAACTTTGAAGGCAAGGTGGCTGTTATCACAGGTGCCGCCAGCGGTATCGGACGAGGTCTTACGGAAAAATGCCTGGCCGAGGGTATGCATGTTGTCATGGCCGATATTGAAGAGGATATCCTCAACAAAGCGGCTGAAGAACTGCAGGCTGATGGTAAAAACAACATATTAACCGTAAAAACCGATGTCTCTGTTCTCGAAGAGATCGAACAACTCGCTCAAAAAGCCCTTGACCATTTTGGCGCCGTCAATGTCCTGTTCAACAACGCCGGTGTTGGCGGAGGTGGCAACGCCTGGGAAAGTTCCCAAAAAGACTGGGAGTGGGTGATTGGGGTCAACCTCTGGAGTGTAATTCACGGTTTGCGGGTGTTTGTACCGCATATGATTGAGCAGGATGACGACTGCCATATCGTTAATACGGCCTCGGTCGCCGGGCTTATCGGTGGCAGCACCAATGCATCCTACTCCGTTACCAAACATGGCGTCGTGGCACTCACTGAAAACCTGTATCGCGATCTTCACAGCCAGGGTTTGCATATCGGTGCCTCGGTGCTCTGTCCTGGTTTTGTCAATACGAATATTCTGAACAGTGATCGCAACAGACCCAGCCGATTATCAAATGCAGAAGAGGCGGTAACACCCACACCAGAGCAACAAAAGATGAGAGGTCTGATGGTAGATTTCTTACGTCAGGGTATGCAGCCCAGTGAACTGGCAGATGTCGTTTTTGAAGGTATTCGATCAGAACGACTGTATATACTAACCCACGACGATTTCAACGATATTATCCTCAACCGCGCCCAGAACATTGCCAGTGGGACCAACCCGCCTATAACCAACTTTGTGCGTGAATAACCTCAACAACGAATCTTTGATTCGTCCTTGACTGGCACAAAGACCGGCGCAACTGGTTCTTATCCAATGAACAGCGTACCATGGGGCGCAGAATCCATGGACGTTTATACACCTGCCGCCAGAGAAAACTATGTTTATCGCGATGAATAGGTTTCAGATAGCCAGAGGATTCGAAGAAGGGTTCGAAAAAATCTGGCGTGAACGGGACACCTATCTGGCATCAGTCCCGGGTTTTGAATCATTTTCCCTGCTCAAGGGACCACAAACAGATGACCACGTCCTGTATGCTTCCCATACCGTCTGGACCAGCAGAAAGGACTTCGTGGCCTGGACAGAGTCTGAGAGCTTCCGCAAGGCGCACGCACAGACATCGGCACCCAAAGGCACCTATCTGGGGCATCCGAACCTCGAAACGTTTGAAAAAGTAGTCTAGCGTTCGCACGCTGATGAGGGATATCAATGGAATTTGGCTTACGCTATTGCAACACAGGGTACTACGCTGATCCAGCCAGGGCGGTTGAACTCATGCAGGCTGGTGAAGAAGCAGGGTTTGAATCTGCTTGGACGGTTGAACATACTGTGCTGCCTGCAGGCTATCAATCCCCCTACCCTTATTCACCGGACGGTAAAATCGCCGGTGGTGCCAACGATATCCCCCTGCCTGACCCGTTGATCTGGATGGCCTACGTCGCGGCCAGGACTTCCACGATTAAACTCGGAACAGGCATACTGATCCTGCCCCAGCACAACCCTGTTATCACGGCCAAACAGATAGCCACGCTGGACTCAATGTCAAAAGGACGCATCATAATTGGTGTGGGAGTTGGCTGGTTAGAAGAAGAATTCGACGCGCTAGGTGCTGATTTTGCTACGCGGGGGGCGAGAACTGACGAGTACATTGCGGCGATGAGAGCACTCTGGTCGCAGGACGCGCCTACATTTGACGGGGAATTTGTTCAGTTCAAAGGTGCCTATTGCAGACCGCAGCCGGTAAACGGCAACGTGCCGATTATTATCGGCGGGCATACAAGGGCTGCGGCTCGACGAGCAGGGCGAATTGGAGACGGCTTTTTCCCCGCCCGTGGTATTTCTGAAGATCTTATTCGGCTCGCCAGGACGACGGCCCATGCAAATGGGCGTGATCCAGAGACAATAGAGATAACGACGAGTCTGCCACCCAATCTGCAGGAAATCGCCCGGCTGGCAGCTATGGGCGTCAAGAGAGTCCTGGTTCCGGTGTCGCCGACAATCGGCATGGAGACCTGGATCAAGAATCCGGATGAAGCCCTGGCCTGGAAAGATCAAATCGACCGGTACCGGAACCTTTAGTGTTATGCAAAGCCTAACTGATCACTAACCAGTTTCTGGGCTGCCAGGCTTTGTTCAGCAACATCCAGCGCACTCGCCGGTGCAACGCCATAGAGTTCGATTTCTGACAGATAATATTCAAGGGCTATGAGTACATCAGCCATGGTTTCAGCCAAGTGTTGAGTCTGCTCATCTTCGATACCGTTTTTTACCACCGCTTGAATGAATTTTTCGAAGTTTAAAAGAATCGATGCAGCCCTATCCAGATTCAGAACCTGAAAGCCACCACGAATAGATGCCAGATTGTCGCTCATCTTACGCATATGCGTCAGTTCATAGTCTGATTTGATAAAGTTGCTCATTTCCTTCTTCGATTCGGCCAATCCAGCCAGAGCTTCCTTTATAACAATGGCCTCAGCTTCATTGAGCTGATTTTTTGCCACCATCGCTAACTTGGTCTCTTCATCAGCAACACCTTCAAAGTTCAGGTCCAGGCGGCTTAAATTCCCCAGGGTGCTTTCAATAAAAAGTAAACCATCTGCAACCTCCAGTAGATTTTCTTCCGAATAATCAGTGCCGTCGGCCCATTCTCCAACGCTGTATTTAATTTTCGCAAGAATATCCGCCGGAGTTTTCAGGCCAACCACAGACAAAATATCCGAGGTACGCTGGAACATTGAGACCAGTGGTGATAAATCCACTTTGCCTGAATATCCCTTCGCAGCAGTTTCCAATGTGGCTTTGCTTTGAGACAGTTCCTCCTGCAAAACTTTGGCTACCGCCAGCATGGTTTCTGCGGTCGGTCCATGAATAACCGATCTTTCTATCTGCAAAACCCTGTCCGTTACACTGAAACGTGCCAGCCCGAGCTTGCTAAAAACTTCTGAAATCGCCGGATCACTGGAGGCGGACAGGTTGACGAGATAGACGAGCTCGATGAGTAACTCTGGAGAAAACGTAATCTCTGTATTATCACAATCGTTCTCGAATACGCTTAACTCTCGCTCAACAAAAGACAGTACGCGCTTTCGGGTATAGTCCAACTGCAGGTCACCACTTAACAACCCTTCAAGCACGGCTTCTGTCAGTCGCCATTGAGTTCGGACAGGTGAGTCGCCCACTGAATCAGCCAGCCGGGCAACAGCTTGATGCATCAACGGTAATTTTAACTCAAGGTTTTCTTCACGCAGCAGGCCAACCAGGCCAACCTGGTACATCAGCCGCATTCGGGACACCAGCGGTGCTAAATCGGGATCTTTTTTCGACCCCTCGGATAACAGGCTAACCGGCTCGCTACATTCAAATTCAGCCATCTCTGATTCAAGAATCAACGCCTCGTTAAGCCCCGCGAGTAATCGATTAATAAATGGCAGCGCCAATGATGGCACATCTTGATTACGGTCTGTTACATACTCAAAATAGCGAGGCAGCCACACGAAAGCCTGAGTCAGCGCATCAAAACAGAACTCCGACGCTGCAGGTTCATCCGCCATCTTTTCCAGCATGTTCATCATTTCCTGGGCCAGCCTGAGCGCACCAGGCATCTGAAGCATCTTTAAGATACCTACGATATCGCCAATACATTGCTGACTGGCAGATATTGCATCATCTGCTGAGCGTCCGACAACAAAAGACTCAAATTGACCGGATGCTTTTTCCAGACTCGCTGCCAGTTGCGGCTGGAGAACCTTCAGCGATGTTACTTCCAGAGGAATAATATCAATCACACAATTGCCCCGATTTACCTTTCATGACTTACGTACCTGTCTGCGTGCCAATTTACTAAGCTGAACTTTCTGAAATTGCTTCCAGCTTCGATAATTTGGCGTTCTCATTTGAAAGAGCCTTGAGACTCCTTACCGACTCTGTTTTCTTTCTGCCTTCACCTGTCTCAATCTGCTCCAGTCTGTGAATCAGTGACCGGAATGTCTGGCCGTTTTCATCGATCAATTCATGGGGAAAGACAAAAACGGGGTCAATTCCGGGAGAAGCACGCTTAAGCTGGAAAAAATAATCAACGATATTCTGCCCCGTGTTCTGGTCACATCCGAATCCAGACAAATCTACCAGGCCAACAACCTGTTTAGTTTCTCCCGCCGGAAAAGCGATAAGATCAACCACCCTTGACGCATCACCGACAACAATATCTTCACGAAAGTCGATACTTGCTTCCCAGATATTCTGACGCACTTCCTGAATACTCCGCTTGCTGGATCTGTCCAGAGTGAATCTCAACAGACTCCCCAATAGAGATTCGTTCAGGACGTCGTCACCCGTATCGGCCGATCGCTTAGCCGTGTTGTCCTTCTGTTGATGGTACGTCTTCCACAGATACCTGGTAATATTTGTGCGCCCGTGTTCAAGTTGATCAAAGTTACGGTGCAGGTAGTGAAAGGCTTTTTTCTTCGGTCGGCTCAGCAGCACATTCAGCTCGCCTTTTCTTTTATCCGCATCATCACCCTGTTTGAATGCACCCATGTTGTACCGTGTGACGTCCCAAAAATAGAAAATGTAATCCCGCTCCTTACCTTGCAGGGCCGCCCCAGCGCCGTCCAGAATATCTTCACCCCGGTTCAGTTTCCTGAGATAGTTGTCTTTAACGGATTTCACATAAGGTTCGTTCTTGAGCAGGAAGTAACACAGGGCTACATCGGTTTCAACGTCGATCTTTTCCCCGGTCGTTTTTTCAATTTTCTTGAGGGTGCTGACCACGAAATCCATGAAGCGATCGATCATTTCGGTCTCAATGCCTTTGAATTTTCCGCTAGTAGGCTTTTTGGACGATTCAACACGCTGCTCGTTGTAGTTTACGACAACTGACGGTGCCTGTTGCGGTAGTCTCCATTGCATGATTCTTAGCTCATCGTTGTAAACGTACTTATTTGAGAACTCGATGATTTCTGCTGGACAGCGGTAGTGCTCATCCAACATCACTGAAGCCTGTTTGATGGATTTAACCAATGCGAATATATTCGAACCACCACCTTTGAAACCGCGCGCCTGGGTCGACCTTAAGTGTTCATCGAGCTCATGATCTTTAAACAGGTAGTCGTCAATCACCGAATCTTTTTGCAGTACGGTTTGTTTATCATCACCCACAACGAGAATTTTTTTCGCCCGGAACATTAACGAAAGAGAATCATCAACCCTGCATTGGGTCGCCTCATCGATAACGACAAGATCAAAACTCTGTTCCACACAGGGCAGCAGGAATGGAACCACCTGCTTTCTGACTACCCATATCGGGAAGGTATCGAACAGGGCTTGGGTCAGCTCTTGAAAAACATCACCGCTTTCACTGATGGATGTGAACTGTTTCAAGCTATCCACCAGGGCCATGATACTGGTGATTTTGTTGGTGCCCGAACCTGACCTGGATGCCGTAGCTGATTGAACAATTTCACGCAGATTTTCAGCCAGACGCTGCTTGACAATTTTGTCATGCTGCATATACAAGTCGTCAATCTCTTCCAGGTCACCCTGTATTGATGTACCCTGATTCGTGTCTGCTCCAATTTCACCAGCCACCTGCCGATCCAGGCTACGGTACATACCCAATGCACAGTTGGGCGCCTCGCCAATCCGTATGGATTCATGCATTTCCCTTAGCACCTGCCACAAACCGTCCGAGCAGGTATCAGATATTTTAAGGAGAGTAATCTGATCCTGAACCATATTTTGTAGTCTTCTCGTTTTTAGCAGTAATGGCGACCTGAACGCGATGCGTATCTTCCTGATCAGCCTGGCAAAACCGCTACCTTCGATGGAAGTCTGTGCCTTTATGACGGACTCGAGATAACGTATAAGTTCATGGCGTGGGTATTCGCTGGTTGCGGCATGAAAAGCATCTACTGTCTTTATTTTCTTTCTCAGAATGCTCGCCAGTATTTTTTTATCATCTATCAGCGTCTGTACCTCTGAAGGAAAATTCCTGGCGGGTATTTTGAAGAAATGGTAACAGTCTTCCATATTCTCACTGACGAGTTCAAAACGGTTTCTGACAAAGGAATCAATCAAACGTCGCTGCTGTAGTTTTTCATCCTGTAGCAAGCCGAGGAATTCCAGCAACCGGTAGTTCTTGGGATAGCTTTCACCTTTTTTCAACACCCTGTGATCAAACGGCACATCTTCACCCATTTGGCCAAGCATCTTGCAAGTAATCTGTAACGTCAGTGCTTCTATTTTTTCTTTCAGAACGACAAGCCTTTTTTCAAGTCTGCTTCCGCTACTGGGAACCCCGGGTGGAAGTTCCTGAACACTAAATGATTTCGTCAGCCTGGTTATCAGGTCAGGCAAACTCTGGTCACCGGTCTCTACTTCATCAACTACCTTGATAGCACTGAACAAAAGCTCCTTCCACTTAATTTCGGCTGGGGTTCCTTTGTCTTTTCCAACCAGATGATCCTGTAGTTTCTCTATTAAAGCCTCAATCGCGCCCTGTTGGTCACTGACGATGAGCATCCGCTGTTTACTGTTAATACAGTGAATCAACAGATTCATAATGGTATGAGTCTTACCGGTGCCAGGGGGGCCTTCAAGCAACACCAGATCATGACTGTTAAGCCCTTCCACAAGATTTCTGGTACTTTTTGGAAGCATGCCGGGCATCCAGACTATGGGGGCAAATTCATCTTTACGATGATCGTCTGTCTGCTGTTCCGGGATCAAAAACTTGCCCAGCAGGGAATTGTAGAATCGCTTGGTAGAATGGTGCGCTATCGCATTGATTTTATCCAAATCAAGCTCAAGTGCCTGATCAATAGGATTCTGGAGTTTCGGCGCCCGGTACAGATACACACTCTGCAAATCACATTCGATACCCTGAATCGTGAGGTCTCCCAAAATACCGCCTTTTCCATTTTCGTCCTGGTAACCAAAAAGAATTTCCCTGGTTCTGTCAAATATGCTCTCTTTGATGGGCAGGTAACGTGACAAACAAATTCTGTCGTTCAACCTGTCAACGCTAACATCCTGGGCCAGCAAGGTTTTAAAAAACTTATCGACATTGTCCACTCCGGCAACCTTATTGCTGAACTTGTCGACCAGATTTGCAAGGGCAATATGGTTCAGGTAGAACTGACCGTTCTGTTTCGACTCAAGGTGAACCCCACGACCTGACTCACGAATACGGACCTTGGAATAGTAAAGTGGAAAACGAAACGTTTTTACTGATTTGTTAAAGGTAAACAGCGCGTCAACAATTTCAAACCCCATATAAAAATCAGCGGATCGATCGCTGATAAAACGATTGCGAAACTCGCTGACTTGTGTGGGACTGAGTTCAAAATAAAACTTTCCGTCCTCAAACCGCTTGACCTCTGGTGTGGCTAAAGGGATTGGGAACTGGGATAAAACTGGTTTCTTTTTCGCGCCTTTTTCCTCATCATCATCAGCGACTGCGTACAGATTGACCTTTTTGTCCCCAAATACTTCTTCGTAATCAACCTTGATATTCTTTTCGTTAAGTCGTTCGCCTAGTTTTGGACCAAAAAGGCTAGACTCTGCCTTCGCTCTCAAGCCGCTCTTCTCCACCACCGGCTTCGGCCGGGACTTTTTATCTGTATCATTCACGTCGATGTCCAGAACCACCTTTTGTGCAAGACTCGGGGTGTATCGTTCTGTCTGCTGGAGCACGTCCTTGCGTAACACGAGACCGCTGGTAATGCTTTTACTGCCTTTCACAAAACTAAACTGGAATAGTTTATGGTAGGAAATTATCTCACCCAGTACATCATTCGGATGCTGAAGTTTGTCACTGTAAAGAAGGCTGTCAAGCGCGTGCAGGCCGCGACGACTCACCGTGATGTACCCCGAGGAACCCTCTCTTTCTTCAATATCCTGAATAATCAGATTGTCCAAATCGGCGCTCGAAGACTTAAAATAAAAATACTCCCGATTGAGAAACGAAACCGGATACTCAAAGGTCACGGGCTCTTTCTTGCTGAGTTCATTTTTAACGATCATCCTGATGCAGGCGCGAAATGGCCCAAAAATAAAACGGGGAATGAATATTTTTCGACCTTCCACCTTGTTCTCTAAGACATAAACCTGAAACCCATGATCATTGGTATAAAGCTGGATATGAAAAGCATTGCTACGACCACCTCTTTTCGATAGTCCTACCTCTGCACTTGATCGTCTGAAATTCGTTTTTCCCATCACTTTTCCATACCTTTCCCCATTAAGGGCTATCTTATTAACAGCGAAACCCGTCTGTTACGCGCCCTGGCTTTCTCCAGCGCTATGCCACTTTTACCTTTAACATCAACCAGCGAACGGGTATCGGCGTAACCCACTGCACGCAGCCTTTCAGCTGAGAATCCAAAGGAACTCAAGTGCAGTATCACACTGCTGGCTCTCTTTCCGCTTAGACTCCAATTGGTTTCCACCTCACCGTCATATCGTCTATAAAGAGGCACATCATCGCTGTGCCCTTCAACATCGATAAGATATTGCGTCTTCCGAATTTCTTTTAACAGTGGGGCAATAGAGTCGAGCGCTTCACCTCTAATCTGGGCCTTACCCATGGCAAATAGAACACCCGTATCCAGGTCAAGCCGAACACCATCTTTCGCCAGTTGAACAGTTGCACCGGGAATACCTGGTGCCTTTTCAATGATTTTTTGCAAAGAATCTGCCAATTCAACTAAAGTATTCTCAGTCTTGCCTGTCATCACGCTTTTTATCTTCTCGAAAGAGCCTACTTCGATGTTACTCATACTAAGTAGCATTACGAAAAAGACGCAGAGGATTACCATCAGGTCGCCAAAACTCACGTAAAAAGAATCAAGCCCTGTTTCGTCATGTTCCGCTTCCAGCTGATCCAGGTTCATACCGCCACACCCAGTTTCTTGTTCATCGCCATCGAATCCAGTTGCCGGTCTTCCCGCCGCAGCAGGACACTAACCCTGTTCATCAGCAGCTTGTGAGTTTCCACATACACAATGTTGTGGTGCTCAAGTCGACCAGCCAGAGGGGTGAACACCAGTGACCCCAGTACTGAACCAAATGCGGTTGTCATCAAGGCCAGAGACATCGCTGGCCCGATCTTTGTCGGGTCTTCCAGAGTCTGCAATACCTGGATAAGCCCTATCACCGTACCTAACAACCCCAGTGCCGGAGCGATCTTGGCGCCTTTATTCAGAAGTGAAACTGCTATTTTTCTAACCAGAAATATCGAAGCGACACGATTGCTAACAAAGTCCTCTATTTCTTCATAAAAAAGTTTCTCTTTCGCCATGTAAATGATGTCATTCAGCAATTCACCCTCAATTTCCTTACCATCTCGAAGCTCAAGAATACTGCCTCCGGTAATAATGGCTTCGTCCAGCTCTTCAATGGCAGGGTTGAGGTATTTTACCGGGTTGGTAATAAAGGAGCGTACGACTAGCAACAATGTATGAAAAAAAGTTCCCAGGTCGAATTGAAACAACAGGACACCCAGGGTGCCTCCTATCACAAAGAAGAAACTCCGGAAATCGTTAAACATCAGGTTGTTGTTTTCACCTGAATCAAAGCCAATAGCTGTAACTAGAACAGCCACCAGCAAGCCGGTACTGAAGAATACCGTTATAGGGTCAAACCTCTTCTTTGAAATGCTTAAGTACTTTTTCTCTTGTAGACCAATCATGATTTACCCTCTAACGGTTGCCCCTGGGTTGAGCCTAAATCGACCAGCTGATTTCGGGCAAGGCTGTAAACAAGGAGCTGTTCCTCTATCCGATTGTTGAAGTATTTCGAATCAGTAGAGGCAAGAACAGAAAATCGAACCACGTAACCATCAGCGATTGAAATAACAACTTTCATTCCACGCTCCAATGATTCTATTGTTGCCGCCTCCATATTATTCAGCGCTTTGACCTGAAATTCGTTGCGCATCGAATCACGTGCCTTGAACCTGTTCCCTTCTACGTACAACAGGTCCGCAGTGCGCCTCTCCAGACTCCCTAGCTCCTCGCTGTCGAAGAAAATAATACCGGCAGGAGACGCCTCAATGGGATCGAAAGTGATCAGGCAGCGAGCTTGTAAATCAGGGACTCTATCCAGCATATGCGTGGGGACGTCAATCACCTCACGGTCGCATTTTATCTTCACAATTCTCTGCCTCAGATCCACCTGCTCAACCCGGCAGATTTTCGCGTTGTCAGGCAATATACGTTGAGAGTCCAATGCCCGGGATGCCCTACTGAGGGACTTTTGTTCCCGGCTCAACTGATAGGTAAGCTCACTGACCTGATCGCTAAGCTCGTTGTTAGTTTTTTTAAGTTCCTTTATCTCCGCCAGCAGATCTTTGTTCTTTTTCAGTTCAGGGCCGGTTCCCGGGGACATTTTTTCAGGTTCCGCCAGCCTCGATTCATATTTAGCAATTTCACTGTAGAAACTCTTGAGCACGGCTCCCACTTTATTTTTTTGTGGCAGTTCAAATCTAATACAAGGGTAATAAGCATTCACCTTGAACTGAGATGAATCTGCATCACCGTTGTCAGAACGACTGGCATGAACAGAGAAAACAAAACTATCCAGGCAAGACAGTATATTCTCAAGATTAGGGACAAAACCGTGAGCATCCAGAACCGATTTGATCATGCTGACCGGGTTTGAAAACAGAACACGGTCAATGGTGATGTAAAAAAACTTCTTTTCGTTATTGAAGTCAACGACTGACAGATTTTTGTCAATAGAAGCTTTCGAAAGATCCACAAGATCTTTCTCAGAGATTACCTCGAGTCTTTCTTTTTCAAAAATGGCCATTTACTCTGCCTTAACGAAACTCCACCTCTACCGCTGTAATCGGGAGATGTTTTGCAATGATATAAGAGGATTACTGACAGCATTAACGGCGTTATCCCGACAATCTAGCTAGCTCTTGTCTATCTCCAAACAAGTACCTGCTAAAATATTAGTCTAGTTCAAGCCGCAAACCTATAGTACAAACTGCAGTTCGTCGGCACTCCTATCGACCTCATCCATGAGTCGCACTTACGATCCCGCATTCGGGGAAATTGGAGGGATAGCAGAGCAGTTCAGGCCTTTGGGCTAACAAACTTCGGAGTAGGTGGACTCGGGAAATGGGAACTTACCGCAGATATTTAATAGACGAAACTACGTTATTCTGGAGTGAGCGGTAGCTCGTCTTCAGGGGCTCACCAAATTCAAACTGATCGCCGCGATAGTTGCCTCTGCACGATTGTGTACGTCAAGCTTTTCGTGAATTTTTTTAACATGCGCGCTAACGGTACCATCGGCAATTTCAAGCAAGGTAGTGACTTCGTTTACCCGACAACCCTTCGCGATCAGCTGCAATACCTCTGATTCTCTTTTGGTCAAAGACAGGGCAGGTTGCCTTATCGGTAAAGTTGTTTTTGACGGAGGCTGCTTGCGAAAATGCGCGAGCATCGCCTGGGCGATAGTCGGTGACAAGGGTGGTTTCCCTGTGAGAATACCGCGAAGGAAACTGACGAGTTCCCCCTGTTGATGTCCTTTTAACAGGTACCCACTGGCCCCGGATTGCAACGACTGAAACAGATGTTCATCGTCATCAAAAATGGTAGTGACAACAATAAACGTATTCTGGGTAGACGAGAGCG
The DNA here is from genome assembly GCA_029941905.1 of Pseudomonadales bacterium. Taxonomy (GTDB): domain Bacteria; phylum Pseudomonadota; class Gammaproteobacteria; order Pseudomonadales; family Azotimanducaceae; genus JAHRVQ01. Next base: position 151,880 of record JAPYTQ010000004.1, on the reverse strand, counting down.
CCTTGATCAGGTCTATACCGCTGCCATCGGGCAAACCCAGATCAACCAGGGCTAAGTCAAACGACTGTTCCCGGATTCTGTCGAGCCCGTCGCTGAGACTGGCGGCAGTTACGACGGTGGCAGAACCAAACACCAGGTTGACGACAGATTGCAGGGCAGTCGTGGTTTCGATATGGTCTTCGATGATAAGAATTGTGCTGGGTGAAGCTGTAGTCATCTGCTAATTGATCGGCAATTGGATGTTTAGTTCCGTGCCGGATTCGGAGGTCCATTGCACGATACCGCCCAGTTAATTCTTTCCTTAATATTTCTTAGGCCGTCTCCAGGGGAGATCAATTCCGCATTGAAGCCATTGCCATCATCCTTAATGGTGAGGTTCAGGCCACGGCCACCGTCAGATATCAGGATTGACGTATCAACATGCGATGCTCCCGAATGACGAACGATATTGTTTAGTGCCTCCCTTACGACACTCAACAGGTTTTTATGAACTATGGGGTTGACCTTTTGCCGGTTGTCAATTTCGTTATGGGATGTGCACCTGATATCTGCTGACTGACAAAATTCTTCCACTGTTTTTTGAAGCTCTGTTGCGAAATCAGTCACAGAAACCGATTGCAGTTGAACATCTTTTATCGAGTTTGCCAGCTCCCTCATCGCCTCTTCGGCAAGCACGTGGCTCGTTGCATCAGGTGCTGCGTGGATCATCTTCAATAGCTTATGCCCAACGTGATCATGTAAGTCTCTTCTAATGCGTTTACGTTCATCCATCCCACCGGCTGAATAAGACGCCTGGTAGTCCCAGAGTCTTTCAAAAACTTTCTCCAGCTCATTTACCAGTTGTGTATCACTGTCGGTGAAAGCTCTGCCGCCCATGTTGGGGTACTCCAGCTGGTAGGCATCCGCGAATCGATTGCTGGCTGTTACGAGAATATAGCCACCATCGATTGTGCGATTCTGTTCCGCAGTTTGACTGACCTTGTGCATCGAAACCGGCCTGAACAGCACCTGTAACATATTGTTCCAGGATTGTTGCGGGGAAACAGACCCTTCGACCGAATCGTTTAACAATGCCTTTAACGCATCGCTGAACAGGCTGTCTTGTTTCGCGGTATCGCGACTTAGCCACTGATACAGCCGCTGCCGCAGAGGGATGTAAATGATGAGTGCCAGTGAGAACAAAAAGAATAATTGCTCACTAAAGCTCAAACTGAATGGATCAGGTTATCGACGGGACTGCTGATTGTAATAACAATTCATATTTCTTTCTCGCATCTCCAAAATTGATTAAGTCCTGGCCGAAAATCAAAATGACCAATGGCTACTCCTTGCCGAAACTCTATTGCCATGTCTCCATGCGGTATATACCCCTTATAGGGGATTGAATTGCTGGCTTGCAGCGAGGGAAAGGCTAAACCTGGCGACGTTTAAATTTTTCTGAATATTCTACAGAGCAGTAGTCGTAGGTTCTGGCGGCAATTCAACCGACCATTGATTCTTACATGCTGGCAGGTGATACCTGGGTTCGGTTTTATCGAATAAGAGTCAGCATGTTCCGATGATCTGCTAAAATACAGGGATGAAACGCGCATCATCATCTGAGCAAAGCTACTTTCACCGGATCGCATATCAGAACCGAATCTTCCTGTCGACAAACCACCGGAGTCATTGACAGAAATGTTTGAACGCCTCGAACGACTAAGGCATCAAATCGGAGAACTCGCAGAATCCAGGCTGCCAAGCAAAGATGCTGGAGACCTCAGATCTCATCTAGACTACCTGAAACGGCTGCGAAGCGTTGGCGACTCCAACAGCACTTAATCAACTCGCCGGGATTCTAGAGGGTTTGTCGATCCAGTAGGCACTTATCGGTGCACTTGCGGCAAACCGCTACCGCTCGTCACCTCGAATGACCAATGCCATTGATCTGCTGCTAGTTGATACCGGCCCAGGATTAGACGAGTTAGAAAAAAACATGATGCGAGCTGGTTGGGCTGTTCATAGATCGAAGCCATTATTGATTCAATGATAACCTTTGATCAGGATTACATAGAGAATTAGGCGAACTTCTGGAGCTCTGGGAGCAATTCAAAACGTTAGCAGTATCTACCCAGATAACGGACAGATTACGCTGGCTGCAGGAAATAATCCGAAACCGGCAGAGAGCGAATTCTACGTCGGGTAATCCCGTAGATTGCATTTATCACCGCAGGCGCGACGCAAGGCAAGCCGGGTTCGCCCAGGCCGCCCCAATTCTCTCCACCGGACAATAGCCAATGGGTTTCAATCACGGGTGTTTCGCTTAAAGACAGCACCCGGTAGGTATCGAAGTTGTCTTCAAGTACCCTGCCCTTTTCAATGGTGATTTTACCGAACAGCGCAGCCGACAGACCAAAAATAATAGCGCTCTCAATCTGCATTTCTGCTGTCAGTGGATTGACCAGGTTACCGCAGTCAACTACAGACACCACCCGATGTACTTTTACCTTACCATCATCAGTGACGGAAACTTCTGCGACCTGGGCCACCGTGGTGCCGAAACTCTGGTGAATGGCAATCCCCTGGGCATGGCCACCTGGAACGCCTCTGCCCCATTGTGACTTGTCTGCCACCTCTTGCAGAACAGCAATCAAGTCAGGTCGATGGGACAGGTACTTCTTACGAAACGCATAAGGATCCATATTCGCCTTCGCAGCCATTTCGTCAACAAAACACTCCCGCGCAAACACATTCTGTGAGTTTCCCACTGAACGCCACCACCAGCTACTCATGTGAGTATTGCGAATGGTGTGAGTGATCTTTTTTGGACCCAGAGCGTAGGGTATATTAGCCAGGCCCTCGAGCGATGCTTTGTCGATTCCATTCTCCAGCGGAGCACCGATGTCTTTCAAAATGGAGTGAGCAACGCTGTGGTTGGTATAGGCCACCACATTTCTGTTCAAATCGAATCCAGCCTTGAAGCGCATCGAGGCCATGGGACGATACTGCCCTTGCCGAATATCATCCTCCCGGCTCCATATCATTTGCACCGGGGAATCTACTTCCCTCGCAATCTGCACGGCTTCACGAACAAAATCATCGTTGGCACGGCGCCCGAAGCCGCCGCCAAGGAAGCAGTTATGCACATAAACATTTTCTGCCGCTACACCGGATTCCTCAGCGGCGGCTTTCAGGGCTGACTCCGGGTCCTGCAGACCGGCCCATACATCGACGCGATCCGGCTTGACACTAACCGTACAATTAAGGGGCTCCATGCAAGCGTGGGCAAGGTACGGGACCAGGTAATCCGACTCAATTCTTTTGTCAGCAGCTTCCATCTCGGCGACAACTTCTCCCTCTTCTTCGACGATTGTACCTGCCTCATTCAATGCCGCGGAGTACTCTCGGCGGAATGTCTCGGAATAGGTTTTCCCTTCCGGCCCGATATCCCACTGCACGACCAGTTTTTCTGCTGCTGTTTTTGCCTGCCAGAACGATTTTGCAACGACTGCAATACCGGATTTCATACGTACAGCCTGTAGCACGCCTGGCATATTTCGAATGGCGTTGTAACGAAAGCTTCTGACGGTACCACCCAACACCGGGCAGTGGACAACTGCGGCATAGACCATACCCTCAATCCGGATGTCCATCCCGAAGACGGCTGAACCATTCACCTTTGCAGGCGTGTCGACACGTGGAGTATCCACACCAATCAGGCTAAAGCTCTCGGATGTTTTTATTTTTACATTCGCCACAGAAACCAGCGCGGCCGCACCTGCTATTTCGCCATAGGTTACCTTCTGCCTGGACGGTTTGTGGTAAATACTGCCGTAATCGGCGTAACATTCCCCGGGTTCAACCTGCCACTTCTCGGCGGCTGCCTTGATCATTTTTTCCCGTGCCTGCGCACCAGCCTGTTGAAGATATGGCATGGAACTGCGAACCGCAGCACTACTACCAGTCAACATTCGCTTGTAAACGCGCCCCTCCGCAAGACTTCTATTGGCATCGGCATACTCGACGCGTACGGTACGCCAATCTGCTTCCAATTCATCGGCAATGATCATCGGCAGGGAGGTAAAGACGCCTTGTCCCATCTCCGCCTGTGCGACGCGAATGGTAATCGTATTATCAGACTCAATGATCAGCCAGGCGTTCAGTTCCGCGCCCTTGCTGGCATAAGGTTTAAAAGGTCTGGCTTTCGCTGGAACATGAAATGAAATCATCATGCCTCCAGCCACTGTCAGTCCAGTCATAAGGCTGTTTCCCAGAAAATCCCGGCGTGTAAGTACCATCAGGATTGCTGGTTGGCGGCAGCGTTGTGAATCGCCTTGCGAATTCGGGTATAGGTGCCACAGCGACAGATATTCGTCATGGCAGCATTAATGTCAGCATCTGTAGGGTTTGCTTTGCGGCGTAACAGCGCGACGGCAACCATAATTTGCCCTGACTGACAATAGCCACATTGCGGTACATCTTCTTCTATCCAGGCGAGTTGTACCGGGTTGCTGCTATTCTCAGACAAGCCTTCGATGGTAGTGATATCAAAATCCTTCACCTCGGAAACCGGGGTCATGCAACTGCGAACAGGCTGACCATTCATATGCACCGTGCAGGCACCACACTGGGCTATGCCGCAGCCGTACTTAGTGCCAGTCAGGTTAAGATTATCTCTGAGTACCCAGAGCAGGGGGGTATCAGGGTCCACATCCAATTCATGTTGCTTACCGTTTACTACCAGCTTTAGCATGAATACTCCTGTTACCGAATACCTTCCCAGGCTTCGCGCTTACCGGCATCAGGGTCAGCAACCTGTCCGGACTTTTCATCAAATCGCATGTTTATTCTATTTTTGAGGTCATACGGGGGCCAGCCCGGGTCACCGGACTGAATAAAGTCAATCCAGACCTGATGCATCTCGCTGGCAACTGCCTGTGGAAGTTCTCCCGGTCCAAGAAAAACATCCACTCCCCCCTTATCCAGATTGTCAAAGACGAATGGAATTTCGAGGGAATGGGTTGATTTCAGGTGGGCGTGCCTGGATTCCCAGGCGAACAAGTACATCCACGTTCTTGAAACAGAGCTTGAATCAGCACTTGAACCATAGCTTAGTCTCGCTTCAGCCAGGCGTAGAGCCGGTATACGAAACACATGGTCTGTCGACAGATAGGTCGCAATTTCTGTTGGACTCGCATCCGGATAAGCTGCGCGGTAAGCATCAACCAGCTTCTGGCCGCCGCCAAGTCGATCAGCCATTGACAGGAGTTTAGCCTCATCCACAGCTTCGGTTAAGAATAAAGTGCCTTCATCCTTGTTCGAGCCGATCAGCACATCAACCTCGCTTCCCATACCCTTCTTTATCGCCTCCAAAGGTGACTCGGGTAGCACTTCGTTACCTGTGCAAGGGTAAAATGGCGACACCGCAACGCCCAATCGCGATGAACCCACGCCTCGAGCGACGTCCTGGTCTACTTTCGCCTGGGCCGCCAGAATATCATCTACCGAGGCGGCTAACAGTTCTTCCATGGTGGAAACCTGCATCACATCCATAAAAAAATCGGTCACCTTGTCGGCGGCATCTGCCGGTAAAGTGTGATGCGCAGCACCACTTTGAGGAACCGCTCTTTTAAACAATCCCTGTGCCATGGGGGAGCCCAAAATAGTACCAACGCTAAACCCGCCTGCTGATTCCCCCGCAATCGTGATCTGCTCGGGGTCCCCGCCAAAGTTCACGATGTTCTCACTGACCCATTGCAATGCCTTGATCTGGTCGAGGGTTCCATTCACCCCGGAGGTGGCATATTCGGCACCGAAGCGGGACAGGTCTGTAAATCCCAGTGCACCCATACGGTAGTTAATACTCACCACAACGATATCACCGTTTTTTGCGAAGTTGGCACCGTTATACCAGGGGATTGCACCTTGACCTGTGCGGTAACCACCACCGTGAATCCAGAAGAAGACCGGCCGCTTTTTATCATCAATCATAGGCGTTGTGATATTGAGCGTTAAACAGTCTTCATTCCAGTTGACCGGGGCACTGTCGGTCATACCACCGGTAGGAATCTGCGGCGCAGCAGGAGAGAAGCGCGTGGTTTGCCTGACTTCTGACCAGCCATCGTGGACCTGGGCTGCCTTAAACCTCAATTCTCCAACGGGTGGTTTGGCATAGGGAATACCGGCGAACAAAATCACATCTTCTTTCACACGCCCCTGCACGGGACCATAGGATGTTTCTGCGATTGTACTCAAGACTCAACTCCTGCAATTAGCGTTTTTTATGATCAACCTGATTTCTTTTCGTAAACTAAACACGCTCAATGATGGTCGCTGTGCCCATACCGCCGCCGGTACACATTGCAATCAGTGCCGTGTTTTTGTCCTGCCGCTCCAGTTCATCGAGCACCGTCTGGATTAGCATGGGGCCAGTCGCTCCAATCGGGTGGCCGAGTGATATGGCACCACCACAAACGTTGATCTTGTCGTCCTCAACGCCCAGGTCCTTCTGGAATTTAAGCACCACAGCGGCAAAGGCCTCATTGACTTCAAACAGATCGATATCGTCTTTGGTCATACCTGCTTTCTTCAGGCAGATCTCTGCAGCCGGTCCCGGAGCCGTTAACATAATGACAGGCTCAGTTCCTGCGGTGGCAGTCATTCGAATCCTGGCTCTGGGTTTCAGGCCATTGGCTTTAGCATATTCCGGTGAAGCAAGCAGAATCGCGCTGGCTCCGTCGACAACACCAGATGAGTTACCGGCATGATGAATATGAGTGACACTATCTATCGCCGGATAAACGTCTTTGCATATTTCATCAAATGTTTTTACATGACCGTCATGCAAGGTCTTACCCATCTTCTCGAATGCGGGGTTCAGGCCGACCATACTCTCCATGGTGGTTCCGGGACGCGGGTGTTCATCTCTGTCCAGGGCCAGTTTGCCGTCCTCATGATAAATGGGCACGAGTGAATCATTAAATCGTCCATCCTCAATTGACTGCATGGTTCGATCCTGGCTGCGAACAGCATAGGAGTCCGCATCTTCCCGGCTAAAGCCCTCGATTGTCGCAATCAGGTCTGCGGATATCCCTTGTGGGATGAGGGGGTATTGCTCAAACAGATGGGTGTTGTTTGCCGTAAAACCATCGGCATGCAACGGTGCCGGTCGGGACATGGATTCAACTCCACCGCCGATCACCAGATCCTGATGGCCTGCCATAATACCCATGGCGGCGAAAGTAACTGCCTGTTGCCCCGAACCACAGAAGCGATGCAAGGTCACGCCGGGAGCTGTCGTTGGCCAGCCCGCATCAAGAACAGACATCCTGGCAATATCATGGGCATGGTCACCGGTACCTGATCCGCAACCTGCAACCACGTCCTCAATATCCGCGGTATTGAACCCAACCTTGGCTTGCAAACCATTTAACACCTGCGCCAGAATCCGCTGCGGATGAATTTCACTCAGACTGCCAACACCCGGTTTTCCCCTGCCTCTGGGTGATCTAACACCGTCAATAATCCATGCTTCGCCCATAACTGTTGTCCCCTAATAATGATTAACGAGTAAGAAATTCGTTTGATTGTACTTCTGATTGTACTTCTGATTCCTACTGCTCCACAAATTCCATTTATGAACGGTTCAGGTTGTATTGTTTCACTGCTTCAATGAAGTCCCGCCGCGCGCCCGGGTCCATCAAACCCAGTTCATCTGAAACAGGTAGAGACGGTGATAACTTAACAATAGTCGCGGCAAAGATACCACTGCCTGGTTCCTTTTCCAGCGCAAACCCACCCGTCAGTTTATAGATGGGGGTGGTTTTCAATCCGCAACTTGGTGATCTCGATTTGAATACATAACCGGACAAATTATCAAATCTTTTGACAATTTCTGCACCATAGTTGAAGAGCCGCTCGGTGAAGTCCTTCTGGCCATCCTCCACCCCGACGGCACGAATTTGTCCGTCTTGACTCACCAGATGCATGGGTGGCCTCGGCACACCCAGGCCTATCGCAACTTCAGGGCAGAGTGACACCAGATTTAATTCCTCCTCAAGACACTCGATGAGATCGGGCATAAAACTGTCCTGACCGTCGTAACGAACCCTTTCGCCCAGAAGACAACCTGATATTGCAACCGCAGGGAATTCAACGATCGTTTTCATCAGAGGTACTCAACAGGTCAAGAGGCTTACCGTCGAGGTCGGGTGGAGCCGCGATACCTATGTGGTTAGCCAGTGTTGGACCAGTATCAATGGTGTGGGCGGTACCGGACACTTTTGCTGCCTGAACTCCCCAGCCATAGAAGATCAAAGGTACATTCCTGTCATAGTCGTAAACAGAGCCGTGCGTTGTACCACCTCCAATGGTGAGCACACAGTCAGGATGCAGTTGAATGGTTAAATCGCCACTCCTGTCATGGGTCAGAGAATTACGCAGCAACGCTGCCACCTTACCTTTCCCGGCCCTAATCTGTTGTTGCGTCCAGGTTCTCTTTACAATGTTAATCCCCGTGAGCGCTTCATTCAGGGTGGCCAGCACCTGTGCAGGGTCCAACATATTCTCGGCAAGATACTCACGACTGAGGGTCAATTGCTGCCCGGTGAACTTTACCAGTTCACCAGGCATGTCGAATGGATGAGTGTAATCCCGGTAGATCGACCAATATATTTGGCCAATGATTGGTACAAACGACAACCTGCCCTGGCTGGGGCAGGAATTTGATCCATTTTCGGTCATGTACTCCGGCAGCTCGGCGACGCCATGATCGGCGGTGAGGACGACCAATACATTGCCAAGACCAAGTTTTTTTTCGAGTCCGGCAATAAGCTCATTAAGTATATTATCAACATTGTCCAGGGTCGCTTCGGCTTCAGAGCTGCGTGGTCCATAAAGATGTCCCACTGTATCGGTGGCAGACAAGGCAAGTAACAAAAGATCAGGATTTTCGCCCTCACCCAGGCTTTCTTCGCGGATAATGATATTGGCAAGCTTAATGGTTTGCGTATCGATGACCGGTGAGCGATAAATGCGGTTAAATACAGTATCGCCGTCACCATCCTTCAGAGGATGACCGCTGCTGCGATCAAACAAACTCGATTCCCCGTCATAGTCATCCTGCCTGTAGGTGCCTGCAGGGTGCACCCAGGTACCTGGGATATCGCGTAAATGGCCATCAACCACGGGGTCAGTACCATTAAATTTATCGATATAGCCGGGCAGAGACTTCATATAGTAACCGCTGCTGGTGAACTTGCCATTGCTCTGGTTGTACCAGAATACGCCGTCGGCCTTGTGCCCACCCATAGTGATAACAGCGCGATCTTTACCGCCAACAGAAAACACCCGGGATTGCGGATAGCGATCTTTTAACCAGTCACCAAAAGTACTGGCTCTTAAATTGACGGGTGAACGATTGTGATCGCTATCAATCACCTGATGGGCATTGTTTTCATCGTCGACACAATAGCGTTCTTGAAAGGTTTGCTGATCGACAAACGTGTTTCCCGGTATGCCTGCTCTGCCTGGCGTAACACCGGTTACTAAAACACTGTGACCAGGGCATGTACTGGTGATTGCGTGATTGAGTTCCGAATCGACAAAGACCCTGCCCTGCCGGGATAACATACCCAACGCCCCTGGCAGATCATCTGTCACCCTGTCCCGACGTAACTGATCTACCGATATAATGACAATAAGTTTCGGGTTCGCCTGTAGTGCAGAACTATTGAAAACAAAAAGGAAAATAACCGGGAGAACTGTTGTCAGTTTTAACCTAACCACTCGATTGTGCCGTCGAGCATTGTCTGAAATCGAGATGCATCTGGTAAACTTACAACCTTTCAATCTTAATGATGGTCACGGGAATCACGGGTACATTCTGATGCCCGTTTCGATTCACCGTGGGCTCGAACTCAATCCTGCGTACGTTCTCCATACCCTTTACAACATGTCCAAAGACGACATAGCCAAATGTTTTACAGCTTTGCGGACGATACAAACCTCTGGCCGTCGCCGCCTTTTGTTTTTGCTCATCTTCCCGGGTACAGCTAGCTTCACTGTGGTCAAGAAATGCGTTGTTATTGACGTTGATAAAAAACTGCCGCTGGGCAGTATCAATCTCATTCAGGCGGGCCATGGCGATTGTCCCGGTCACATTGCGCAAACCATTGTCTGCTTCATTATATATGCCCTTGTGCTCTGTCACGGCTCGCATGTTTACCCGCATGCCGCCGCCCTGAATCATAAACCCCTCGATAACCCGATGGAAAATAGTGTCTGCGTAACCATCTTCATCTACATATGAAAGAAAGTTTGCCACCGTAATTGGGGCTTTCTCGGCATTTAATTGCACCTGAAAGTCACCCAGGGTTGTCTTGATAACAACCGTGACATTCTTGTTGTCAGATTGGGTGTCGTTTGCAAGGCAGGAAAAGGCCATGCACAAGCAACAGAAGGTAATGATCTTTTTCATGCTATTTCTCATCAAAATCAAGTTTGCAAGCTTAAGGTAGTTTCATTTGCCTAACAACTCGCGGTAGGATCAGATCATGAGTGAGAATACTGAACACTTCCGTGAAGAAACAAGAACATGGCTTGAGGACAATTGTCCGGCGGGTGTAAGAAAACCGGGATTTATTCCCTGGGGCAGCCAGAAAATTGAGCTTGAAGATGACACCCGAATCTGGCTGGAAAGAATGTCGGACAAGGGTTGGACTGTGCCTACCTGGCCTACGGAGTATGGCGGAGCAGGTCTTAGCAGAGCCGAATACATGGTTGTCCAGCAGGAGATGCGACGGATAGGTGCCCGTCCCGCGTTGACCGGCCGCGGTGTTAATTACATTGGTCCGACGGTACTGGAATTTGGAAGCGACGCCCAGAAAGCCAAATGGCTTCCCCGTTTCGCCCGTGGGGAAGGCGGTTGGTGCATGGGATACAGCGAGCCTGCTGCCGGTAGCGATCTCGCTAATCTGCAACTTCGCTGTGTCGACGCCGGTGACGTTTACAAGCTTAACGGTATGAAAATCTGGACATCCGATGGTATCTATGGCGATTGGATTTTTTGCCTGGTGCGCACCGACCCGGAGAAACCAAAACACGAAGGCATCAGCCTGGTCCTGGTCAATATGGACCAGCCTGGCGTTCGCGTCAGGCCAATCCGGTTGATCAGCGGCAACTCACCATTCTGTGAAACTTTTTTTGAAGATGCCGTTGTCGATAAGGACGATATGATTGGACCCAGGAACCAGGGATGGGCCGTCGGTAAGCGCCTGTTGCAATACGAACGTTCCGTACATGGCGGGGTCAACACGAGCGGTGCCCAGGTCGAACAAAAAACCCAGTCCCTGGCGGACATTACCAAAACCTATGTTGGTACCAGTGTCGACGGGAGAATAGCAGATCCAGCCATTCGGGATCGTTTGCTCCAGCTGGAAATGAATTCCGTTGCCTACAAACTCACCCAGCAACGGGTATTAGCTGAGACCCAGGCCAGTGCGCCTGCCCTGGCGACATCAATCCTGAAGGTAAAAGGCGCAGAATTTACCAAAGAGCGCGTCGATATACTGCAACATGCCATGGGTATCCAGGGATTTGGCTGGGAAGGCAGCGCCTTCAGCAGCAAAGAAATCGACACCAACCGGGAATGGTTAACGAGTCGTGCGGTATCGATTTACGGCGGCACCAGTGAAATTCAAATGAACATTATCGCCAAGCGCGTACTGGGACTGCCTGATTAATGTCGGAGCCCGCAACGCACAAGAACCAGAACAAGGACGAGAACCAGGATAACAAGGTCCAGGACCAGCCTATTCGACCTGCGGCAACGGTTATTGTCGTCCGGGATGCTGAGCCCCAGTATGAAATTTTCATGTTACGTCGAACCAACCAGGCTGCTTTCGCAGGAGGTATGTACGTCTTTCCCGGTGGCAGGGTTGATGAACACGATCATTCGCAACTCTATGCAGGTCACCATCTTGAACCCGGAGAACACCAGTCAGGACAACGACAGGCGTTGGGGAAAAACTGGCGGGCCTATTGGATAGCAGGAATTCGGGAGACATTCGAGGAAGCCGGGATTCTGCTTGCCTATGACAGAAATGGCAGGATATTCGAGTTCAATACCTCCAACCAGACACGATTCGACCGGTATCGCCAGCAGATACACGATCATGAAATCACCCTGGTTGATATTTGCGAAAAAGAAAACCTGACCCTCGCCATCGACCTGATACACTTTTACAACCGCTGGGTCACGCCAGTCGGCCGACCTCGACGTTTCGACACCCGGTTTTTCATCACAGCGACACCAGAAGCCCAGTCCGGTTTACATGACGGCAAGGAAACCATCGATAGTTGTTGGATCTCTCCTAAAAAAGCCCTGCAACTGCATGAGAACCATGAATTCGGCATGATGCGAGTGACTGCAATGCAACTGCGTGAATTCGAAAATTACAAAACCGCTGCAGAATTCCTGGATATGGCTGCTTCAAATACGGCATTTCCCACTAATAATCCAAGCGGTTCTGCCATCCAAGACTGAGCCGGATTCACCCGCTAAAAGCCAGTTTCCTCCGACTCAAAACCCATTTTAATGCGCTGCTTCACAATCTTTCTACTCAGGCCCCCGTTTACCCCCGGAATTGGGCCGTTCCTCCAGCACAGACCCGATTTTGTCTTGTAGTGACCATAATAAATACATCGTAATTGTCCAATTTACTATCTTCGATAGAAAAAGCTTCGAGAGAATTAGTTGAACGAAATATCACGAACCCAATCGGAATTTGTCCGAAAAGGAGTCAGAGACAATGAAAACACTACTTTTACTTACGCTTGCTCTAATAGCGAACATGGCAAATGCTGCGGACAGATCGGTAAACGAATTGTCAGACGTAGAACTGTGTCTTGAATGGGATGAACGGGTAAAAATGCACTCAACATCGAGCGGATTTTTTGCGAGCCTGTGGAGCCCATCCAGCAATAAACGGCGGTCCCCTGAAATGTCTTTTATGCGCGTTTCGGACCTTATCAGGGAACGTAACCTTAGAGAGTTATCCTGTACGATCAATTATCCCAGCTAACTGTAATATCAACTGCTGGCCACTACTGGCGGTCGCGAATTTCCGCCGCCAGCGTTCCCCGCCGTGTTAACATTTCATCAAAGATACCGTAGAACTCAGGTGCAACAGAATTGTTCACGGCTTCATTTTCCGAAAGTGCATCAGACCAGGACTGGATATTAGGATAGTTGTCCAATAGCCCGCTTTGCAGGTACTTTTCGGCGATTGAAAAGCGCTGCAGAAACGGTGCATATGAAGCATCCACGAGACTCAAACTATCCCCGTTGAAGTAAGGACCCTCGTTGTCCCGCTCATTCTCCATGGCTTCTTCCAGCCGGGACAGTGCCGATGGCACCTTGTCCAATGCCAGTTCCAACGCCTCGGCATCCTTAGCGTAGGTGACGGTACCCAACTGCCTTGAGAAATCCGGGACAAAATCTGTCCAGGCGCGGTTTCGCGCCCGTTTAACCGGATCCGCTGGATGTAGTTGTGGTTCGCTGGTTTCATCCAGATATTCAGCGATGGCGTTGGATTCAAAAAGAACCTTGTCATCCACTTTCAATACCGGGACCTTGCCGTGGGGTGAAATTTCAAGAAACCAGTCCGGCTTCTCACGAAGATTGATATAGGTGACGTCGAACTCGACCTCTTTAGCCCGCAGAACAATAACTGCTCGCTGTACCCAGGGTCATGTGTACGAGCTGACCAGATGATATTTAGGCATAGTAGTTTCTCCTTTGCCTGATCATCGCCCTAAAAACAACCCTGAGTCAATTCTGATTGCCAATTGCAGGGTTATGGAGCCTGAACCGCGTTGAGTTAAGAGGGGGGTGCCTTTGTTCTCATTAAATTAGTCATAGAAAGCGGGTAGCCCCACAAACGGCAGGTCGAGCGCAAAGTGGACTGTTTGGCGGGATGGCCGAGCCGTAGCATTCACAAAATTTATTTACCAACTAAAATAGGCGCCACCAGGGTTTAAGCATCAATATTTCTACGCAGCAGTATCTACCGTCAACGTTGGGATCCCGTCTTTTTCGCCCCTAAACTTCACAATAAGGGCTCTGATGGCATGGGGCGCCATTAGCAAGGCAGGCGTCACAATAAGGGTCAGTACGGTCGCAAAACTTAAACCCGAGACGATAGACGATGCCAATAGCACCCAGAAGGAAGCAATGGGACCGCCGACTTCAATTTCACGCGCCAGCAGGTCAACGGATACGCCACTTGCCATGGGTAACAAGCCAAAACCGGTCGTGAAGGTGGTTAGAAATACCGGGCGAATACGCAGGCATCCGGTTTGCATGACCACTCTTTGCATCGTCCAGCCAGGATTTTCCTTGTGCAGGTAATTAAATGTATCGATGAGGACAATATTGTTGTTCACAATAATACCCGCCAGGGCAACAATACCCACACCGGTCATGATGGCACTAAAGGACTGGTCGAGAACCAGTAGTCCCAGCAGAACCCCGCAGGTGGACATCACCACGGCAGACAAGATGAGCGCGGCTTGATAGAAGCTGTTAAATTGCGTCACCAGCAATATCCCCATCAGTGCCAGGGCCAGGGAGAAGGCTTTACCGATAAAACTCATCGACTTGTTCTGTTCCTCGTTCGAACCCCGGAACACGACCTGAAGGGAGGGATCAATAGCGGCGTCTTCCAGCCAGCCTGCAATTTCGTTTACCTTATCGCTGGCGAGTACGCCAGTCATCGTATTGGCCCGCACGTACATCACTCGTTGGCCATTCTGACGGAAGATTGTACTGACCTTTGGTTTCGCTTTTCTCTCAACAAAACTGCTAAGGGGCACCTGCCCGTCCCTGGTCGACACGCGTAAAGCATCCAATCGGGTAACGGTTCGATATTCTTTAGGGTAGCGCACCCGGATATCTACTTCATCATCTACGTCATCCGGGCGGTACTTGCCCACCAAAATGCCATTGGTTACCAATTGAATTGCTGCGCCGACACTGACCACATCTGCACCGAGCATCGCTGCCTTGACACGATCTACTTTCACTTCCCATTCAATACCCGGTACCGGTGCCGTGTCATCAACCGATGTCAATCCATCCATGGATTCAAGAAATTTGCGGATTCGCCTTGTTTCAGACGCCAGGATTTCCAGATCGTCACCGCTGAGCTGAATCTGGATGTCTTTACCAACCGGGGGACCTGACTCCTGTTTTCGGACTTCCGCCCTGACTCCGGGAATGTCCTCGATCGCTTCGCGATATTGGTTTTCAATATCCCAGCCAGAGATATCGCGAGTTCGTCGATCTGAGAGCTCGATGAACATATTGCCTATCTGGTCAGCCGATGACCCCGATCCACCTCGAACACCGCCGCTACCGGTGCGGGTGTAGATACTGTTAATGTAACCCACGCCGGTAATTCGTTGCTCTACATCCGTGACGATATCGCGGACTTCTGACGCTGAGTAGTTACCCTTTGCTGCGACGTCGATCCCTGCGAATGTGGGATCAACTTCGGTGAAGAACTGCATTCCATTACCATAAACGCTGTAAGCCCTGACAATGCTGAGCAGGCAGACAAAGGTAATTCCGATGACTAGCAGTGGGTGATCAGTGGTAAAACGTAACACTCGTGCATAGTAACCAAGCACACCAGTCAGATCTTCGAACCGGCCTTCGTCAACCGCCAGGACATTGCCACCTTCCAGTTTTGGTTGCTGTTTTGACAGCAATGTGCCAAGAACCGGGGCGAAAATCAGCGCATAGGCCAGGGACCCGAAGAGAACGGCAAATACCGTCACAGGCAGGTACTTCATAAACCCACCGACCACACCCGGCCAGAACATCAATGGCAGGAAGGCGGCAAGGGTTGTACCGGTCGAAGCAAGCACCGGCCAGAACATGCGTTTGATGGAATACACATACGCATCTCGTGGTGACGTCCCTTCGGTCATCTTTCGATCCGCCAGTTCAATGATAACGATGGCACCGTCAATCAGCATCCCAAGACCTAACAGCATGCCAAACATCACCATAAAGTTGTAGGTGAACCCTAATGCGTTAACAACTATAAAGGCGAACAGGAATGAAAACGGTATCCCCATCGCAACCAGCAAACCAGACCGAACCCCCACGGCAGCGACAACAACGGTCAGGACCAGGAACATGGCAGTAGATATATTTCCCTCCAGTGTATTAATCTGATCCAGTGTTTCCGGCGCCTGGTCAGCCATATAACCCACACTGACATTGGCGGGAAAATCCACCCTGGTGGCCTCAACAACAGTCTTGATCTTGTCAACGGCAGCAATCAAACTGGCCCCCTTGCGCTTGGAAAGCTCCACCGCAACGGCTGGTATGGAATTTGCGCGGGTGTAGCCCCTGGCATCCTTAAAGGTGCGGCGAATAGTGGTGACATCAGCCAATGTTACAACGCCATTACTGGTTGCTTTAACAGGAATCGACAGAATGTCCTTGGCGGTTTCAATCACACTGGGTATTTTTACGGAGAAGCTGCCCTTACCGGTATCCACAGCGCCTGCTGCAATCAAACGATTGTTTCTGCTTACCGCGCCGATCAGTTCTTCGTTGGTAATGCCATAGGCCTCTAACTGGGACGGGTCAACAATGGCTTCAAGCAGCTCTTCACGCTGGCCATTGAGATTGGCCTCGAGAACTTCCGGGATGCTCTCCAGCTCATCTTTGAGGCTTCTGGCCAGTTTGTATAAGACTCGATCTGGTACACCTTCACCGCCAAGCGTTATTGTTATGATAGGGAAGTCGCCAGCGGCCACCTCATTAACGATGGGTTCGTCAGCGGAACTGGGGATCTTGACCTTTGCCTTGTCAACCGCCTCGTGGACATCCAGCAACGCCTGTTCCGACTCAAAACTGTAATCAAACTCGATAACGATGGTTGCACTGCCCTCTCCAGAGTAGGAGTTAATCTCTTTAACTCCTTCAACATTCTTTAGTTCGAGCTCCATGGGTCGCGCCAACAGGCGTTCTGCATCCTGGGGCGAAATTCCTTCATGCGGGACAGTGACGATGATGATTGGAATGGAAACGTCGGGTTTGGCTTCAAGAGGAATCGTTTTGTACGAAACGAAACCCGCGAGCAGAATCACACACAATAAGGAGATGATGGTTCGAGAGCGATCGATCAAGACCGCGACATAGGAGGACATAGATGTACCCGTTATGATCTAACGATTGTACCCAGGGGGGTCAGGCTAACTTTAACGACCTGGCCTTCAAAAACTTCTTCATGCCCGACGGTGATCAAATTGACTCGCTGTTCTAATCCGCTGACCCAGACTCCTTGTGTGGTTTCGCTTAAAATGCTGACTGGATTAAAATGAACAACATTATCGCTATCAACCGTACGAACCCCCATGACGCCATCATCGTTTAAAACCAGGGATGCTGCTGAGATTACATGTGCAGGTTGCAAACCCAGTGGCACTTTCATTTGCGCTGTGAGACCGGCGCGGATGTTCTCGCCGGGCTGGTTGACCACGACTTCAACGGGATAGGTTCGGGTTGTTGAATCCGGAGATCGGCTGATGAAACCAACCTCACCGGTTAACTTATCACCGGTAATCAGTTCCACTGTTACCTGTCCACCAAGCTGGATGGTATTAATGTTCTTCTCGGCGACCTGGCCGACGACCAGGATCGGGTCAATTTCCATGAGGGTGGCACAGTTTTGGCCAATGTTAAGAAAATCACCGATTTCCACGGATTGAGTTTCGACGACACCATCAAAAGGAGCCCTGATCATTGTTTTTGCCAGTGCAAGTTCCGCCCGCTTCGCATCGGCTCGACTGGATTCCAACGCTGCTTGTGCACGCGCTACATTGATTTCTGATTGCAGGCCACGGCCTTTCAGATCCTGGATGCCATTGTACTCAAGCTGGGCACTTTTAAGATCAGCGCGGGCTTTGTTAAAATCACTTTGTCGGGTGTCTATGGCAATTTTACAGAGCAGGTCTCCCTTGTTGACCACAGAACCTTTGACCGCAGGTACCTGCTCAACACGACCGAAAACCTCTGCTTTGACCTGGACAATCCTGTTGGCACGAGTTTGCCCGCTCACCTCAAGGTACAGTTGACGTAAACTTGCTTCACTTTGTGTGGCTCTAATATGCGGAACTTCTGATAGTGCGGCAGGCTTCACATTGTCATCAGCAATTACGATGTTGGAAGTCAGCTCACCGGAAAATAGCCATATAGTCACCATCACTGCAATAAACGCGGCGATTAGATTTTTGTTACTCACACAACCTCCTTTCAGGCACGACGAATTCTGAACCAATGATCCTTAATATTTTCTTTGTTTGGTTATTTTTATCGTCTCATCGGAACCGAACGCCTGGGGAGGCTTGTTAAGGCACTATTGAAGAGCGCCTTGAAATGTTCGTTCACGTGATGCTTATTCGTGATTAGGGGAATTTTAGTTGTATCGCAACAAAAATGCAAGGTAATCCTTTGAAAGGCTTTATTTATCTACCTTTGCGCAAATGCATCAGGCAGCATGATGCTGCATATGTGGCACGAAGAGCAGCCAAATCAGATAAATGCCGGAAATTGCGACGGAAAAGCCAATAGATTTACTGAATGGTGATATTTACCCCGGCAGCCATCCGCGTGTATCCTTTGACCGCCTGATTCACAGTACGATTGCAATGCTCGACATTATCAACACAGCCGTAGTTTTTTTCCTGATCATGGATCCCCTGGGCAACGTGCCATTGTTTCTTGCCGTACTAAAGGATGTTGATGCAACCCGGCATCTGCGAATTACCATTCGTGAGCTCTGTATCGCTTATGTCGCGCTACTTGTTTATCTGTTCGCCGGTAGATACGTCCTGGACTTTCTTAACCTCTCCCAGGCTGCCATATCAATCTCCGGCGGCATTATCCTGTTCATCATCGCCATGCGCATGATTTTCCCTTCGAAGAACGGTGTTTTCGGCGATACCGACGATGGTGAACCATTGATCGTCCCGTTGGCCATACCCGCCGTCGCTGGACCTTCTATTCTTGCGGTACTGATGCTCATGACCCAGACTAAACCCCTCATTGATCTGTCGGCATCAATTACACTGGCCTGGATATGTACTGCCGTTATCCTGCTGGCTGCAACACCACTCCACAAAATACTGGGGCGGCGCGGTCTGTCAGCCATAGAACGGCTCATGGGCATGATTTTGGTCATGATGTCTGTGCAGATGATGCTAAACGCCCTTCAGGTAGTTAGTTCCTGATCCGGCAAGCGCGCCCGGACAGGGACTAACCATGAACTGTCACTAACTTTCACGCTTCTACAAACGTCACCACCATATCTCTCTTGTTGGTCGTAAGGCCTAAGCCTGTGTGTACGAAGAGTGGGGGGAGCGAAGAGTGCGGTGTGTCTTTATCAGGACGTGTTTTGCAGGGATGCAAAACTTGAGTGCACATGGATGTGCGGTACGAGTCCAGATAAAGACTCACCGTACTCGTAGCGGGTTGAAGTGTTTTGTCAGAATTTCTAAACAACAACTATTTGAGGTTGATTGATACTCCCCAGTTAGCATATAAATCAGCCTGAGTATCAAAAATTTAGGCTGGTGATGGCTGAGCAAGCAAGTGACGATAGCGCCGATAGTCTTACGGTTTCCTCAATTGGTGAAGCAGGTGCCGAGCACCTCTCGCTGGGGGTCATCTGGGCCTATTCGCTCCCGCGAATAGGCTTCGGTGTTATGGGCCTGCTGTTTGTCAGCTACCTGATGAAGTTTTCCACCGATGTTTTACTCATCGCCCCCGCCGCGATGGGTGCATTGATATTTGCCTCGCGCCTGTGGGATGCCGTCTCGGACCCACTGGCGGGTTACCTGTCCGACAAGACCCGGTCCCGCTATGGTCGTCGAAGGGTCTGGATGTTCGCGTCGGCTGTACCTGTTGGTCTGGGGATCATCATGATCTGGTCACCACCGACGTTTCTGGATGGTCTGATGCTGATTGCCTGGATGGGTGCTGCGCTATTGATCTATGAGACCGCCAGCACCGCATTCTTTGTCCCCCATGGCGCTCTTGGAATCGAGCTAACACCCAATTTTCATGAAAGGACGCGCCTTTTCGGCTATATCCATATGATTGTCTCCCTAGGCTCATTACTGGGCATCGGGACCCTTTATTTGTTAGACAGTGCTGAAGACAAGCGTAGCACCGCCGTCTACATCTCTATCTTTGCCGGGGTTTTCGTCAGTAGCCTGATCCTCTGGGCCACAATGCTGCTGCCGGAAAGAGCTGATTATCAGGGTCGAGGCGCGTTGAACCCGTACAAGTCTTTCAGCGATGTCTTTCGCAACCCCCATGCTCTACTTTTATTGTGTGTCTATTTTATCGAGACCTTTGGTGCGTCCAGTATCGCCATGCTGGTTCCCTATTTAGTTGAATACGTCATACCCAAAGACAATATGCCCGTCGCCCCGTCGGTGTTTATGGTTTCAGTCCTCATCATCTACTTTGTACCGCAGGTTATCTTTACACCTCTCTGGATCAAGCTCTCAAGGGTCGTCGGCAAGAAGAGTCTATGGGCTTTTTCAATGTGGCTGTCAGGTTTTGTTTTTGTTGGTTATTTTTTCGCACTGCAAATGCCGATTATGATCTGGGTATTGTCATTCTGCCTGGGTCTGGCGGGTGGAATCGGCGCAGTGATCGCGCCGGCCATTAAAGCGGATATCATCGACTACGATGAATACAAAACGGGGGAACGCAAGGAAGGGGCTTATTACGCAGTCTGGAATATGGTGCGAAAAGGTGCAGCTTCCTTAACGGCCATCGTCACGGGCTTTGTACTACAAAGTGTGGGTTTTGAACCCAATGCCGAACAAACAGAGGCCACTAAATTCGCCCTCCGCGCCCTCTTCGCCTTGTTACCCGCTTGCGGTTACCTGATAGGTGCGGCCCTGTTTATGCGATTCAAGTTCAATGAGGCGGAACATGCGCATATCAGGCAGCTATTGCAGGATCGAAAATTAACCTGAAAAAGCCCTACTTACATCCCTTTGCCCGACGCGTTATATTCCTCCTTCCTTTTATTAAATTAGCAGGATTCTCATGAGCGATTTGACCGGTAAAAACCTTGTCATCATTGGCGGTACTTCAGGTATTGGTCTCGCGACCGCGAGGCAGGCCCAGGAAGCGGGCGCAAATGTCTGGGCGGTGAGTCGATCAGAAGATCGCGTGAAAAAGGTTGCCGCTGAGTTCCCCGGAATTAACTTTGAAGTCTGTGATACCCACGACACGGATGGTTTGACAGCCTTGTTTAGTAAGGTTGCAAGCGTCGACCATATTGTCGCTGCTGCCACGGGTGCGAATAGAACCATGGCGCCTTTTATGGAACAAACTGCGGAACAGTTCTCCGAGGCATTTAACAAATTCTGGGGTTACTGCAATGTCGTGCGGCAAGGCGTACCTTTTTTGACAGATAATGGTTCAGTGACGCTGGTCAGCGGCACCCCTGCCAGGAAGTGCAATCCAGGCATGTCTTCAGTGTCCTGCGTCGGCAACGCGGTCGAAGGTCTCACCCGCGCTCTGGCTAACGAGTTAGCACCACGCCGGGTTAATGTGGTTGCGCCGGGGATTATTGACACGGGAATGTTTGATCGGTTCGGGGACAACAAACCCGCTGCATTGGAACAGATGGGAAAAAATATACTTTTGAATCGGGTTGGCCAGGCAGACGAGGTAGCCAGTGCGATCATGTTGACACTCACCAACACCTATATGACTGGTGTAACCATTGATGTAGATGGCGGAGTATTGCTCCCCTAAAGTCCCTCATTGCCAAGGAGGAATTACCTGATATTCGACTAACATGAAGGTTAGCCTGTCAGTGATTCTTCGCGTAAACTTGTATATTAAGCTGTAAGGCGATCACAAAAATCACAACAAACGGAAACCCGGCTATGGCTATTCTACGATCACTGATTACCGTAATCTTACTCGTTCTTCCGCTATCAACCCTTGGAGCACCCATGGTTGGTGACCCAGCCCCTGACTTTAGTATCAAAGGGTCTGATGGCAATAGTTATTCACTGTCACAGTTCAGGGGCGAAAAGCCCGTCGTGATTGCCTTCTTCCCCAAAGCATTCACCGGAGGATGAACTATTGAATGCAAGGCGCTGCGTGACAGTGACCAGGAAATTCAGAATTACAACGTCGCCTACTTTATGGCCAGCACCGACTCCATTGAAGACAACACTGCTTTCGCGGAAAAAAATGGTGCCACCTTCCCAATTCTCGCGGATCCACAGAAGGAAATGTGCCAGCAATATGGTGTGCTATCAAAACGGGGTTACGCCAGACGCTGGACCTTCTACATTGATGCAGATGGAATTATTCAGAAAATTGACAAGAGTGTCAGCCCAAAAACGGCCGGAACAGACCTTGTGAAGCACCTGGAAGAACTGGGCTTTCCGGCAAAAACACAGGGTAGCTCGGACTAGACCCATGGCAATCTCTGCAACTGAGATTTCTCCACAAGCTTACGCCCGCACCGGCGGGCTACTCTATCTTGTTATTATCGCCGCAGGAATCTTTGCCCAGGTATTTGTTCGCTCAAGACTCGTTGTTTCCGGAGACGTCACGGCGACCGCGAGCAACATATTGGCATCCGAATCAGTGTTTCGCATCGCCTTTGCCGGTGAGCTGCTGATGCTGGTCTGTGATGTCATAGTCGCGTTGATCTTTTATGTACTACTTAACCTGTCAACCAGAATATTGCGCTGCTCGCGACCTTTTTTAGGCTGGTGATGGTCGCCATTTCAGGATTGAACTCGCTCAACCATTTTGCCGCTCTGTTTTTTCTCAATGGCGCTGACTATCTGCTGCCATTTACTACAGAGCAGCTACAGACGCTCGCCTATCTTTCTCTAAAGACTCATAACTGGGGCTATCATATCGCCCTGGTATTTTTCGGATTTCACTGTCTCTTACTGGGGTACCTGATTTTCAAATCAAACTATCTGCCCAGAACTCTGGGTGTTCTGATGGCCATTGCAGCGGTATGTTACCTCGCCAACAGTTTTGTCAGCATCATTTCACCGGCTTTAGCCTCGATCATCTCACCGGCTGTGCTGGTACCTTGCCTGGTCGCAGAAGTTTCACTCTGCGGTTGGCTTATTGTGAAAGGCGTGGATATCAATGGGTGGAACTCGAGAAATGACTAGCATGAAAGCGGGAGAATCAGAAACCGTGCATTCTCGATCCGAACTGGAAATCATCAACCGTTTTGCCATCGACATGTTACAGTCGAATAACCTGGATGATTTACTCTGGTCCATCGCGAAGAATGTTGGCCAGCTCCTCGACTTCGAAGATTTCGTGCTGTACCTGCTCGAGAACAAGCAATTACATCGGCGGGCAGCGTTTGGCCCCAAAGCCCGTATGATCAAAACACCCCTCGTCATTGAATCAGGTCAAGGTATCGTCGGCGCCGTCGCCGAATCCGGGCGAGCAGAAGTGTCGGCAGACCTGTCCGCGGATCCTCGTTACATCATGGACGAGATCGCGGGTCATTCAGAAATAACGGTGCCGGTAATGTATCACGGCAAGGTGATCGCGGTGTTCGATGCGGGGTCAACCCAGCGAAATAAATTTACCGACGATGACCTACGGCTCCTGCAAACACTGGCTAATATTAGCGCCACCAGAATCGCAGCTGCGCAAGCGGAGGAACATCGAGACAGGACAGACGAATTGCGGCGCATACAGGAAGATAAATATCGCCTCCTGGCCGAGAACATTCGGGACGTCATATGGACCAGCGATCTTCGAATGCGTCTGACTTACATCAGCCCTTCCATTGAGCGTTTAACAGGCTACACCCCTGAAGAAGCAATGTCGCTTTCCATGGAGGAATTCTATGCAGCGGAATCTCTCAAGGCTGTGACGACGGTTTACAAAGAGGAATGGCAGAACGAAAAATCAACAGCCGACCCTGATAGAACACGCAGGACGGAGATGCAATTCAAACGCAAAGACGGGTCAACAGTCTGGGCCGAGACGGTCCAGTCATTTGTCCGGGATGATTCTGGGAAACCGATTAGCATACAGGGCGTCATGCGGGACATTACAGAACGGCATAAGTTAGAAGAAGCGCAGCGGCTTTCAGAACGAAAGTTTCGCCTGTTTATTGAACAAAGTCCTGACCCTATTGTTATTCACGACCGAACGCAGTTCCTGTTTGCCAATGTCGCGACCCTGAAACTTCTGGGCTACGAGCACGATGAATTACTCGACGTGCCGATGATGGATCTTATTCTTCCCGATGACCTGGAAATTGTTTCAGCCCGCACAGCTATCCTGGATAAAGGCGGTCGACCTCCGAGTGATGTATTCCGACTTCGCCACAAGGATGGTTCCGTGGTGCTCATCGAAGTTCATGCACACACCACAACCTTTGAGGGCAAGGAAGCCAGAATTATGATGGGTCGTGATATAACCCAGCGTAAGGCCGCGGAACAGGCACTGTTAAGGTCAGAAGAGCAGTTTCGTACCTTGATGAGTGAGATACCCGACCCTGTTTCAGTCCACCAGGCGGGGCGGTTACGGTTACTCTTTATGAATCAGGCAGGCCTTGATCTACTCGGTTATCGGTGGGATGAAATCAACGCAATGGATATCCTGGATACCATACACCCTGACGATCACGAGCTGTTTGCTCGCAGACAATCAATTTTCGACAGAGGTGAAGTGCCTCCCATTGAAGAGCTTACACTCGTGAGACGCGATGGCACCACGGTTGTTTGCGAGGTTCACGCTCATGCCACGACTTTCGATGGCCAGGAGGCTCGAATCGTCGTGATGCGAAATACCACAGAGCGAAAGAAAGCGGAAGACGCACTGCGGCGCTCTGAAGAACAATATCGAATGCTGATCGAGCAGATGCCAGACCCGGTCCTGATACACTACAAAGGCCATGCTCTCTTCATGAACCAGGCCATGCTCAATTTTCTGGGCTACACGAGGAATGAGGTGATGGAGATCCCAATGCTGGATCATATACACCCGGACGATCACCCCCTCGTTCTACGAAGACAGACAGAACATGAACGTGGCAAAGCTCCGCCAATGGAGGAAATACGATACCTAACGCGTGACGGTAATATCATCGTCGGTGACGCCCACAGCTTTCCGATCACGTTCGATGGATATAACGCAAGAATAGCCGTAATCAGGGACGTAACGACTCGCAAGAAATCCGAAGAATCAGCCGATGCCCTGCGCCAGCAGCTCGAAAAACTGGTTGAGGAAAAAACCCAGGAACTAAAGGAGAGTGAACAGCAGCTTCGTCAGTCTCAAAAAATGGAAGCAGTGGGCCAGCTTGCAGGTGGAATTGCGCACGACTTTAACAATATTCTGACAGTTATTATCGGCTACAGTAACTTGCACCTGAAAGGTCTCAAACCAGCGGACCCTTTGCATCAAGGCTTAAGTGAGATCAAGAAAGCTGGCGACCGGGCTACAACCTTAACCCGGCAGCTCCTTGCATTCAGCAGTAAACAGCTATTGCTACCGAGGGTAATCAATCTGGGCACGATCGTTGTCGAAATGCAGGATATGCTGCATCGACTCATTGGATCACATATTCAATTGGAAGTTCGATGCAATAAAAATCTGCAAAAAGTGCTGGCGGACCCTGGCCAGATCGAGCAGGTCATTATGAATCTGTTAGTCAATGCGCGCGATGCCATAGGAAAAAATGGAAAAATAGTAATTGATATTGAGAATGTGGTGCTGGATGCCTCAGCCAGACTCAAGCACCTCAAGCTGCCCTCTGGAGACTACGTCGTGCTTTCTGTCGCTGACGATGGTGCCGGTATTCAGCAAGAGATGCTTTCCCATATTTTCGAACCTTTCTATACAACAAAAGAGGTGGACAAGGGTACAGGGCTTGGACTATCAACGGTTTTCGGCATCGTCAAACAAAGCGGCGGTGAAATTCAGGTACAAAGCGAGTTGGGCAATGGCTCGACCTTTTATATCTACCTCCCCGCGGCCAATACGCCGGTGCAGGTCGAAGAACAGACAACTGGTTTTTCTTCCCCCATTGAAGGCAAGGAAACGCTTTTAGTGGTTGAGGACGAGGATAATCTACGCCAGTTATTGAAGCACACCCTGGCAATGTTCGGTTATACCGTACTGGTGGCCTGTGATGGCAAGGACGCACTGAAAGTTGCCAATAAACACCAGGAAATCATTGACCTGATGATAACCGATATCTCGATGCCTGAAATGACCGGCTACGAACTGGCACGGCAGATCCATCCACTGCGCCCTGACATGCCCGTGTTGTACATATCGGGTCACACTGAGGAATTGCCCGGTGAACATGGTCTTGTGGATTCTGTAAAACATTTCCTCCAGACACCATTTGAGTCAAGGGATATGGCTAAGAAAATTCGGGACATCCTCGATTAGGAGCCTTCATTACATTAACCAGCTTCTGCGTTATCACTACCCGTCACAAGCCGCCTGGGATCATCCCGAATTGCCTCACCGATGAAGATCAGCAACACCAACATGGTACTCAAAGTAAACACCACAGTGAGCCCCAGCCACGGCGCCTGAAGATTGGCGTTGACTTGCCGAAGTAACCGCCCCGGAGAGGCACTTTCAGGCGGTAATCCAAACCCAAGAAAACAAGCGAAGTCAGCAGCGTAATGGAACCGTTCAGGATGAAAGGCAGGAATGTCAGTGCCGCTACCATGGCGTTCGGTAAAACATGCTTGTACATAATATGATAATCACTCATGCCAAGGGCTCGCGCCGCCCTGACATATTCAAAATTCCGTGCCCGCAGGTAGTTCATCTGCACGCATCAGGGCGTTTGTGTTCCTACCTACACCATCACTTTTCGGCAGTGTAAACACTTCGGTAAATACACGCACGGGTAGCACGTTCCGAAAGGGTTCCAACAGTTCTAATCAGACTCAGGTTCTTTAACCTTCAAACAGAGAGGTAAAACTACGCGATGCATTGCTGGTCCTGGATCCCTGAATGGCCCGCGCCAGTACTGGAATGCCGTCCCTGATCAGGTCGTCGGGCACATGCCCGAAAGCCAGGCGAATGTACGGCTTATTAGCATAATCGACATGGAATGCCGCACCCGGGGCAAAGAAAAAGCCTGTCTCGTTAGCGGTCGTGGTTAACTTTTGCATGTCAATATCTTCCGGTAACCTTACCCACATAAACAGGCCGCCAACCGGGTTCGACCAGACACAGATATCAGATAGATGCTCTTTTAATCCTGCACTAACGAGGTCTCGCTTATGCATCAGTACCGGGTTAGTCACATCACAATGATCCCAGATACCATCTTTATAAAATTCCGCGACCACCGCCGCTGCAAAGTAATTGCTACCGGCATCAAAACGTTTGTTCACAATTTTGCTGTACATGGGCTCCCTGGCGAGCAAATAACCCAAACGAACCCCCGGCGCGAGAATTTTTGAGAGGGAACCGATGTAAATCTGGTTGGGACTTTCATCCATGGCGAACATGGCAGGCACCTTCTCGCCTTCGAAATGCACATCGCCATAGCAGTTATCTTCCACCAAAGGCAGATCGTAGTCTGCCGCGATCCGAATCAGTTCTTCCTTGCGGCTTTTCGGCATGCAGGTGCCGGTGGGATTCTGGTAGGTGGTCAGCGTGTAAATAAAGCGGGGCAGTCGATCCTGGTCACTTAACTCTTTTAACTTCTCACTTAGTACATCCATTCTCATCCCGTCCTCATCGAGCGGGATACCCACCATTTCCAGACCAATACCCTTGTAGGCGCCAATGGTGCCCGAATAGGTAAATTCCTCGGTAATAACACTATCGTCTTTGCCCCGCATTAGGGCCTGGCCCACGAGAGTCACCGCCTGCATGGAGCCGTTCATTATTGCGATCTGCTCGGCATCCACAGGTACGCCTTCCCGCTTGCTTTCCCTTTCTGCCATAGCCCGACGTAAACCCTCGTGTCCCTTATTGCCGGGATAACGATTAAAATTGTCATGTTCTGCATCAATCGCACGCATCGCAGCCTGCTTAAATGCTTCCACGGGAAATGTTTCAGGATTGGTCTGCCCAACCGCAAAATCATAGACTGGCATTCAGGGTCTCCTTAAGCAATCGCACCATAAATGATGTTTTTAAGCTGGCCTCGAAAGTTAAACGTATTCGATGGCATTAACTGGGTCATAAATATCGCCACAAGATCTTCTTTCGGATCCACCCAGAAGATTGTCGATGCAGCCCCTCCCCAGTAGTAATCGCCGACACCGGTACCACCAGCACTTACCTGATCCAGGGTCATCGCAAAACCAAGGCCAAAACCAACACCTTCATAAGCAGTTTCTGAGAAAGCGCCAATAGCCATCTGCGCCAGATCCTGGCCACCTTTGAGGTGATTCATATGCATCATCTCCAGGGTTCTAGGCCCAACCATCCGCTCTCCATCCAACTCACCGCCCCGCCGGAGCATTTCGCAAAATTTATAGTAGTCAGCGGTCGTTCCTGTTAACCCCCCACCACCAGAGAAGAAAGACGGATTCTTTAAATATTGACTGTTTTCAGGGTCATCCAATAGCTCAAGTTTCTTTTCCGCATTTCGATTGTAATTTGCCGTTAATCTGTCCTGTTTTTCTTCTGGTACATAAAAAGCAGTATCGTCCATCCCCAACGGCTCAAATATGTTCTGCTTCAGGTACTCATCGAAAGGCTGCCCGGATATCGCTTCAACCAGGCCTCCACAAACATCCGTTGACAGTGAATACAGCCATTGCTGGCCCGGATCGTAGCGCAGTGGCACTTTTGCCAGTTTCTGCATAAAGGAGCTCAGGGTTTCACCTTTGCCTCGATTGACCTTATGCACTTTGTACATCTGGTCAACCGGGTGCCTGGATTCACCGTAAGTAAGACCGCCGCTGTGACTCAGAATATGGCGGAAGGTGATCGGCGTTTCCGGTGCTCTGGTGACCATTGATTCACCTTCCCCGGAAACCCAGACCCTGTGGTCGCGCCATTCCGGGACCAGACGATAAACAGGATCGTTGAGTTGAAAATAACCACGCTCGTAAAGCTGCATCAGGGCGATCGAGGTAATGGGTTTACTCATTGAATAGATTCGAAAAATCGCATCGTCCGCCATCGGCTTGTTGCGCTCAATGTCCATCTGTCCAAATGACTGGAAATAGGCAGGATGCCCGTGACGACTCACCAGTATCTGGCAACCAGCAATTTTTTGCGGGTCAATGTAGTTTCGGTTGATGTGGTCAGTTATCCAGTTAAGTCGGCTAGTAGAAAAGCCAGCTTTCTCAGGAGCCAGTTGCATGGGAGCTCTCCTTTTCCAGTTTAGTTGTTCAGGTAGAAGTCAGGTGAAGCGCAGTTTTAATAAATACTCCACAAACGCTATTATAGAAGCACTTTTCCTAGTGTCTCATCAAGTGGTGTCAATTCCAATCCAACCTCGGTGCAGCCATCTGCCACATCTATGTTGTCATCGTGATCCAGCACGCCGAGCATGGCCCGACTTAGCGGAGCATTGGGTAGTTGTTCAAGCAATCCCGCAATTGACAAACCCAACGAGATGGGAAGTGATACAACCACCGGAGATGAATGCAGTATTCCAGCTGCTCTTTGGATGAGTTGCTTTCTCGTCACAGATTCCATACCCGCCAGGTTTACCGTTTCAGCGATATCAGATTTACCGATTGCACTAGCAATGGCTTTGATAACATCACCTGCATAAATTGGTTGTTCCAGGCTGTTGGCGCGAAAAGTGAACGCGAAGCGGGATAATGCATTTTTTCTCAAGGCGAAGGATGCAAAATTGCCCTCTCCCAGCACCATCGGAACTTTGATGATCACTGCCGGGATATCACATTCTTGAAGTATAGCTTCCGCCCTCGCCTTGGATTTAAGGCAGGCATTGTTTGAGTCAACACCGGTACCGACGATGCTCATATAGACGATTCGCTGAATGCTACTCGCCGCGGCAGCCAAAACCAGCGCCTCGCAACTGGTCTCGTGAGCTTCAACGAATTTGCTATTTTTCGATTCCTTGATAATACCCACCAGGTGGACAACAACATCACAACCCTTCAGTGCCTCACCTAGTTGATTCGCATCAGTGTACTGAACGATCTGAATCTCAAGTGTTGGAAAACGCTGTCGCAGTTTTACCTGGGCTGGCCCGGAGCGGACGATCGCTCTTACCTGGTGTTCACCCAGAAGACTTTCCACAAGTCGAATACCCAGGTGACCGTTAGCGCCAGTTACCGCAATCTGCATCTTTACTACCTTGAAGTTAACTCAAACAACCAATAGCTCTGTGGCAAGGGACGTGAGGTCTCCCTACCACTCTGACGCATATTCCAGAGGACTTTCAATTCATCCTGATCATCTATCCGGTTCATCGTCACCGGATAAACCTTGTCTGCAATTTTTATTCGCGCTCGGTTGTCATTGGTTACATACCTGGACCAGACCTTACCTTCACAACCCATACAGCCTACATAGAGTTTTGGACCCTCATTGAAACAGTAGACCGTAATCGAATGTGGAAAATCCAACCTGGTCTCCAGGGCACACAACCCAGCATCAGCAACAAACGACCAGTCCCCGATATTGCCACTCACAGCCTCACCATTGACGACCCCCCCTGGCATCTGCTGTAGCCATCTCGGACCTGTTGTACAAGGGCCAAAACCGACTAGCACAGGAATCAATAGAACGACAATCACTCGCCAGCGCCGATTACTCAATATATCCATCCTTTACCTCCATTGAATGCCAATAGAAAATCACATTATGATGCAGCACTAACTAAAGTTATGCGCATGAACAAACTTACTGTACCAAATCTGCTAAGCAGCACCAGGCTATTTGCAGCTCCGTTCGCATTTTATTTCATTCTTCATACCGAGTGGATCGTGGCGGCTATCATTCTAATCGCCGCAATCGTGACAGATATACTCGATGGCTATCTTGCCCGACGCTGGCACCAGACTTCTTCCTTTGGCGGGCTGATTGATCATGGCAGTGACGCCATTTTAGTGACCACGATGCTGGCTGCAGAAGTGTCGCTCGGACTGGTACCTTTGATCCTGCCCATTCTGGTTATACTGGCATTCACCCAATATACCCTCGACTCAAAGGCCCTGGCAGGCCAACCTTTACGCGCCAGTGTCCTCGGGAGATACAACGGCATACTTTACTTTGTGCTGGCGGGCTTCCCGATCATGCAGCAGGCCCTGGGTATTTTCCTGCTACCCGATGAAGCATTTTGGTATGGAGGCTGGATTCTCGTGGTTTCTACCTCGATTTCAATGGCAGAACGTCTGGCTACGCTGTTACGCCTGGAGCACGAGGAGGCTGACCGAGAATAGACAACTTACTGCGGAAAAGCTGATTTGACAGTCCGCTGCTGCGGCCAAATTAAGGCATGTGCGAGTGGTAGCGAAGAGTGCGGTATGTCTTTATCAGGACGTGTTTTGCATGGATGCAAAACTTGAGTGCACACGGACCTGCGGTACGAGTCCAGATAAAGACATACCGTACTCGTAGCGGATTCTAGTATTGATTTCCTCTGCGTAAAGCTAGGTTTTTTCAATAAACAGTTCCTTATTCGCTTTCGGCAAAAACACCAATCCGATAACCGCATTAAACACCACAAAAAAGGTATGCATCACCATGGAGAAGACACCGACCTCCGGAAACTCAGGAAATAATACCGTCCACAACACCAGTGCACCGGCATGAAAAGGGAGTGGTAAAGCCGCAGCAAGAAAAATCACCGGTAGAAAAGCGAACATCTGTCCAAAACCCACATCGACCTTGAACAGAGAAAGCGCCAGGGTGTAGACCAACATGGCGCCAAGCATATTGGGAGCCTTAAACAATAACAAAAGTACGTAGTGCTTTAATTCAGCCTGCCGAAAGGCGTGTAACAATTGCCTGTCGCGAAGATGGAAACCTCTAAGGATATGCCCTCGAAAATACAGGAGATGGAATGGAAAATACAAAAACGCGACAGCGTAAACACTCAACATGATCGTTGGCAACGGGTAAGTCGTTGATGCTTCCACTACAAGGTCGTAATAAAGCAACACACCAACCGCTGAGAAAATCAGCAACTGGTATATTTCAACCAAGCCGAGCATGATCATCGACGAGACGGCTTTCCAAACCGGGACTTCGTAGCGCTGCAGCAAATACAATGACATGGCACCTTTGCCGACCTGCTCGTTAACAAGTGACAGGATGTAGGCGCTGGCTCGAATCGGCAGAATATTGGTGAACTTGATTTCAGGAGCATTGAACCAGCGAATCAGGCGCCAGGTAGCATGGGAGTCAATCAGGAAAAAGTAAATTGAATACGGGATCATTAAACACAGCCACAGGATCCAGTCCGCCTCGGCGAAAAAATTGACCATGTATTCTACAGCTGTCAGGTCTTCCCGGTAGGCAGCTTTCTCTACCCGGGTGTAGATAAGATAGAAACAGCCAAAGGTTATCAGCCAGGTTACCAGTCTTGCTATTCGCGATCGCCAGACGGTGCCCCTTGCGGCTAGGTCCTCGACTACACCTTTTTCGGATTGAATTGAATCACTCATAACTGCTTTTTTCTCGATGTGAAGAGCATACAGGTTCGTCTAAGTCAGCCAACATTTTCATGCGAGCAAGCGAACATTATCATGCCAGCCGAGGGTAACTCCATGTTTGAATTTGCAAACAACCGGTAGGATAGATATGTTGCACCTACACCTACAAAAATCTGCTGACCGGGCTCTGCAATGAACTACTTTAAATGGTTATCTGGCTTTATAGCCGTCTTAGCCCTGTTGTTCGGTGTGTTCCTGTTTTACATGCGCTTCCACGATGGGCCGATCCAGATTTTCTCTGGCGGGCCATTCAAGACAGGCCAGCTACAAACTGGCCCTGAGCCAAACTGGAACGAGATAAAGGACATAGGGACTATCCAGATTCAGACGATCACCCCGGCCCGGTCCCGTATCACCTGGCTTGCTGTTATCGATGGCAAAATTTACACCCCCAGTGGGTATATGAATTCAAGAATCGGCAAGATGTGGAAACAGTGGCCGGTAGAGGCCGAACGGGACGGCAGGGCGTTGTTGAGAATCGATGGGAAAATATACAAACGACAGTTGGTTCGTCTGCCAACGAACAGCGGGGTTATCCTACCCATTGTCGATGAACTCAACCGAAAATATGGTGCTCGTGGTTCAGTCGAAGATGTAAAGGCAAATGGCACCTGGCTGTTCGAATTGGCTCCCAGGGGTTAGTTCACACGCCGTAACGTCGCTCACGCTGTTGAAAAACCCGAATCGCCCGCCAGAAGTCGATTCTGCGGAATGCTGGCCAAAACACTTCAGTAAAATACAGTTCTGAGTAGGCACTCTGCCAGGATAGAAATCCACTCAGACGTTCCTCTCCTGAAGTTCGAATAATCAGGTCCGGGTCTGGTATCCCCTCAGTGTAAAGATAATTTGAAAACGACTCTTCATCTATATCATCCAGGTTAAGACAGCCACTCTTGACCTCCAAAGCCACCTTTTTAACCGCGTCAACAATTTCTGCGCGACCACCATAGCTAATGGCAATATTGAGCTGGAATCGATCATGGTTGCAGGTTTGTGACTCGATTTTGTCAATCTCACAGATCATCTCGTCAGAAAGGCCTCCCCGACGACCAATAACCTTAATCTTGACTTGCTCTTCAGCAATGATGGGGTCTGATTGGAAATCCCTCAACTTTTGCAGAATCAGTTTCATCAGATAGTCAACTTCTTCGTCGCTACGACTAAAATTTTCGGTAGAAAATGCATACAGGGTAACAATCCTGACCTCCAGTTCCCTGCACCAGCTTAGAAAATCTTCCAGCCTGTCAGACCCTGCAGAATGTCCCTCATTGGTGTTGACAAAACCCCTTAGTTTTGCAAATCGACGATTACCATCAACAATAAGCCCAATATGGTTGGGCTTGGGTCCATCCTCTATCTGATGCCAGAGTATCTGTTCATACAGCTTGTAAAAAGGTGCAAATAAATTCATAACAGTTTTCAATAAGATTCTCAGAAAGGTGCCTATCAACGTAAAAAGAATTTTATCTAGGCGGGAGTATACGTCATGGCGCGTGTCTACAAAACACGATCTACAAAACAAGCGTCTACAAAACAACTTAAAGATTATTGCCCCAAAACAAACGCTTGGGTATGGTGTTGATACAAACTTGGAGGACGCAAGCCGTGAAATTGTTAGTCGCAATGATGAGCCATGAGACCAATACCTTTTCACCGGTGCCAACCGAACTGGACCGCTTTGGCAGTGGGTCAAAGCCACTGGAGGGGATTCCGGCATACAACGCCATCAAGGGTCGAGGGATTACCATGGCAGGTATGATTTCGGTCGCCGAAGAAGCAGGCGCTGAGATCATCACCCCAATTGCGGCCGGTGCGCCGCCTTCGGGACCCGTATCCAACGAAGCCTACAACTACATCACTGACAGTATTCTTCAGGCCGCAGAAGGTTGTGATGGGCTGTTGCTCGATCTGCACGGCGCGATGGTGACCCGGTCCCATGAAGATGGAGAAGGTGCCCTGCTGCGGCGACTGCGGGAGACCTACCCGGATATTCCCATTGGCGTCGGACTGGATATGCACGCGAATCTGTACCCGGATATGGTGGAGCATTGCACAATTATTACGGGTTACCAGACCTATCCTCATATCGATATGTTCGAAACGGGACAAAGGACTGCCCGCATACTGATTAGCACCATGCAGGGAAACGTCAAACCGACAATGGTCTGGGGAAACTGCCCGATGCTGCCTCATGTGATGCGCCAGGGTACTGATGATTTCCCTAACAAAGCACTCCAGCAACGGGTCCAGGAATTGGAAAAAACCGAAGCTCTTGCCGTCTCTTTGTTTACCGGCTTCCCTCATGCGGACATATACAATGCGGGATTAAGTGTTGTTGTTGCCACAAACAACGATCCACAAAAGGCCAGCGAGATACGCGATGAACTGCTGGAACTCGCCTGGAAAGACAGGCAGTCGTTCGTCTACCAGATTAAACCGCTCGAGGAATCCATCGGTGAAGCCAACGATGCAGCAGATAAACCCGGCGACGGCCCCGTGATATTGCTGGATCACTACGACAATACCGCTTCCGGTGGGACGATGGACACCACCGAGGTCCTGCGGGAAATTCTTCAACAGGAACTGGAAGATGTTGCCGCCTTTGGCATATTCGACCCTGAAGCTGTGCAGAAAATGGTCGAAGCAGGCGTGGGCAACGAAATCACCGTTACCCTTGGTGCAAATTTCCATATGGATGCCTTACAAAAACAAAGCAAACCTTTGACGGTCACTGGCGTCGTTCGCCTGATATCCGATGGTAGATTCACAATCACGGGCCCCATGAGCACCGGCTCGAAAACCAGCATGGGGACAACGGCAGTACTTGATACCGGTAATGTAGAGATTATTGTGATCAGCAGGCATGTTGAACCTTATGATCTGGGCTATTTTTCCAGCCTGGGTATCAACCCCCTGACGAAGCGATTTTTGATGCTGAAAAGCCGCATTCATTATCGAGCGACTTATATGCCGATCGCAAAATCAATTATCGAATGTGCAGGATGCGGCGTCTGCACGTCGGACTATGATCAACTGGAATTTAAGAACGTCAGACGTCCAATTTTTCCCCTCGACAATATTAATTCCGACAGCTTTAAGGAAGGTTTTCCACAACAATAATCTGCCAACAGGGAGCCAAAATGCCTGTATTCGAACGAGATGACGTAAAAATATACTATGAAATTCACGGTGAAGGCTTTCCGGTTCTGCTTTTCGCCCCCGGTGGTATGCGATCAGCTCTGTCCTTCTGGTCGAGTTCACCCTGGAATCCAATGACAGCATTGTCGCCGCATTTCAAGGTGATCGCCATGGATCAGCGCAACGCGGGTCAGTCGAGTGCGCCAGTGACCGGTGAAGATGGCTGGCACAGCTACACGGAGGATCATATCGCGCTATTGGATCACCTCCAGGCTGACCAGTGTCATATCCTCGGTGGCTGCATCGGTGGGCCCTATTGTTTTGGCCTGATGCAGGCACAACCCGGCAGAGTGACCGCTGCAATTATTCAGCAAACCATTGGTCTCGATAATAATCGCGAGGCTTTTTACGATATGTTCGACGGATGGTCCAAAAACCTTACCGGTGTCGCTGAAGCCGACCTGGTCTCTTTCCGGTCAAATATGTACGATGGCGACTTTCTACTCAATGTTGACGAAGCCTTTGTCGAACAATGTTCAACCCCACTGCTCGTTCTGATGGGCAATGACCTATACCATCCGGAGTCGACATCACGGAAAGTGGCAGCGCTGGCTGAGAACGCTACGCTGCTGGAGTCCTGGAGCGGGGAGGAGTTAATTGATCAAACTGTTGCTACCTCCATCGAGTTCCTGAAAAGTCATACACCGGGCTAACCAGAACCCGGCATCCAGTTTCCATGGAATCCAAACGGGACCCGATGATCCAGATAGGCTCTGGCCAGCGGTCCCTGGGACAGGTTTTGTGCATCAAGAATAACCAGATGAGATTTGTCAATCGTCGCATCATAGACATTCGATAGCAGATAGCCCTCCCCTTCCCCGGCGTTACCGGATTTGGGGACAAACACCGCCTCCGAGGTTGCCATCTCAGGTGGCATTTCGAAAGTCTCTCTTGCACTCTGCTGGTGATCTACCCGCGCAATCGCATTAAATCCACCGGCATCCCCTGGTTGTTTACCGTCACATAACATGTACCCGTATCGGTACGACAAACCGGTAAAACGTTCGTCGAGCCGACCAAACTCGCAGCTCACATCGTCCAGTTGACGGGTAACATAGTCGTTAGTGTTCTGTCCAAGATCGAGAGTCCAGCGGGTCAGTTTGGCCCCCGAGGGACTACCTTCCGAGCCATCCGGGTTAGGGAACAAGGGTGCCCGGTCGTATTCCGATACATCGCAGGTAATCACATCGCCATCGTTGAATGCATTCATGGGGTGAAAAACAAAGGTCGCTTCGCTGGTGAACCAGCGAATGTCATCAACACTGCCCCCCCTGCGCATCACACCGATCTGGTTCCCCATCTCAGGCTCCCAGGCAAAAGCAGGTTTTCCTTCCATGGCTCTCTCCAGAGAACCCGTCAGGGGCATGATTGGAAACAGCACATAATCCCGGGTCACCATGAAGTCGTGAACCATCGCGGCGTAAGGCGCGTCAAAAAACTGGGATGTCTGCAATTTCCCATCCGGACCGACCACATGGTAGGACATTTTGTTCGACAACATCCCATCAACACTGTAGCCAAAGAAGATCATTTCACCCGTTTCAGGGTCTATTTTCGGATGGGCAGTCATCGGACCTACGAGGGATTCATCAAATTTCCATGCACCCCTGGACTCTAACGTCACCGGGTCCAGTTCAAATGGCGCATGACCTTCCTCCAGGGCCAGTAACTTGCCACCGTGCCAGACAATATTGGTATTGGCCAGGCCATCAGTCTCCAGGCCAGCAACATCAGGATCGCTGTCCATGGGATTGAACGCGCTGAACAGGCTGCGGCCCGCGTTGTTCTCGGTTTTGAATTTCACCGTCTTTGCCCATCGGTTCTTGTATGACACCTTGCCATTCTCAATGTGAAAGGCGTGAATCATCCCATCCCCACCAAACCAGTGATACTGACCCCGTGGTGCAAATTGTGGATTCGGGCCATTTCGAAAAAACGTTCCATGCAGGTCTGCCGGAATTTCACCCTCGATGATTAGATCACGGGCATCGCACTCCATCTGGATGGGGGCGAATCCACCGACCAGGTTCGGATGATTTGGGAATGGTTGTGCCATGTCTAACTCCTGTTACTGATTCTGATAGTTTGCTTCTGATAGTTTAATCAGAAACCTGGTCTACTGATATCTGTGATCCCATTGGTCAAGATAAACCAGCTTTTCAACCGGCCGCCTGGAAATAGGTCCATGCCCTTTCAGGACCGGGTATCCGATGGGTATATGGGCGCAGGTACCCCAATCCGCGGGAATACCGAGCAGTGATTTAATTTCAGTCTCCTTGAAACAGAGTAACGTCGTCAGGACGCATCCTAATCCTTCTGCCCGGCAGGCCAGCATGACATTCTGTACCGCAGTATAGACAGACCCGCCACCCACCACGGAGGGTCGTCCAAGGTCAGCATCGGTAATCGCCATGAATTTCGGATTGAAGCAAAACACCAGCATTGCCGGGACTTCTGCCATATGGTGTGCCAGGTAGTCACCTGCTTTTAGCATTTTTTCTGCCTGCTGGCGGGCATCCTCTGGCATTTTTGACAACCCGGTGCGGTTCGGCGCCGTATATTTACTCCATTCCTCGGCATACCAGCCCTGAATATTGCCAAGGTGGTCTGGCTCCTTCACGACGACTATTCTAAAAGGCTGGACATTGCCCCCGGTCGGTGCCCAGGCCGCTGCCTGCAATACCCGCTGCATCACATCTGCTGGTATCGGGTCGGGTTTTAGTCGACGCACCGCTCGTAACGAACTCATTGCTTCATAGAGTTCAACCATCATTCTCTCCTACTTTCTCTACTTATAACGGTTGTCGTGGGTCAATGCCCAATTCAACTTTGCCCGTCAGTTCAAAAATCGGTGATGCCACCATAATATGCTGCGTTGTTACATGGATGTCGCGCAAACACTGCTGAAGGACATTATTTTCATAGATGGAACTACCGCCCCCCAGCTGGTACAAACGGTCAACCGCTGCAACCGAACGACGTGTGGCATTGACGGCAGCCAATCGTAGTTTACCTTTGTGCGCAAGGCTTAACTTTTCCCCCTGGTTTGCCAGCGCCCAGGCATTATCAATGGTGAAATTGATATAAGCCTCGGCAGATTCCAGGTCTGCTACAGACTTTGCGACATCGCTTTGAACCGCGGGTCTGTCAATCAGTTTTCGCCTCGCGCCTGTTGGCGTTTTAACACCAGCCAGATCTTTGAATGCACTCAGGGCCTTGTATCCCAGACCCAGGCTGACACTCGACACTCCCAGGGCCAGTAATCCCAGCAATGGGAACTGATACAAGGGGCGTTGAACCCTCGCCCTGGCGCCCAAAATGACCGACCGGCCCGTGGGTACAAAAACATCCTTGACATTAAAATGATGACTACCCGTGCCTTTCAGGCCGGCGACGTCCCAGGTATCCTCGATATTCACCTGGCTCGCCTCAAACATCATCAATTGACTTTCCGGGCCATGCTTACCCATTACCTGTTCACCGTTTTTGTAGATGAAACAACCACCGCAAATCCAGTCCGCATTTTGTGAACCACTGCCAAAGGGCCAGCGACCAGAAACCCGGTAGCCACCTTCGACAACATCTGAACGCCCAATGGGTGCGGTGACGCCGACTGTCATCACACCTGGCTTGTCAGCATAGATTTTTCGCGCAAATTCATCGGGCAGCGAAGCTGACAAGACCCCGGTGGTACCGCCGATCATCGCGTTCCAACCGGCGGAGCCATCGCCGGTGGATAGTAATTTAAGCACCTGGACGAAGTCCCGGGGGTGCAACTCAAGTCCACCGTATTCTTCCGGCACTAACATATGGTAAACACCAGCATTGGCGAACTCGTTGGAAATTTCTGCCGACAATCTACGCTCTTGTTCGAATTGCGCTGAATATTCAGGCAGTTTTTGGGACCATTGCCGAGCGAAATCCAGAATCTTCCCGGTTGAATCGATGGGCATTATGTAGCATCTCCCAGGCCGACAAGATCGTTAAATTCGCTGAATGACAGCCGGGGTTGCCCTTTATCCAGGCTGCTGGATTCGTACAGCGCGGTATAACTGAGCTGCAGGCTCTTCGACGCTGCCAACAAGGCGGAGACGGGACGGAGAATTATCTGGTATCCCAGCTTCACCAGTTCTTCAGCAGAGAGATCAGGTGTCTTGCCATCTTCAACCATATTCGCCACCAGTGGTACATCCCCAAACGCAGATTTCACCTGCTCCATTTCTGCCACTGTTCGTGGTGCTTCAATAAACAGGATATCGGCGCCCGCCTCCAAAAATGCCTGACACCGCTGAATCGCCTCATCCAAATCATGGGTTGCCCTGGCGTCTGTTCTTGCCATCACAAGAAATTCATCCGAAGCACGACTGGATACGGCGGCAAGAATCTTACTCACCGCTTCCTCCAGCGGTACGACCTGTTTGTTTTCCATATGCCCGCATCGCTTGGGACTCACCTGGTCTTCCAACTGGATACACTGCACCCCGGCTGCTTCATAACCCTGTACCAGGCGAGCCACGTTATGCTCTCCACCATAGCCATTATCACCATCTGCGATCACCGGTACACCATCAGCCGCAGCGACAATCTGTTGTGCGCGTTCAGTCATTTCGCAAGCAGTCACCAGATCAATGTCGGGACGGCCAAGCAAGCTACCCGCCACGGCGAAACCGGACATATACAGGGTTTCAAAGCCAGCCTGTACGGCTATTTTTGCTGAGAGGGCATCATAAACACCTGGCACCAGCAACCGATCCCTGGTATTTAACAGTTTCTTTAACATTACAACCCGCTACTTATTCGAGGGAGGCAGTCTATCATTCAGCCATTAGCCAATGGTACATTTAGATCATCTGAACAAACCCAAATCACCATTAACCGGAGAACAAAAAAATGCCCAGACTACGAGAAGTCAGTCGAAAAGACGCCGATCCTGCTGTGTTACCTCTATACGATGCCCTGTTTGGTGATCGAGACCCGGTTGCTGAACCCGGCACGGCTACCGGGACACCCGGCAACTGGTGGACCGTCTTCGCCCTGGTGCCCGATTGCTTTGCGCACGCCGTCGCCGGTTTCCAGTTTTATCGGGCAAAAAACAGGAAGGTCAGTGCCAGACTACGTGAACTCGGTCAGACACGAGCCGGTTATAGTCGGGGTAGCCAGTTTGTGTTTTCCCAGCATTGTAAAAGCATGAGAGCCGTAGGCTTTAGTGAAGAACAGATTGCCGCAATTCCCCATTGGCAGAGCACCGATCTTTTTTCCAACATCGAGCGAGCCGTGCTCTCCTACACAGATGACCTCGTGCTTTCCGGTGGACGCGTACCCGACGGTACATTCAAGGTGTTACAGGAGCACCTGTCTGATGAGGAGATACTGGAACTAACCTACATTACCTGTAGCTATGAACTGCATGCGACCATGTGCCGAGCACTGCACCTGGAATATGATGACGTTGAAGAAAGAATCAGGGAAATCGCCGCCCCGGATGACGATCTGCAAAAAATGGATTTTATGGGCGCCGTCGATGCTGAGAAGAAAAAAGACTAGTCAGGAAGAAGTCCATGAGCCAGTTCAAAGACAAGGTGGTCATCGTCACCGGCGCTGGTGGCGGCATTGGTCGTCATCATGCGCTCGAATTCGCCAGTCGCGGCGCCAGGGTACTGGTTAATGATCTGGGTACCGGCGTCCACGGCGACGGCGACGGAAACCTTGCGGACCAGGTGGTTAAGGAGATTCGTAAAGCCGGTGGGACAGCAGTGGCTAATTACGATTCAGTGGCCGATAACCAACAGGCAAAATCGATTATTGACCAGGCTGTCTCTGAATTCGGCAGCCTCGATATCCTGGTTAACAATGCGGGAATTCTTAGAAACAGAACCTTTAAGAATATGCCGGTGGAAGATTTTGAACTTATCGTCCAGGTTCACTTGCTGGGTACCACCTATATGACACACGCTGCCTGGCCAGTGATGTACCAGCAAGGTTATGGGCGCATCATTTTGACTAGTAGCATTTCCGGTATCTACGGCATATTCGGACAGAGCAGTTACGCCAGCGCCAAAATGGCCATGCTCGGGCTAATGAATGTACTGGCGCTGGAAGGCAAGAGTCACAACATCACCGTTAACTGTCTGGCTCCGGGTGCAGACACCCGCATGACTGCCCTGGACAAAGAGCTGGGGATAGACCCGGACAACCCACGCGACAATATGCATCCGCGTCTCATCTCTCCAGCGGCACTGTACCTGGCTAGTGAAAATGCACCTACGGGTATGGTGATCCATGCAATGGGCGGGACTTTCTACCGGACAGAAACCGTTAGGAATACAGGCGTGGATCTGGGTACAGACGCCACCTTCGAGGATCTGTTGGAGCACCAGGCAGAGTTACTTGACCTGTCACAAATGCAGGTCCGGAAAACGCCCTAGCCGACTAACAAACACTTGAACTTGGATAAGTCACACCCGGGAGACCAATCAAATGCAAGACACTGATCCTGTTTTATTTACCAGCGCTGATGACATCGCAACCATTACGCTGAATCGCCCGGCTGCAATGAATGCGATGACCGACGGGTTGATGTGCGGTCTCAGCGAGGCACTGGCTCAGGTGCTGGACGACGACAGTATTCGGGTGGTTGTAATCACGGGGGCTGGTCGTGGATTTTGCGCCGGGGCGGATCTTGCCCAGGTTGCCGATCCTTCGCTGAAGGAAGCGGCGGAAGGTAAGGCTTCTGAGGTGGAATCTGATGATACGGAAGATTCGTTCAATACCGCGATGCGGGCGCTGATGGATTGCCCGGTTCCAACCATTGCCAGGGTCAATGGCCCTGCAGCTGGTGGTGGCTTCGGTCTCGCCCTTGCCTGCGACATTACCATCGCTGCGGAATCGGCGTTTTTTATTGCCACATTCGGACCCAGACTGGGTATTGTCCCTGATATGGGCGCGACCTGGAGCATACCGTTGCGAGTGGGCCGAGCCCGGGCGTTGGGAATTACGTTACTGGGTGATCGTATCACCGCTACCCAGGCACAGGAATGGGGCATGATCTGGCGTGCCGTTACAGATGACCAACTGGACAATGAGGTCGCAACAGTGGCTGCTGTTCTAAAACGCTCCTCACCCAGCACCGTCACGAGGATTCGTGCATCGATAGATGCGGCAATCCACAACACTTTTAGTGATCAACTGGATCTTGAAATGGAGCACCAGGGCGTATTGATTCCCCGCAATATGCAGAAAGGCGCACTGGCATTTATGGAGAAACGCGAACCCAGGTTCGGTGGCGAGCGGGACTAGCGGGATGTTGAAAAAGTTCCTGATAGATGCAAGGCAATGCGAAAATCACTGAAAGAGCTGAGTTTACAGGGAGTAAATGAGCATCTGAATCGGACTCACGCACGAGCAATTTTCAACACCGTATTGTGCTAACCGGGAGCAGCCTGCTGGCGCGATCGGTTAGAACCTGTAGGTAAACCCGACACTCAATACCGGCCACCATTCAAAATCCTTGATATCATCTTCCAACTGTAGGATTTCAGCCTGAATATCTGCATCTATAGCGGCACATAACAGCGGAGAAATACAGGAGTAGTCCATCCTGATATCAGAAGATCCAATGTTAATGACACCGACATCGATTGCGAAGCCAAACCCGCTGTTAGTCGCGGCATTACCCCAACCGATTCCCACATAGGGAGACACGGATCTAAAATCAAATCCCACTTCCAGGGAAGCGAGATCTGCTACGCTATAAACCACGTCGTTTAGAGTATAGGTTAGACCGGCTCCCGGAATAGCCAACCCTGTCAGCTCATTGTCCAGGTAGTACGCCACGCCGCCGGTAATACGAAATCCATTTGCAAAAGGGTGCAAATCCAGCATCAGGTTAGCGCTGTTCATTTTGAACTGGGCTTCGTAGGACAGATCGGTATCATCCACATCCTTGTCATATTCGAACGTGCTAAATCCACCGCGCAGATTGACTTTCTCTGACAGCGAATAGCTCATATCAATGCCATAGCCGATGGTGCCAATTTTGGCACCTATACCAAATTTATGCCCAATTTTACCGTTGTTTTCATCCGCCGCACTGCATGTTCCAGCGAAGCATAATAACGCTGCGATCAATACTGATTTTTGCATCTTCCCACCATTTCAAACGTTGACTTGTCACGTAGCCAGAATTAACAGAGACTACCTCGACCTGTACCATAGTCGATAGGATTTTACTCTGGGGAGCCAAATTGATCTGACGGTCACTTTCTGCGGACGAAACGCCCCAGAACTTATCAAGAACAGCCGCCTGTCGACATTCCTGCCTACAACTCTCGCGATACGCAATAGGGACACACACTCTTTCTGCAGCCTCGCTCAGGACATATACTTAAATCCTGGAGAATGATGGAATCCGTTACACACAATCAACAAATAATGCTGGGGAATGATGAATGTCTGAATTTTACACACCGACGCAACGAAAACTGCAAGATGAGTTTAAGACGAGGGGATTGGCTAACCGCCTGGTCCAGGCGATTGTCACAGAAGAACTATCCATTGAACAAACAGCGTTCATTCATCACCGAGACATGTTCTTTCTGTCCACCATCGATGAGCAGGGCTTCCCATCATCTTCCTATAAGGGGGGCGCTCCGGGTTTCGTGCGTGTATTGAGTACGCACTCGCTGGTGTTCCCAAGTTACGACGGAAATGGCATGTTCA
This sequence comes from Pseudomonadales bacterium, assembly GCA_029941905.1. Lineage (GTDB taxonomy): Bacteria > Pseudomonadota > Gammaproteobacteria > Pseudomonadales > Azotimanducaceae > JAHRVQ01. The sequence continues at coordinate 107,249 of JAPYTQ010000004.1, read as the reverse complement.
TGTCCCTTGGCAACGTTGAGGCGCGGGCTAAAGTGGGTATTTTGTTTATCGACTTCGAGAAGCCTCAGCGCATGCGAGTACGTGGCGCAGCCCGCTTGCTGCGCGATGGCCCAATATTGGAGAGCTATCCCGGCGCCCAGTTAGCAGTCGAAGTGGCCATTGAGCGAGTCTGGCAGAATTGCCCCCGGTATGTACATAAGATGCAACGCACCGAGCAGTCCCCGTACGTGCCTGCCGAGGATGGCTCTGTGAAGCTTGCCCTGTGGAAGCGTATTGACGTCATTCAGGACGTTTTGACTGAAAGCGACCGCATTGCGGCTGAGTCCATCGGATTAATCACCACGGAAGCGTACGAAGATCGTGTTACTCGCGGTGATCTCGGTTAGCGATTACCCGACCCCATTGGGTTATATTCCTGATTTATATAGTACTAATACAACTACTACCCTGACACGGGAGGTGTGTGTCTCTATTTCTAAAACCACTACCCTGACACAGGCGCTGTGTGTTCCTATTTCTTGTGCCTATTTCTAAAGCCAATCAGGAAAAGCTCCAGGGTGGCTCGTATCATATCGAACAAGCCCATTTTGGAACCACTGATATCCATCCATATATCCAGTGGAACCTCCAGGAATCTGGAAGTCTCATTGACCCGGCGAAGGCGGCCAATAAGCTCAACGTCGAAAGCCCAGCGGGATACAAACGGCTCGGCAATAGCATCTGCCAGCCCCTTGTCTACCTTGAATAATTTTGCACCGCACTGGGTGTCATACACACTCATCCGCAGCACCATTGAAGCGATGGTGGCGAACACCCTTCCCGAGTAGTGACGAAAACGCTTTCTCTGAATGTTTGAACCAAGATGCAGCCAACGTGAGGCCATTAGAATTTCTATTTGTTTTTTTGAGCGGAATATTTCCACCAGCCTGAGCATCTCTGTCGCGGGAGTCGCAAAATCAGCATCCAGGTAGCCCGTGACACTCGCGCCCAAAAACAGGCTCCGTTGCATGCCTTGACGCACGGCCTCGGCTTTGCCACGATTTTTTTCAAGCGCCAGTACTTCAACCCGGTCAGGATGACGTATCTGCAGTTCGCTGAGCCGGTTCAATGTGAAATCAGTCGATCCATCATCAACCAGCACCAGATGCACCGACTCATCGGTCAATAGTGTCTCAATCTCCTGCTGATCCAGTCTACTGGCCTCGTTGTAACAGGGAATGACAATGTAGATTTGTGAAGTCACTGCTTCCACGAGGGGCGACTAGGCCTCAATACCCCCTGTTTCTGGTGCCGGTCTGGCGCGCTGGTTGTAAAGCATCTTCTTTAAAGCCTCTATTTCCGACTTACTCATCTTTGAATAGTCATTGCCGAAGTCACTACCAATTGCCATACCTTTAATGACCGCAGGCCGCTCACTTAGCTCCTGGAACCATCGTTTAAAATACTTAAAATGATCGATATCCTGCCCCTGACCTTGCCAGTTAACAGTCCATGGGTAGCAGATCATATCTGCAATGGTGTACTCGTCACCGCATACATAGCGCTGGTTATAGAGTTGATTGTTGAGCACACCATAAAAGCGATTCACTTCATCTGTGAATCGGGAAACGGCGTAACTCTGGTCACCCAGGGAATCATTTAAACGTCGAAAATGGCCACATTCCCCGGTTTTTGGACCCTGGTTTGCCATTTGCCAGACAACCCATTGCATTACGTTGTACTTACCCCGCAGATCCGTCGGCATAAACTGGCCGGTTTTCTCTGCGAGATATAACATGATCGTACCGGATTCAAATATAGATATTGGCTCGCCACCACTCTCAGCCGGATTCCGATCAACCAACGCTGGCATCCGGTTATTAGGACATATCTTGAGGAACTCATCACTGAACTGATCACCCTTACCAATATTTACCTGGATGACGTTGTAATCGAGTTGGCATTCCTCCAATTGAATGGTCACTTTCTTGCCGTTGGGTGTTGGCCAGTAATAAAGATCTAACATTTTGATTTCCCTTGATTCCGGTCTGTGACGCCTGAGGGGCGTACTGTACATTGAAAGATAAGGCAATCGAGTTGGTCAAATCAACAACCTCGCTGGTTAAAAACACCAGCAGATGAACCAGTCGAGAAACTATTGTTTTAACTATCAATAACTTGCAAATATGGCATGAATAATGTAATTCGTAAACCAACAATATAAATCAACATGGAAGACTGATGGACCTGATTTTACATTTCTTGCTTTTGGGTGTGGCGATTTTCGTGATCGCAGAGGCCATGCCTGGGATTTATATCGAGAGTTTTGGCACCGCAATTGTTGTAGCGATTGTTTACGGTTTGATCAACGTGTTGCTCGGTACAGTTCTGAAAATCATAGCAATTCCTTTTATTATCATTACCCTCGGCGTCTTCCTGATATTTATTAACACCTTCTTGTTGTGGCTAACGGATCAGTGCCTCGAAGATTTCGAAATCAGGGACATTGGTACTACGTTTGTGGCAGCTATCTTAATCACTATCTCCGATACCATCCTCGGTTGGATATTCTAATGAACTATCTCACAATGCGAACCTGGCGAAACAGCTTGCTTGCAAAGCAGAAAAAAACTGAACCCAACACCTCGAAGCAAGCCAAGACAAAATCGAAGACTGACAAACCCGGCAAACCACAGACGGCTCACCCCGCACGGATACTCGGCTGTTTTACCTATTGAACCTCTGATTGGTGCGGTATACCGACCTTAATCAGAGGTTCCCTAAACTGTCGTATTCTCCCGGATAACGCCGCCATTCTGTAGTCTTTTCAGCATGTCCCTGGTTGCCTGTTCAGTTTCAGCCTTGCCAAACAACCAGCCTTGAATTTCTGCGCAACCCACTTTTATCAAATACTCCAGTTGCCGGTCAGTCTCCACACCTTCAGCTACCAAATTAAGGTTCAGACCATGTGCCATGGCAACGATCGCATCGACGATACTCGTGCCTCCCTGGTTGATCTGGATCGCCGAGACGAACGATTTATCGATTTTCAATGTGCTGATGGGAAAGTGCTGCAGATAGCTCAGGGAAGAATGGCCAGTGCCAAAATCATCGACGGCAATTTTGATGCCGAGCTCTGTCAGCCCACGAAGCTTTTGAATCACCCGTGACATATCATTCATGATGATATTCTCGGTGATTTCTATTTCAAGACACGAACCAGGCAAATTATGCCTCTGCAGGGTATCGACGATATGTTCGATAAAATCGTCCTGCTGCACCTGGATCGCTGAGAAGTTGATCGAGACCCTGACCTGCTCAGCTCCATCCTTTCGCCAGCAAGCCAGATCGTGACATGCGGTTTCCAGGACATAGTTACCAATATCCAGAATCAGCCCGGTCTCCTCGGCAATCGGAATAAAATCATCCGGAAAAATGATTCCTTTCTCCGCATGATGCCAGCGAATCAACGCCTCAAACCCCACAACTTCTTCCGTTTTGGCATTCACCTGGGGCTGGTAGCAGACTTTAAAGTCATCACTAACCAGCGCTTTTCGTAATTCACGCTCAACCGCAAGACGCGTATTAGAGACGATATTCATTTCTTCGGAAAAAAATTCGAAGCCGTTCTTTCCCCGTTCCTTTACCCTGTACATTGCGATATCGGCACTTTGGATTAGCGTATCCCTGGTCTCACCCGCTTCAGGATAGATCGCGATTCCGATGCTGCCACTGACATACAGTTCATGCTGATCAATGACGAAGGGCCGCTTCAATTCCTTGAGTATCTTGTTGGCGATAAACTCTGCGTCCCGATGATGTTCTACCTTGGGTAACACCAGGACAAATTCATCGCCGCCAAATCGAGCCAGGGTATCACCGCTGCGTATACAGTTTTCCATTCGCTGGCTCACAGCCTGCAGCATGCGATCCCCGATCCTGTGACCCAGGGTGTCGTTAATCCATTTGAAGCGATCCAAATCAAGAAACATCACTGCCAGATTTTCTTTGCTACGCCGCGCCTGGGTAATGGCGATCGACAAACGGTCTTCCATCAAAGAGCGATTCGGCAGCTTGGTCAATATATCGTAGTAGGCCGGAAAATTAATCAGCTCCTGGACTCGTTTGTTTTCGGTAACATCTCGCGCAACACCATAGGTACCCTGAACCTGCCTGCCTTCAAAGTCATTGAACTTCATCGACATGGCACTGGTATCGAAATATCGATATTCGGACTCGCCCTGACATTTAAGCTTCAGCTCGACATTCTGTGATTTTCTCACGCCGGTTCGACGCTCAGTGAATACAAATCGGGCAGATTCTCTGCTCTGTTCCGATACAATCATAGAATAGTGCTCACCCAGCAGCTCATCGGAGCTGTATCCCAGCGTGTTGTAAGCCGCATCGTTGAGGAACGTAAACCGGCCATCGGTATTCAACATAAAAACGATATCTGGAGAATGTTCAACAATAAACCGATGCAGATATTCAGATTTCGACAGTTTTTGCTCAACGACGGACTTCTGGTCTTCCAGCCGCTTAGTGGCGGTTGCGTTCTGGATCGTCGCCAGTAACTCATCCGGCGCATAGGGTTTCTTAACGAAGTCATGGGCACCTTTTTTTAACGCCGACCTGGCGGACTCAAAACTGACTTCGCCACTGACAACGACAATTTTACAAGGGATAGTGTTTTCAACCACATAGTCAATCACTTCAAAACCCGACAGGCCGGGCATGTTCAAGTCCAGCAGCACGAGGTCAAAATCTTCGTTGTTCAGCCAATCAATGGCCACAGTGCCATCAGCTGCGGTTTCAATCTGATAACCATAAAGGCCAATCATCTGCATCAGGCTCTCCCGCTGACCCGGTTCATCGTCGACAATCAATATACTTGTTCCCAACCCGGTTTCTGCACTCACTGCACTCATGAAAAACGCCTTGCCTATTTGCTATTTTTTACCAATTAAAGGTATCAGAATCTGGAACGTGGTTCCCGGTATTCCCTCCCCGGCGACTTGAGTCCTGCAGCTGATCAAACTTCCCATCTCTACGATGAGTTGTTTAACGATACTCAGACCCAATCCGGCGTGCGCACCTCCCTTTGCACTGTTATTTGGTCGAAACAATTTGTCTCTTAATGGCAAAGGTATACCAGGTCCATTGTCCATAATGAGAATCTCAATGTACTGATCGCCACCCAAATTGATCGATCCGTGGGTTGTGATGCCTACCTTAGCCCCGGTCACATCTTCCAACGCTTCCACTGCATTTTTAACCAGGTTAACAATCACCTGCTTAAGATTATCGGGGATAATCGAAACAAACGGCATTCCCTTGTCGTACACGGTCTCGAATTGAACTTCTTCATACCCGCCGCGAAACACGCTGGTCAATTGCTCGAGGATGTCATTTACGTTGACTTCCTCAGCGATTGGAGCCTCCTGCCTGCCAATCTGGTCGTACTTTTTGACGATACCAGACACTCGCATCATTTCGCGACTGATGGTTTCTATATCAGCCTGAACCGGGGAATCTTCATCCAGTTTCAAAGATAGAGTGCGCAGAAAGTTCTGAGCAATGGCAAGAGGATTGTTGACCTCGTGGGTCACTTCTCGCACCTGTTTTCGGACCAGGCCAGCATCGAGCATCAAAACTTCGTCTGCTTGTGTTAGACCGATTTGTGCTGTGACTCCCTGCCGATATGCATCCAGCAGCATCCCGGGTATGTCTAGAAGTTGATTTACACCGATCGCCACCACACCGAGATTCTCTCCCAGGGGCAACAGCCTGACCGCAAGGGTACCCAGGCGGTCAAGTATCTGCTTGTCAACTATTGAATCGAGGGATTCTTTCTCGGCAGTAATATTTTTATTCTGCCGAAAGCACTGGGCGACGAGGCTGCGCTCACTGCTGGCATCAACGGACAAAACTTCAACACTATCCGGTTTCCCGGCGGGATCCCAACTTGCTTCTAAGTGGTCATCTGAGTTTTTGAACAACAGCGTGGTTTCAGCGCCAAACAGCAAGCTGGCGACCGCAGAAATGGAGTGAGTACCTGATGCCAGACTCTTTTCCGTAATACTGGCCATGTTAGCGTTGGCAACGTTTTCTCTAATGCTCGAACTATCCGATTCAAACTCGGTCACTCGCTTTCGTGCCTGACTCGAAACCTGCCTTGCGGCCGCTACAATTTCGCTAATCGAATCCGCGTCAAGTCCAAATAGTATGTCGGCTTTCGCAATAAGCTGAGGGTCTTGCTCAGGATTCTGCACCAGTTCAACTAATCGACCGCAATAGCCTATTATCTGGACCAGTTGGGTCGCATCTGGGAGTTCTTCAAGTGAAATGTACTGATATCGCAACGCATCGCAGCAGGATGATGGATACCCCAGGGATTTAAAACAGGCTGCACCAACAGTGTCACCACTGCATCCAAACCCCTCCCACTCTGCCTGTATAACAGTTTCAAACCCCGTCAAGCCATCGACCAATTTAATGTAGCCCTCACCATGGGAACGGGCTAAGAGCAGATGTCCCAGACCAGCCAGTAGCCCTAACAACTTTACGGTGGTGACATCTGCACCGATTTGCTCGGCAAGCGCGGCACTGAGTGATGCATGCAACAAGGAACGCCGCCAGGTCCTTTCATAGTATTGTAGTGCGATTTCTGACTGATCTGTACTGGTAAATCTATTTGAAGCGGCAAGGGTAATTTGACGGAACTGTTCCAGATCGGTTTCCAGATGCCAGTCGTTCAGGTTCTTCTGATCCTGTTGAAACAGGAACATTGCCAATAGCGATGGATCTGTTTCAACCGCGGCCACGAGCACTGAAATTTCAATATTATTTTGGTAACTGAGGCACAGGAGATGATTGAGGGTTTTAGGCACCGCAGGCAAATCGAAGCCCGCTAATTGGTTCATCTTGCTGACTACGCGATCTAGCATTGACCGATTCTATCGGATGTTTTTCGCCAAAACAATCGGATAAAATATTACCTCATGCCGGACCAATAAATGCCTTTCAAAGACGCTTCTAACCTATTGAAATTATCTATTTGCCATATCGGCCAGCGGAACTTACCATTACCGTGCGAGTCCTTAGCCAACAGAAACCAGGTCAATTGTGAAATCATTTAGCTGTCAAAACTGCGGCCATGCAATCTTCTTCGAGAATGTACAGTGCCTGCGATGCCTGAGACCTTTAGGTTATCTGCCTGAATTTATGCAAATGTCATCCTTCGAACAAACCGCGGATCAGTTTCACAGCGATCTTTCACGCAAAGACTACAAAGAGTGCAAGAACGGTCGCCAGTACCAGGCCTGCAACTGGATGATCGACACAGAGGCAGAAGAGGACTATTGCCTTTCCTGTTCCTTCAACCAGACCATCCCGAATGTTTCTATTGCGCAAAACCTGCATCACTGGCAGATACTGGAATCGGGAAAACGACGGTTGCTGTATTCCCTGCAGCGATTGAATTTACCGCTGATCAACAAAAAGGTGGACCCAGACAATGGTCTGGCCTTTGAGTTCCTCAAAGATACCTCTGAGCGTATTCAGGCAAATGACCGGGTCATGACGGGCCATGTGGACGGTGTTATTACTCTTAACATCGCAGAAGCTGATGACGCTGAGCGCGAGCGACGCCGAATAACCCTTAACGAAGACTATCGGACCGTACTGGGGCATTTTCGGCACGAGAGTGGCCATTACTATTGGCAACTGCTCGTAGAGGGACAACACCGACTCGATTCTTTTCGGCAATTGTTTTCGGATGAGCGCAGTAACTACCAATCAGCGGTGTCGGATTACTATGCGAGAGGACCAGCCAAAGACTGGCAGAACAACCATATCAGCGCCTATGCAAGCAGTCATCCCTGGGAGGATTTCGCCGAAACATGGGGTCACTACCTTACCATTGCCGACACCCTGGAAACCTCAAAAGAATTTGGCGTCTCGATTTCCGAATCTGCCGCAACTCCGACAGAACAATTTGACAGCTATGATGCATCCACATTTGACGCCATGCTGGAACGCTGGCTACCCCTCACTTTCGCCGTTAACAACATTAACCGCAGTGGCGGCCGACCGGATTTGTACCCGTTCGTTTTGTCAGCGACCGTTATTGAAAAACTCCGCTATGTGCACTCACTGATACGGCAGGTAGCTCCTTGATACGTCCTGGCAGGTTGCCGAAAAGGTCAGCTATCGAGCTGAAAATTCTCAATTTGCTCCACCTCAACATTCATATCGTAAGGAAAAACGGGAGGCCCGAACTGATTTGAAATCGCGACGTCCGCTGCATCCCTGCCGTAAGCAATAACTATTCTTCCACCCTTCAGCGTCTTCTGGGTCGGATCAAAACTGTACCATCTGTCGCCAATATAGGCTTCAAACCAGGCATGGATGTCCATCGGGTCAAGATTGTGTAAATAGCCAACCACGAAACGTGCAGGAATACAAAGACTGCGGCTCAGGGCAATACCAACATGGGCGAGATCTCGGCAAACGCCTTGGCCTTTGTCCATTATTTCCTTACTTGAGATGGGCAGGTTACTGCTGCCCGGCAGGTATTGGATTTGATTTCGAATCCAGTCGGTGATTGCGCTAACCTGCTGGTAACCCGGGGAGGCACTACCCACCACTGAAAACGCCTGCTGGTTCATCAGGTCGGATTCGCAGTATCGACTCGGGAGGAGATATTCCAGCGTCTCGTCCGGCAGTTTCTGGACCTTGACGAACCCCGCCTGTGGGTTTTCATCGCAGGCGTCCGCAGTTCGAACCGTCGCACTGGTGCTGATCCGAAAATCACCAGCCGGAGCCACCAGTCGCTGGCACAAGTTACCATATTTGTCAGATACTTCGACTACCGGGACGATGGGTGACAACTTATAGGATTCCTGCGCCACCCATTGCTGCATGCCACTTCTGACGCGAAGCATAAACAAGAACGGTGTGGGCCGGACAATTTCAAATGCCAATTCACATCGCGTCTGCAACCACATATTCCCCTCCACTGTGCTGACCAGACCGGATTCTATGAAGAATAATGCCAACATGGCAAACTATCGTTTGGAACCTCTGATTAAGATCGGTATGCCGCACCACTATTTCCGCCATGTCGGCGTCACACAACAAGAACTCATCATTCGACGGAGTAGCGGACCATGACTGACAGCGCGCTGACCTGCTATTGCGACTCAGGCAAATTGTTTTCCCGTTGTTGCAAATCAATTGTGTCTAGGCAGACAACAGCAACCACGGCAGAAGCGTTGATGCGATCCAGATATACGGCATTTTGTCTCGGCGACCGGCAATACCTGCTTAAAAGCTGGCATCCAGATACGCGGCCAAGCCGCGTTGCCATTAATCCCGACCAGCAATGGCTTGACTTGAAGATTCTGAACACCACAGCAGGGCGCAGCTCAGACGAAACGGGTAAGGTGGAATTCAGAGCCAGGTACAAATTAGCCGGGCGTGGATATCGCCTCCACGAGACCAGCCGGTTCATTAAGATAGCATCTGATTGGTATTACCTTGATGGTGTCCACCATGGCTCATAGCCTGCCGTTTTCTTGCACTGAACCGACAAGTAACATAATGTCCATCACATTCATCTCAAAGGACACAAGCATGAAGCTCGGAACAGGTGTAGGCGGTAAACTGGACGGCGTTGCTGCGATAGCAGGCAAAGCAGAAAAAAATGGCTACGATCAGCTCACCTGCGGCGAACTGGCACACGATTCAATTCTGACCATGACAGTCGCGGCGACCGCTACCAGCAAAATTGACCTGATGACCACCGTAACGATTGCCTTCCCCAGGAGTCCGATGGTACTCGCAATGGAAGCCTGGGACCTGCAGGTTTTATCAAAAGGCCGATTCAATATTGGCCTCGGCAGCCAGGTTAAGGGTCACAACGAACGCCGCTTCGGTGGAACCTGGTCTCCCGCCGCGCCGCGTATGAAAGAATATATACAGATGATGAAAGCAGTCTGGAACACCTGGCAGGATGGTGCCGCTGCGGAATTCCTGGGAAAACATTACAAATTCACCTTAATGACCCCCAACTTCAATCCTGGACCGATCGATTTTCCCCGGCCAAAGATCTACCTCGCCGTGGTGGGTGATGCAATGGCCCGTGTTGCCGGTGAAGTCGCCGATGGTATCTTGCCTCATGGTGGCATCATGACAGACAAGTATATGCGGGAAGTTCTGCTACCCAATGTCAAAATTGGCCTCGAGCGTTCGGGTCGAACCTGGGACGATATTGAGATAGCCGCGAGTGGCTATACCGTCTACGGTAAAAACGATGAAGAGATTGCACAAGGTTTGGACGGTCTTCGACAGGCGCTATCCTTTTATGGTTCCACTCGCACTTACCATGACGTGCTCGAACTGCATGGGCTGAAGTATCTGGGGGATAAACTTCACGGCTTATCCCTTAACGGTGAATGGCAGAAAATGAAGGAAGTCATCACCGACGACGAATTATTGGAACTTGCACAGATATCAACCTACGACGATATGCCCACATTCCTGGCGGAAAATCGCGAATATGCCTCGAGTATGGGTTTTGGTCTGAGGGGCGCGACGTCGGAAGATACACAAGATCTTATGGCGAAGATCCAGGCGTTACAAACCCCCGGTGTTCCACGCGGCCTGGAAATGTGATCCTGAGAAAAAGCCTTCCAAGAAACATTTCAAGAGAAACAGTTTGAGTAGGAAACAGTAGATGCGAGTCAGTGAAGCAGTCATGAACCGAAAAACCATCAGGGCTTTTCTGGACACGCCGGTCCCGGATGAGACCATTCGAACCTTGTTGGAAAAAGCCTCAAGAGCCCCTTCCGGTGGCAACGTGCAACCCTGGCGAATCTATGTTGTCAACGGCGACTCGATGGTTAGGTTCAAGCAGTTTGTTTTAACCCAAACAGAACCTGAAACCGCTGCTTATGAAGTCTACCCGCGCAAGCTCAAGGAGCCCTATCGTTCCTCACGATTCAAGGTCGGTGAAGATATGTATAGCTTGTTAAACATTCCCCGAGAGGACAGAGGCGCCAGAATACGGCGCCTGATGGAGAACTACCAACTGTTTGGTGCACCTGCCGCTATTTTCTGTTTCGTCGATCGCCAGATGGGACCGCCGCAATGGTCAGACCTTGGCATGTTTCTGCAGACCTTTATGTTGCTCGCTCAGGAAGAGGGACTGGACACCTGCCCACAAGAGGCCTGGGCATCAAAGCCTGAGACCGTGCGTCGCTTTGTGAACGCGCCGGACGAACAAATAATTTTCTGCGGTGTTGCAATCGGCCATATGGATCCGGATGCGCCGGTTAATACGCTGGTCGCGGACCGTGAGCCGGTAGAAGATTTTACGACTTTTGTGTAACGCTGTTATCCGTTAATCAGCTGATGTACATAAATACTGGCTGCATACCCCAATGCAATCGCCCAGCTCCATTTCAGGTGGGCAAAAAACGTATAGACACCACGGGCCTGCCCCATGAGCGCAACGCCTGCCGCAGAACCAATTGAAAGCAGGCTGCCGCCGACGCCTGCTGTCAGGGTAATTAACAACCACTGGTAGGTATCCATCTCCGGGTTCATGGTCAGAATGGCGAACATGACTGGTATGTTGTCGATCACGGCCGAGATCACACCCATCGCAATATTGGCATTCGTCGGTCCCCAGCCGTCATAAAAATACACTGACATTATTTCCAGGTAGCCGATGAAGCCCAAACCACCCACACAAAAGATCACACCAAAAAAGAAGAACAAGGTATCCCACTCCGCTTGGGCAACTCTGCCAAACAGGTCAAACCTGCGGATGTCCTCGTGCCCTTCTGGTGAGGATTTTTTTATGTAGTAGGCATAAAAAGCGAGGTAGGACAAGCCAAACATCATGCCGAGAAACGGCGGCAGGTGTAAGAACTGTTCAAATGAAACTGCCGTGGCGATGGTACATAGAAAGAGCCCACAGACGATAAATGCGCCCCGTCGTAACTCCACTTCATCTCTGACTGGATCCGGGTTCACTCTCGGAACTGCAAAGCTCATGATAAACGCCGGTACAATGTAGTTGACAACTGACGGCACAAACAACTTAAAAAACTCAAAAAATTCGGCCTTGCCGCTCTGCCAGACCATCAGAGTTGTGATATCTCCAAAAGGACTGAATGCACCCCCTGCGTTAGCTGCCACAACAATGTTTACGCAAGCCACTGCCACAAATTTAGCATTCCCCATTCCCACCGAAAGTACAACGGCCCCCATCAATAACGCTGTGGTTAAGTTGTCAGCAATCGGCGACAGAAAAAACGCGATGCATCCCGTGATCCAGAACAGTTGACGATAGCTAAACCCCCGTCCGACCAGCCAGGCGCGTAACGCCTGGAATATGTTTCGTTCGCTCATCGCATTGATGTAGGTCATCGCTACCAGCAGAAACAGGAACAAAGAGGCGTATTCAATCAGGTTGTGCTGCAGGATACTGCGGAGCATCTCCGGGTCTGAGGAATGCTGGCTGGACAGATAGGCAACCAATATCCAGATAAGACCCGCCGCAAAGATAACGGGTTTTGACTTCGGCAGGTGGATAAACTCTTCTGCCATTACAAAGCCGTAGGCAACAACAAAAATCCCTAGGCAAATGAAACCTGTGATTGAATTGGTTAGGCCAAGATTAGATGCACTCGATGAAGCAAAAACCGATACTGGTAACAGACACGCGAGAAGCGCGAAAATGGTCCTCATAATTCCTCATTTAAGAAAACTGCGCCTCCATTATGATGGAATCTCGAACGATTAAGCAACTCAACGAAACTGACCAGACCAGGCTTGGTCTGCGCAAATCAACACCCTCATCTGATAGATCTCACTGTTTGTTAGAACTTCAGCTCAAATCCGAGGGAGAGAATTTCACGATCTGTCGGGGCATTGTAGTCCCAGTAATACAGGTACACCTTCCTTTTACGGGTGAAATTGTAGTGAATTCCCAGGTTGTCACTGGTGATACCCTTTGCATAAATATCCGACTCACCATGCTGAGCCATGAGTGTTACGCTACCCACGGTATAGCTTACACTCCCCAGGTAACCCGCTTCCCAACCGGCAGCAGATTCATTTTTTGGCCGCGATCGTTGTACCAGGAAACCGAACTTCCACGCTCCGGGGGTGTACTGAATGGCAGAGCGGTAGGAATCAAAAACTTTGGTACTCGCCGTTGAGCGGTTGTTTTTACGCATGTCGTGATCTAACCCGAAGCTGGCGAACCAATCCCCTGTATCCCACAGCACCGAAGCAGACTGACTACTGCTAAAATTGCTATCTGAAGGTACATACATGACCTGGCCCTGAAATCCACTAGCTTTCGGTGAGTGATAGAAATAGGTATCGAGCGCGCGAACTTCACCAGGGAACAGTACGCCTATATCACCTGCCTGGTCGTTAAACAGGTCGATCTTACCCTGGGCCATTTTAAAAGCAGAATCATGGGCACCGAACATAAAGTTGCCATATCGGCTGCCAATGCCAATAAACGTGTTACGCGTACCAAACAGTTCCTGAATCTCATTACCCCCATGAATGGGGTCAACGAGTTCTTCGGCCTGAAAGATAACGTCCCAGTCTTCTTTAATATTATACTCACCCTTCAACCCCAACCTGGTGACGTTGCTCTGCCAGTCATCGTCCCCGTGCTCCATCCAATCATAGCTAAGGTTTAACTCTGCATAGAGCTTGAGGTTCAGATCTGCATGGGCTGTATTCGATGCCAAAAACGCAATGACTATCAAGATCCGATAACTTTTTCTCATCTGAGGGCGGCACTCATCCTGCAACGGTGAACAGTTTAGTTGGTTGATTTATTGACGCACAGCTTAATGCCCTTTTTTAAACACAAAGTAAAGACAGAATGAAAACGCCAGGACTTCCATAACCCACCAGATCCTTCGTTAAACCGAATTCGCCGGATCTCCGGGCTTTGTCCTGGTAGCTGCAATTCATTTTCAGTCCAGCAGCTCCTTTGCTATGCTGCCGTTTCACAATAACAAGAGCCTGCAATGCATGCCGGAAGCGCGATTGCGAGATATCTTCAACACGGTCTCGACGCAGCCGATAAAACAACCCGATCCAAAGAGGAATCACCCGATGCCATCCGTACCTGGTTCTTATGATAGCTCCCCAGAGGAAATGCCCGACCTGGTTCTGGTCTCACTCGAACTGGCTGCCGACAAAGCGGGCGACATCACCCCGGAAATCTATCGTCGCTACTTTGCCAGCTGCCCGGGTTCCCAGGATCTGATGTCTCACATTGATGACCTGGTGCGTGGCAAGATGATGGAAGAAGTCTTTCGGCTGATCATGGTTCAGAATTACGATGAGGAGAGTCATTATCTCAATTTTGAGGTAAAGAACCACAAATACGCCTACAGCGTTCAACCCCATATGTATACAAACCTGTTGAACGCAGTGCACGTTACTGTTAAAGAGAGTGTGGCTGAAGCGTGGAGCCCGGGGATGGAGGATGCCTGGCAGACTCGAATTGGGCGCCTGATTTCAGAACTGGAACAACGATCAAGTCTATAAAGCGCGATGCTTTATAGACATGAGCCGATTCGTCTATACTGAGACTCGTACCGACCTGAATGAGCGCTTCTCCAGACAAAGGGATCCATCGTGAGCCAACTACCTCTATCTGCCTACACTGTGCTGGACCTTACCATCGCCCGTGCCGGACCCACAGCCGTTCGATTGCTGGCTGACTGGGGCGCAAATGTTATTCGCATTGTGCCTCCGCCCGCCAAAGACAGTTCCGGGGGCTCGGTAACGGGTGCTGACATCGGTCCGGATCAACAAAACCTGCACCGCAACAAACGGGGTCTTGCTATCGATTTGAAAAGTGCCTCCGGTCAAAAACTATTCCAGCAGTTAGTGGCCAAAGCCGACGTGGTTGTCGAGAATTTTCGCTCCGAAGTCAAGCAACGACTGAATATGGAATACAAAACCCTAAAGGCTATCAATCCGGGAATTATCCTTGCCTCTATCTCAGGCTTCGGTCAGGACGGACCCTATGGCAAAAGGCCAGGCGTTGACCAGATCGTACAGGGGCTTTCAGGTTTGATGTCGGTAACCGGGGAGCCTGGCAGGGGCCCCATGCGGGTTGGCATTGCCATCTCGGATACCTCCGCAGGGATGTTTCTAGGGCAGGGGATTCTATTGGCATTGATTCATCGTCAACATACAGGCGAAGGTCAATGGGTTCACACTTCTTTACTGGAGTCCATGCTCAGTAAACTCGACTTTCAAGGTGCGCGCTATACCATGAATGGCGAAATCGCCGGGCAACAGGGCAACAATCACCCCACCCAGGCACCTATGGGTGTATTCGAGGCCAATGACGGCTTGCTCAATGTAGCAGCGTCTACGGGCAAAATGTGGGGTAACTTCTGCAAGGTTTTGAATGCAACGGCGCTCAGCAATAATCCAGATTATGAAAACGGCAAACTTAGAATCAGCAACAAGATTCAGCTTAATATCGATGTTAACAAGGTAACCAGGCAGTTCAGTACGGACGAACTTGTTGAGAAACTGAACAGTGTAGGCGTCCCCTGCGGGCCAATTTACAATATCGGGGAAGCATTCGAAGATGAGCAGGCGCAGCATCTATCCATGCAAAAAAATGCACCCCATACCTCTCTCGGTGATATCAGCCTGGTTAGATCGCCGATAAACCTCACTGGTTGCGAGGTACCTGTCAGGTTTCACCACGCAGGACCCACACCGGGGGAACATTCAGCTGAAATTCTAAGAGAATTCGGCATCGATGATGCAACCGTTGCTCAACTAAAAGAAGAAGGTGCGATCGCCTAAATGAAGACCTACATGAAAACGTACCTTGGCTGATCAAATAAGCCCACTGGAATCGATAGACGGGGACAGCTCCGTTGACCCTTATACGGTTAAATCCGGCGGTGTACTCACTCCCCCCTTAACCCTGCTGAGGCGCCTTAAGTATCTCGGACCAAGCGTCATTGTTTCCGGCTCGATTGTCGGATCCGGCGAAATCATTTTAACGTCCAGTCTCGGTGCCGCTGCCGGGTTTTCATTGCTGTGGTGGGTACTGATGTCCTGTTGGATAAAATCCCTGGTACAGGCAGAACTGGCGCGATACACCATCGTCACAGGGGATACCTACCTCAGGGCACTGAACAGACTCCCAGGCAAGCTCTGGGGTCCAAAGGGTAAGGTCGGCTGGCCCATCTGGTTAGTCCTGCTGGCTTTTATACCAGGAATCATGGGTCTTGGCGGCATCATGGGCGGTGCCGGACAAGCCCTGTCACTGCTGTTCCCGGTTATCGATTCGAGAGTGGCGGCGATGCTCGTTGCGCTGACAACCATTGGAATCCTGAATTTCGGCGGATACCAGCGATTTGAGAAGATACTGTTGGGCCTTGTGATTGTGTTTACGACCACCACCCTGATCTGCGCCATTACGATGCAGTTTACCGAGTTCAGCATTAGCTGGTCTGATATCGGCTCCGGTTTTACATTTGACCTGCCGGTTGAGTACATTGGCCTTGCTCTCGCGGTTTACGGCTACACCGGGGTTAATTCAGGAGAAACAGCCGCCTACACCTACTGGTGCATTGAAAAAGGTTATCCCACCTTTATTGGTCCCAGGAGAGACGACGAGCCCGAATATGCAGCCTGGCTGGCTCGCGCCAGGGGATGGATCAAGGTTTTGCACATGGACGTCTGGCTTACGCTCATTATCCTCACCTGTGCAACGCTGCCATTTTACCTGCTGGGCGCCGGTGTGCTGCACACCCTGGGTGAAACTCCGGACGGGCTAGACACCATTTCAATCTTGTCAGGCATGTTCACGCGTACACTGGGCAACTGGGCACTGTGGGTCTTTGGCATCGGCGCGTTCTTTATCCTGTTTTCAACGACCCTGTCAGCTATCGGTGCCGGTGGCCGCTTTCTGCCGGATTACTTCATTGAACTCGGGTTCTTTTCACGGAAAAACCTGAAAACCCGACTGGCTTTCATTCGAGGCTATGTCACTGTTGCCCCTCTGCTGGGTTGTGGGCTCTATATGGGTGTTCAAAACCCGGTAACCCTTGTCACCATTGGCGGCCTGGTCGCAGCCCTGATGTTACCAATTCAGAGTGGCGGCACCTTGTGGCTGCAACGTAAACACATGGATCAGCGGCTAACGCCTCACCCTTTTGCCAGGACCATGCTCTGGTTAATATTCCTGTTTCAATTGCTGATGTCGATGCTGGTCATTCAATACGTCGTGTTCTAACTCCTGGGGACCATCATGAATCTTCCTTTTGACCTGGCATCGGAACCATACATCAACCTCGCCACTTTTCGTAAAAACGGCCACGAAGTCAGGACACCAGTTTGGGTCGCTTCGGCCGGTGATACTCACTATGTATTTTCAGAAGCCAGGGCGGGCAAGGTGAAACGTATCAGGAACAACGGCAGGATCAATATCGCTGCCTGCGACGCCCGGGGTGGGGTGAAAAGCACCTGGATTAGCGGCACGGCAAGGATCGTCACCGATGAAGCGGAAATCGAAACCATGTATCGCGTCTTCGACCAGAAGTACGGATGGCAGATGCGTCTGTTAAATTTTACTGCGCGGTTGTCGGGCCGTTACAGGAAACGGGCCATCATTGCCTTCCAAACTGAAAGCAGCGACTGACGTCATAACACACGCATACCGTCGATAGATATCCGGGTTTATGATGATTTCGATGGTGATTTTAATGATGACTTCGATGCTGACTTCGATAAAAGCCCAGCAACAACCGACTGTAGCTCAGGCAACAACTCTGCCTCGAACCAGGGATTTTTCTTCAGCCAGATGTTGTTTCTCGGGCTGGGATGAGGCAACGGCACTAATTCGGGGAAGTAACTTTTCCACTGTTTTACAATCTGGGTAACTGATGATTTCTTCTTCATACCCAGATGCCAGGACTGAGCATACTGTCCGATAACCAGTGTCAATTCGACGTTCAGCTGTTTAAGAATCCTGTCACGCCATGCCTCGGCACATTCTTTTCTCGGCGGCAGATCACCCCCTGTGCCGGTACCGGGATAACAGAACCCCATCGGTACGACAGCGACTTTCGTTTCATCGTAAAAGGTCTGTCGATCAATACCGATCCAAGTGCGTAGCCGATTTCCGCTGGCGTCATCAAAAGGTATCCCCTTTTCATGAGTGACCCTCCCTGGTGCCTGGCCCGCGATCAGTATCCTGGAGCTGGAATGGAACTGTATGATCGGGTTTGGCCGCAGGGGTAAGTCCGCTGCGCAGATTTCGCACCGCCTGATGGATTCTATCAAGGTAATTCTGTTCATGTTCGGCCTCGGATTACCAATCCGATTAAACAATACTTAAAGGTCTTCGACATTGTCCGAGAATACTCCCAGGATTGACAGGGTCAAAGGGAGGAAACCACGTAACATTTTGCGTATTATGTTATCCAGCTTTCGTCAACGGATAGGAGATTCATCATGACCCATGTGACGCCAAAATCCCGTGAAGACCTGCCGGATATGGAACCGATGTTCAAAATGGTCGAAGCGGGAATGGGTTTTGTACCCCGGAGTATGTTTACCATGGCCCACTGGCCGGAACTGCTACAGGCATTCGGTGGCATCGCGGGGACAGTACTTAACAGCGGAGAAGTTGATGCTGGTTTAAAGCAGATGATCGCTTACGTGGTCAGCAATGCGGCGGGCTGTCGATATTGCCAGGCGCATACGTCTCAAAATGCACAAAAGCGAGGGGTCGATGCAGAAAAGGTCAGGTCTGCATTTGAATTCGAAACAAGCCCTTTGTTTGACGATACCGAACGGGCAGCGTTACGCCTGGCTCTGCACGCCGGTATGGTGCCCAATGCGACGGAAGCAGCTCATTTCGAAGCCCTGAAAGAACACTTCACCGACCGGCAGATTGTGGAAATTGTCGCTGTGATTTCCCTGTTCGGTTTTCTTAATCGCTGGAATGACACGATGGCAACCACTCTCGAAGCTGAACCCCGCGATTTTGCCAGCAATAATCTGAATGGCTGGGAAGTCGGGAAACATGGTTAACCAGTTCGAAGACATGACTTTCCGGACAGGAACCAGCTAAATGAATATCGAAGACGACGATGATCTGGAGCGGCAGTTTACCGGTATCACTGAACCTGCACTGGCGGCACTTAGAAAACGAATCGACATCCCCATTGAAGACTCGTTGGAACCCTGGTGTCATGAAGCAACCAGGGACAACATTCGCCACTACGCACATGGTATTGGTGATGATAATCCGCTCTGGTGCGACCCGGACTACGCCAGCAACAGTTGCCACGGCAGCATTATCGCCCCGCCGTCTTTTCTGTTTGCCTGTGACCGGATCATCTCCGGTTATGTGGGGGGCTTGCCCGGGGTACATGCCATGTGGGCAGGTGCGGACTTCACCTGGCATCAGGTCATCAAACGCAATGACGAGATCAGAACTAAAGCCTGGCTAAAAGAGCTGATCCCTCACGAGACACGATTTTCTGGCCTGGCGATCCAACAGATCTACCATGTCCAGTTTTTTAATCAGGATAACCAGTTGCTCTGTGAGGCTGACAGCTGGTGCTTCCGCACCGACAGGGATCTGGCGAGAGAGAGAGGTGTTAAGTACGATAGTCTCAATGCGCAGCAACCAAAACAATACACCGACGACGAACTCGTTGAAATTTATCGTCACTACGCCAACGAAGAAATTCGTGGCGCGACTCCCCGTTATCTGGATGATGTTAAAATAGGTGATGCCTTACCTACCATGGTGAAGGGTCCGATGACGGTCACTGGATTTATCGCTTATGCCCAGGGTTGGGGTGGGCTTTATATTCGTGCCAACAAGCTGGCCTGGCAGCAGCATCATAAACATGCCGGTCTTGGTATCAAAAATCAGCGTGGCATTCCTGATTGTCCGGAGAGAGTTCACTGGGAAACCGAATTTGCCCAGACCGTTGGTGCGCCGGAAGCCTACGATTACGGGCCGGAACGTTTCTCCTGGTTGACTCACTACATGACCAACTGGATGGGGGACGATGGCTTCCTGAAAAACACCCAGGCGAAAATCCGACGCCACAATCCAGTCGGAGACACGCTTTTTATCAATGGAAAAGTCATCGCAAAAGATGAGACCCTGGGCACCGTGACTATTGAACAACGCGCAGAAAACCAGGATGGTGAATTATCCATCGAAGGGACATCGATAGTGCAGCTCCCCTTAAGAAACTCTCCATGAGCGACTATCCATAAGAGACTATCCATAACAAACCCTCCTTAACGGACCCCTGGTCCGAGATACCAGTCTGCATAATCTATTGGCCGAGATGCGCCTGTTCGCAACACCACGCGCTTGCCCTGGGCATATCCCCTGCTGGCACCCAATCCTCTGCGCCTACTTTGAGGCACTGAAAGTAACCTGTCACCGGGTCGAAACACCCAGTAGTTGTTCCGGGGATCTACCAGGTAGAACGGCAGGTTAGTTCGTTCAACTAATTGCGTATCAATGCTGGAGAAAGATCTGCGGGTGTGGTGTGGTGAGCCGTGGGTATGCCACAGCGCAACCAGTTGGCCCCCTTTTGGAATGCGAATTCTTGCAGTGACCTGGTTTCGACCCTTTATTCCAGCAGTCACTGTATAACTGAAACCTGTCTGGTACTGCAGTATTGCACCCATGTATTCACGATCATCACGGACAGATACCGGGTTATATTTGCTGCCAACCCTACAATAAAAACAGGGACTCCATTCGCCAGTCCTTTGAGGCGGCCCTGTTAATAAACCCATTCCAGGTGGAAGCACTGATGTCCAAAGCGATAGCGGTTCGCTGGGAAACATGGGACTGGCTGGCTGTTAAATCCATGTTTGACAAGGCGATGGCATCCGCGCCGGGTTGCGCCAACGTGCTAACCCAGTTTGCGACACGATACTACCGTGATACCTGCCAATTCGACGTAGCTGTTAATCTTTTGAACCGGGCCATTCACCTCGACCCAATCAGCGCAGGCCCGACAACTTCCCTGTCATACACGTTGCGATACCAGGGTAATTTCGAAAGCGCATTGGTAGAAGCAGACCGGGCGCTTGCAATCAACCCGCAACACGGCTATGCCAGACTGGCCAAAATGCTCGCGCTAGTTTCGTTGTGCGACTACGCCGGAGCATATGACTATCTAGATAAAATTACTTCAAGTCTGCCGGAAGATGATTTAATGGTGATGAATTGCCGCGGTCGCCTTTACGCCAGCACAGGTGCAACTGAAAAGAGCACCCGCTTCCTGAATCGGGTCAAAAAACTTGCTAAAACAAGCGGTGGTGAAATGTACGCGCCATTAGCGGGCTGGATCACAATGATAGAGGGAGACTTCGAACAGGCTATCACCTGGATGCAGATTGCCCTGGATAATCGCATTTCCCAGGTGTTGAATGTCCGCGCTTTCGCACAGATCCTGCCCAACTCGCCACTGCGCGATGCAGACTTTCAGAGGTTTCTGACGCAGCTCAATCTGGACGACCAGTCAGTCTCAAACCTGTCTCGGGCAGTAAACAACCTGTCGATCTAGTGGCCCATGCTCTCATTCAAAGCGCCCTCATCCAAAGCGACTTCATCAACATTTTTCCGGCTCAGGTCCTGCAGAATCAAATAGCCTGACGGTACAACTAACAAGGTCACCACCGTGGCAAACAACACGCCGAAGGCTAACGAAATACCCATTGGCACAAGAAAC
Organism: Pseudomonadales bacterium; assembly: GCA_029941905.1. Classification (GTDB taxonomy): domain Bacteria; phylum Pseudomonadota; class Gammaproteobacteria; order Pseudomonadales; family Azotimanducaceae; genus JAHRVQ01. The sequence continues at coordinate 85,470 of JAPYTQ010000004.1, read as the reverse complement.
TGTGCCGATACGCTCCTGTTCAGCATCAGTGGTGTGAGTCCCACAAACGTCGTCAGCGAGGTGAGAATAATAGGTCGACAACGAGATACTGCAGCATCCAGTACCGCATCATGAATTGAGCGCCCTGCACACCTGCGAGCATCAATGGTATGCACGAGGACCAGGCTGGAATTCACAACCACGCCCGAGGCGGCGATAAATCCCAGTACCGACATCATCGCCAGGCCAGATATCAAACCAAAAGATTTCATAATCATATGCCCCCATATTGCACCCACCAGCGCAAACGGTATGACGCTCATGATAATCAGTGGCTGGCTGTAGGAGCGAAGAGGAATTGCCAATAGTGCGTAAATGACGAACAGGGCTAATCCAAACAACGGGATAAGACTGGATACAGCCTCCCCTTGTTGACGCTGTTGCCCTTCCAATCGATAGCTGACGCGCGGATGATCCTGCATTATTGACTCCAGAATGCCGTCCCCAAAATCCGCAATCACCTCATTTGCAGTAATCTGGGTCCGGTCAACATCCGCGGTCACATTTACAACGCGTCTGCGATCCGACCGTTTAATGGATGAAAACCCCCTCCCCAGGCTGGCATCTGCAACCGTTGTAAACGGAACTTCGGATCCTTGCGGGGTTCTTATTCGCATTCGATCGAGGGTTCCCAGAGTACGGCGTTCTTCTTTGGTATATCGAACCATGATTCGAACATCATCACGACCGCGCTGAATGCGCTGTATCTCTTCACCGTAGAATGCCTGTCGAACTTGTCGGGCAAGCATCGCAAGGGTTAAACCCAACGACTCTCCTGAGGGGAGTATATCCAGTTTCAATTCCTTCTTGCCGGACCTAAAACTATCAGAAATGTCGATGACTCCCGGGTACTCAGCCAGTCGCAGGCCAATTTTTTCTGCAACAACCCTTAAATCATCCAGGTTGTCACCCTCCAATTGAATATTTATTGCCTCGCCAGCACTGAACAGGGAAGAACTAAAAATGAGTTCCACCGCATCGGGGATTGCACGGGTTTCTTTTCGCCACAGATTTGCTATCTCTCGTGTTGAGATATCCCGGGACTGACTCGATGTCAGTTGCATGGTGACTTCGCCAAGATGTCCGCCCGATGCATTGCTACGGGGCCCGGAGGGTGGACCTCCCCCGGAATTGCTTGAAGGATGATTACCAATTGCAGTCAGCATATGTTTCACCGGTGGCATTTTCGGCGTTTGTTTTGACAGCTGATCGGCGATTATTCTGGCACTGCGCTCCAGCTCCACTACAGCTTTATTGGTAACGGTTGCTGGCGTACCGAGTGGCATTGTCAGCTTGGCCACCACCTGATCAGATGCCAAAGGCGGAAAAAACGAAAATGGCAGTCGACCACTGGCCAGGATGCCGATGGAGGACAGCAGGGCAACGAGTGCAATTGATATCGTGATGTAGCGGGCAGCAATCGCTTTGTCAACCACGTCTCGAAACTGAACCTGGATCAGGCTCTCAAGCTTGTTGGCAAACCTCGATTGGATAGTAATGACTCGGTTAGCAAAACCCCTGAAGCCCCCGAGCAACTGCAATGCCATGAATGCTGATGCCACGGCAATTGCAATGGCGATATAACTCCGGGTATCCCAGGCAAGCTCCAGTATCAGGATTCCGAATATCGGAATCAACAACAGTCCAACCTCCCACTCTGCAGACTCGGTTGTGTGATGTCCGAGGTGAGAAGGCAGGATCAGCTGGGACTCGATCAATGAAAAAAACAGGCAGCACATCACGACGGTACCGATGACCGACTGTATTTGTCCCATGACTCCCGGGCCAAATAGAAACGGCATAAATGCGGTTACTGTCGTCAACACACCAAAAATCACAGGCACCGATACCTGCTGCGTACCTTTGATGGCGCTCTCTAACATTGAACCTTCGCCACCTCGTTCTGCCAACCGTTGGTTGGAATGAATATTCTCTCCAACCACGATCGCATCATCCACAAGAATCCCCAGTACAAGGATAAATCCAAACAGGGAAATCCCGTCAATTGACATTCCAAGACTGGAGACTAAAAAGATCGCCCCCATGAAGGCAACCGGTACGCCAAGACTCACCCAGAAGGCCAGTCGCGGGCGAAGGAACAACGCGAGCAGAATAAGCACCATAAAAAAGCCCTGCCTGGCACTGCTAAGCAGGGTGTCCAATCGATCCCTCAGCATTTTTGAACCGTCATTCCAGATAGTCAGTTCTACACCGTCGGGCAGATCTGCCTCGGCTTTGACAAGGTAACGGCGTAACGCTTCGGTAATTTCAATGACATCCTGGTCACCAATTCTGGAAACCCGAATAATCGCTGCGGGTTCACCATCAAAACGTAACATCTGGTCCGTGTCTTCAAATCCATCGACAACGTCGGCCACGTCCCTGAGGTGGAGCCGGGTCCCATCGGGGCGAGTCAGGATGACAAGGTCATCAAATTCATGGCCCCAATAAGCCTGCCCTTTGGTTCGCAGCAACACCTCTCCGCCTTCGGTTTTAATAGAGCCACCCGGTAAATCAAGAGACGCCGAGCGAACCGCCTGGGCCAGCTGCTCGAAGCTCAGGCCATTACGCCTGAGCGAGGCTTCAGACACTTCGACAGAAACTTCATAGGGCCGGGTGTTGGTTAAACTGACGTGAGTAATTTCCGGCAATGCGGCGATTTCATCTCTCACCCGTTGGCCCAGCACTTTCAAGGTGCGCTCGTCTTTGGGACCGGTCAGCGCGATGTCCATCACCGACCGTTGCGGAGTGGCCAGGGTAATGATGGGTTTTTCCGTTTCTTCAGGGAATGTATCGATAGCGTCAATTCGGTTTTTTACATCATCGAGGCCCTTCGAGGGATCAGCATTCTCGTACAGTTCAACCGACACGGTACATGTACCTTCATTAGCGGTTGATTGAATCTGCTTTACCCCCTCGACTCCATCCAGTTCTTCCTCTATGCGAATACAAACGCCCTCTTCCACTTCTTCAGGAGCGGCACCGAGATAGGGAACTGCAACTGTAATGATATTGATATCAATATCGGGCATTGATTTCTGCGGCATGCCAGGCAGCGCCATCAGACCTGCCATCACGATGAGTCCCATCATTAGATTCGCCGCCACATGATTGTTGGCAAACCATGCAATCGGGCCTTTCATGAACTGGCGACCGCGGCTTTATTCTCGAGCCTGATTTGCATACCCTCAACGACACTATCCAATGTCGAGATGCAAACCCTATCCCCTCTTGACAGTCCACCGCTGACATAAACCTCGTTTTCGACAATCCTGAGGATTTCAATGTCCCGTGACCGAAGTCGATTATCACCGTCAACCACGTAGACTTTTTGCTCACCGCGAATTGCTGAGCGAGGCAAAACCACAATATTGTCGAAACTTGTGCCAATGATCTCGGCATCGACGAACAATCCCACCGCCAGCGGTGGTTTTGAACCTGATTGTGCATATGGCGCTTCAACGCTGGCAATTACGTTCACCATCCGGGTCCGGGGGTCGAGTTCACCTTCGGTTCTGACTACCTGCCCAAACCACTCATGGACTGTCCCGGCGAATCTGGCGCGAAGAATAACCTGTGGACGCTGCGCCCGACTCTCAACATCGGTGTACATCAACGGGAGATTCAGGAAAGCCAGTTCCTCATCCCGAATAGGGAGTCGTACCTCGGCAAAATCGGTCGCATAGATAGTTGCTATTGAACTGCCGCGATTAACGAACTGGCCAACATCGATTTTTTCTGACCGGACACGGCCGTCATAGGGGGCGAGGACGCGCGTTCGGGCAATATCGCGTTTTGCCCTGGACAGTTTTGCCAGGGCTTCTCTGATGGTCGCTTCCGCGATCCGCAGTCGATTCAACGCGTCATCCTGCTGAGAAGCACTGGCGGACTGTTTTTTGGCAAGATCAAGTTGCCTGGCATAGGCTTTTTTAGAGTTGGACAATTCGCTTTGTGACCGGGCGAGTCTTGCCCGGGCTTCTTCCAGTGCCACTTCATAGTCCAGGGAATCAATTCTTAACAGTTCCTGACCCAGGGTAAAAAATCCACCGGAAACCATCACTGGAGAAACCTCAACTACCCGCCCCGACACCTCTGGTGTTAGCTCACTTTCCGTTCGTGGCAGAACAGTGCCATGGGTCTTGGTCCGCATTTGTATTGTCATCAGCTCTACGCTTATTGCCCGCACCAGCGGCGGCAGCACGGTTGGTTGCCTGGATTCAACTTTGGGCCCGGTGGCAATAAGCACTCCGGCCAGACCGAAACCAAACAGAATAATGATAAATGGATATACACGCTTCACTGCTTTTCTTCCTTCATTTCAATGCCAGTTTGTGTCAGACCGGCGATGGCAAACAGTTTTAATCTCTCGATTCCTTCTCTGCGCGCCTGCAGTGAATCGTCAGTTTCCATCTGCAGTGGGCTGGGAAAATTAAGTAAGTGAACCATCGACCCAATGACCATATGAAACCGCCATCGCAGGTCCACCGGGTCAACACCAGGCAATGCTTTCTCCATAGCTGCCAGATATCGCGCACCTACTTCGCCAAATTCCTTTTCCAGCAAGGGACGCGAAATTGAAGCGGGCTCGCCGTGCACCCGGGCGATTAACAAGGGCAGGTTCGGATCAATTTCTTCGCTCAGCAGGGGGTCAAACATCGCTGCGATAATTACCGGCACCGCGAAGTTCTGTTCTGCTTCGAGCTGATTAAGATTCGCGAGGCGTAATGCATTAATGGGTTCAATCCGCCGGTGGATGGTGGCAGAAAGAAGCCCTTCCTTGGAACCGAAGTGATAGTGAGTCGCGGCCAGATTCACCGAAGCCAGATTGGCAATTGCCCGCAAGGACGTCGCAGCAAAGCCTTTCTCGATAAAAAGGGTTTCTGCGGCATCAAGAATTTTTCCCTGGGTATTGCTCGAGGTTTTCACGTAGCTTGCACGTTCAGCGGATGGCATATTGTTTTAAAATTCATTCAAACGATTGTTTGAATTCTAGCAAGTTATTAATGCCCAAAACAACAGTGCGGGATAAATTCTATTTCGATTACACGTTCGCCAGTTCCAGGGTTTGTAGCGCGCGAACGCGTAACTTCGGGGAATCCCTGGCAAAAACTGGAAAAATCACCTGATCTGCGCCTAACTCACTGAACGTCCTGATATCATCAGCAGACAGCGACCCGGCCGCAGGTGAGATGTAGATCGAAAGATCAGCCAGGCTCCTGTTCTCGGCGACCATCAAGGATTCCAGTGTTTTGAGATTTTGTTCGAACGAGGCAGGCGTGAGGTTAAATCCATACCAGCCCTGTCCCTGCGTCGCGACTCGTCGTAATGCAGCGTTGCTCTCGCCACCAAATATCAAGGGTGGATGCGGCTTCTGCACCGGCTTCGGATTCTGGTAAGCATCCTTGATGTTGAAATACTGACCTTCGTAACTGGATAACTCGTCACACCACAGCGTTTGCATCACCTCGATACACTCTCTGGTTCGACCAGCCCTGTCTGCCCAGGGTATCCCCAGTGCCTCGAATTCCTCTTTCAGCCAACCGATGCCAATACCAAATTCGACCCGGCCACCGGACAGGTAGTCCAGATCAGCGACCTGCTTCGCCGTGTACACAGGGTTCCTTTGCGGAACCAGACATATGCCGGTACAAAGCCTGATAGTCGAGGTAAACGCGGCGACAAATGTCAGTGCCGTCAAGGGATCCAGCAAACTCCTTGGATCCCCGCGAATCTTGCCATTCTCCGAATAGGGATAGCGGGATTCGTATTCCGGAAAAAACAACACATGCTCAGGTACCCAGAAAGAATGAAATCCCAATTCCTCAACCAGGGCCCCAGCCTCGGATATATATTGCGGAGAAGTAGTTTCATTAAACGCCATCTGGCAGCCAACTTTCATAGGTACTCCTTTTCTTTGTCAAGATACATGGTTTCCTTGGATCACAAATTTAGATCAATTCAACGATACTTCCTACCCTTTCATACACCAACCCACCTTCTCTATAGTGATCACGTCGTTCAAATGTAAGGATACTGAAAAACTTTCCGGTGGTGTTCGGATAGCAATGCATCTCATGTTCAGATTGTGGAATACCATTAGGAGATTTAGTAATGCAACTTCATGAGGGGAATATTGCACGTTTCCGTTTGCATCCTATGGAGTACCAAACATGGTGGAAAACGTGGCGCTGAGTTCGCACTGGCCTCGATTACCGGTCTCTAAAGCCAAGCTCCCGACCCATCAACCCATTTTTCCTGGTTCCAATTGCAGGCGCCCCGCTTCAAGTTTGCGGGAAAAGTCAGCTCTTTACTTTTCGTGGATCTGTCTAATGACTACGGCAGCGCAAACACCCAAATTGAAGCCCCTCCGCTGTCCCCTGGGATTCCTTCGGTAGAGCTCCATTGCCTGTAGTGCCTCGTGATATCGCGGATATGATTGTTGGTCATACCAACGACAACCGCTACATATTGCGTGGTGTCGACCTTGTAGGTAATCAGGCTCGAGCTTGGCGTATCATCCAGCAACACCTCCCACAGTAATTCACCGGTCGCATCATTAAACGCTTTCAGCGAGGGATCGATATCACCGGAAAAGATGAGACCACCACCGGTAGACAAAATCCCGGTCGAAGGTGGCGTAACCTGGTCTTTATTCCAGGCAAGTTTCCCACTTGCCACATCGATAGCTTGCAGGCGACCCATCATGCCATCCGCCAGGTCCGGATGTGGTGCAGCACCAAAATCGACCCCTGTCGTCAGCAGCCAGCCACCTTTTCCTGTTTCACTCATTTGGAAGCAAGATTCTGTGATTGGAATATAAACATAGTGTGTGTCAGGGCTATATGAAGTTTGCGGCCAGGATCGAGCGCCAAACGGAACTGGACATATTGTGCTTGAAGTATCGGGACTAGGCATTTTTGTGGGATCGATAGTCTTTCTACCTGTTTCTGTATCGACAGCTGTAATCACATTCTGCACGCCGCTATCTACAGAAAACAGGAACTGACCCGTCACCGCATCCAGCGCATCCAGCATGACATTTTTTCCTACATTCAGAACCGCCTTTACGGTGCCGCCCTCCGGGGATGGCAATTCGGCAATAATACGTTCAAACACCCAGTCCATATCCCACTGATCATTCTGTGTATGTTGAAAGTACCAGACGAGTTCGCCAGTGTCCGGGTTTAAAGCCACAGTGCTGTTCGTATACATGGCCTCATTGGTGTGGCCTTCTTTATCCGTGGGCACCAGCAGGGGTGCCGTGTCATAGGTGGGTGCTATACCGTAATAAACCAGATTCGATTTTGGATCATAGGTCCCCTGATGCCAGACCGAACCACCGTTACGCTCTTTAACGGGTAAATCATTCCAAGTATTACCCCCTGGTTTATCTGGCCAGGCGACTGTATTGAAACGCCATGCCTCTTCCCCTGATTCTCTGTCAACCGCCACGATAAACGCGCCGCCAGGGGTTCTAAACCCCATCGTGCCTTGTATAACCATTTTCCCTGCAATCAGCGGTGCACTGCGGGTGAAAGTCCGATCCTGAAAACTGACCGGCACCTGCATATCAATCTCGTGGTCCCAGATTAATTTACCGGTTTTTGCGTTCAACGCAATCACATGCAAATCAGAGGTCGATGCATAGATCCGGTCATTATGCAGAGCAAGGCCCATTTTCTTATTAGAATGGGAGAGTCCCTCCCGCGCATAGCGCCACAATACCGCGCCATTTGTGGCGTCCATTGCAATAATCGTATCCGGGAATGTATGAAGAAACATTACCCCCCCATTGACCAAGGGCATTGGCATGCTGGAGCCAAACAGCAACGGGGTACGCCACGCTGGTTTCAGGTTGCTAACATTTTTTCTGTTAATGTCCCTCAAAGGACTGTAACTCTGTCCGGAGTATGTACGCCCCCAATGCAGCCAATCGTCCGGAGAGGGATTGCGAAGCATCTCGTCGGTGACCTGAGGCAGGTTGCCCAACAGTGCGGTCTGAGCAGCAGATCTGACCACAGGCACCACGGGGTCGTACGCCTCTGCATTTAAACGTGGGATGGTAAGGTTTTCGAGTGCGACAGGATTAACAGGCAGTTCGACATCACCTGGTTGAAGTTTGTTCAGGTTCAGAATATATGCCAGAATATTAGCGTGGGTCTCGTCACTCAGGGTTTGCGATTCTGCATCAGACCCCGGCGGCATTCGGCGCAGGTGAAACGAGAGAACCCCCGCAGACTTACCACGCCAGCTATAGTCAAAACGTGCACCCTTAAGTGGTGGTGCAATGCCGACTCCCTCCAACGTTTCGCCATGACAAGCCGCACAGTATTGTTGGTATGCCTGATTGCCTTTGTTAGCCTGATTTTTCGTAAATCCAACCAATTCTCTGGTTGTCTCAGCAAGGCTCAATGTAGCCCACTGCATAAACAGAAAAACAAACAAATAGAAACCTGCGCGCCGAATAACTGTCATCACTAAAACCTTTGTTACAGGGTAGAGTTAGAATGCTGCTACCGTTTCGAAAAGTGAAGCTGGAGAGTCCATCAATCAGTACTCGTGATGATGGTCGAGTCGTTGCAGTGATGGCTGTCCGGGTTGTCGCTGTATTCACGCCACAAACGGTACAAAGGTGGCGCAGTATCATTGCCACTTTAATAGCGCTAAAGTGATTTCAAAATAACAACTTCGAGGAGAAAAGCCATGTTCCGACTTTATCGATCACCGTTATGGGTTTGTGTCTTTGCACTCGCACTACTTGCTGTGGGATGCGCCGAGCCGGAGAAAAAGCAGCAAGTCGAAAAAAAATCCCCGGTAGAAGAACCCGTCGAGGCAAGCATTGCTTCTGATCCATTGCGCAATGCCTACTTTGGCGATTTGCATGTTCACACACAGTATTCGTTCGATGCCTTCCTGTTTGGTACGCGACGCACCCCGGATGATGCCTACGAGTTTGCCAAGGGTGCCGCCATTGCGCATGCCTCCGGATTTATTATGCAGATGAAGAAGCCGCTGGATTTTCAGGCAGTAGCAGACCACGGGTTTCTGCTGGGTATGATGAATACCATTGCCCAGCCGGGGAGTAAATACAGTGAGCATGAAATTGCAGATGCTGTGCGCGGTGCTACCACAGCTGCAGGTTCCGGTTTGGCATTTCAGGCTGTACTGCGTTACCTGGGCCAGATTGGTGTCGAAGGGCGCGAGAACGACCTGGATGACCGGGAAGTGATGCGCAGCGCCTGGAAGAAGATTGTCGAAGCGGCTGAACGTCACAATGACCCTGGTAGGTTCACGACGTTTATTGGCTATGAATACACCAGTTCAGGACCGGAGTTTCAGAATCTGCATCGAAATGTGATTTTTCGCGGCAGCGCGCATCCGGAGGAACCCTTCAGCCGTTTCGATTCCCTTAACCCTGAGGACCTCTGGGTCTGGATGGATGGCCAGCGCGCGCAAGGCAGGGAGTTACTGGCCATCCCACACAATTCAAATGGCTCCGATGGCTGGATGTTCCAGAAGACCAACTGGGCAGGGGAACCCATCGACGAGGCCTATGCCGACCTGCGGATGCGTAATGAGCCCCTGGTTGAGAATACACAGGTGAAAGGCACGTCTGATACCCACCCCATGTTGTCCACCAATGATGAATGGGCCGATTTCGAGATCATGCCGACGCGGGTCGCCAGTAATCTGGCTTCCCGGCCCCAGGGTAGTTACACCCGCGAAGCTTATCTCAACGGCCTGCAGATGGAACAGAGCAGCGGGGTTAACCCATACAGGTTTGGAGTGATTGGTTCTTCGGATACGCACAATGCGGCCGGTTCGTTTGAGGAAGACAACTACTGGAGTAAAACCGGTGTACTCGATATTGATCCGTTTCGCCGCGGGTCAGTACCCTTACCTGATTCTCCCGCAGACGATCCCCAGTACGCTGACGCCGGATCCCGGCACTGGGGCGCTTCCGGCCTGGCCGGAGTATGGGCGGAGTCGAACACGCGTGAATCCATCTTCGATGCATTCCGTCGCAAGGAGACATTCAGTACCAGCGGGCCCCATATCAAGGTTCGTTTTTTTGCCGGGTCCGACATCAACCCGCAGCTTCTGACCGCAAAAAACAGGATTGAAATGGCCTATGAGAATGGTGTTCCCATGGGTTCAGACCTTGCGGCTGGAACCAAAGCGCCGGGTTTTTATCTGTGGGCCATGCGCGACGTTGACAGTGTGTCGCTGCAGCGCCTGCAGATCATCAAAGGCTGGATTGAAGATGGCAAGTCGATGGAGGCTGTCATCGACGTCGCCTGCTCCGACGGGGGTACGGTCGATCCACAAACCCGGCGTTGCCCGGATAATGGTGCGCTCGTTGACTTAAGCGATTGTTCCGTCACACCGAACAAGGGAGCGAATGAGCTGATGACATTCTGGCAGGATGCCGATTTCGATCCTGAACAGAGAGCATTTTATTACGTGCGGGTGCTGGAGAACCCCAAATGCCGCTGGTCAACCTGGGACGCGATTCGAGCGGGTGTGCCACCACGACCGGACCTGTATGCCGTCATTCAGGATCGGGCCTGGACGTCTCCAATCTGGTACCGGCCTTAAACGGAATTTAAAAACGTTAAAAACTTTCAAAGGTTTTATAGGACGCAATTACAGCGAGCATTAAAAAGATCACCCCGCTGATACGATGAAGTGAGGTGATGGACATGCGCAACAGCAGTGTACTACCCAGCCAAACGCCGAGCACCGACGTTGTAACTAAAGCCAATGTAGCCCCAAGCCATACTGCAGAAGGAATGCTCGCACTGCTTAAGGCAACTACTGCCAGTTGAGTTTTATCACCAAATTCAGCAACAACTATCAGCAGGAATGTGGTGAAAAAAATTCCCCGCCTGCTGGCGATGTCTATATCCTGCTCATCTGTAGCTTCTCCCACTCGCAATGCATGGATACCAAAAGCGGCAAATAAAACGGCAACCATCCCAGAGACAAAAACCTCGGGAATCCAATTGGCTACTGCAGCACCGAAAACAACAGCCAGGGTATTCAGAACCAAAAAGGCCAGTCCTGAACCCAGCATGACGGGTACCGCACTGTATCTTGCGGCAAGCGTCATGCAGACCAATTGACTTTTATCGCCAATTTCTGCGGCAAAAATCAAGAGAAAAGAGGTAGAGGAAATTGACAAAAAATCCAGGTCAAAAAAATCAGTTCCTTAAGCATGATTGCCTTTATAACTCGATGAGTCGTGCCGTACGTATGACAAGCTTTATCTCAACTCTATATCCCGAATCTGGCGCCGTCTGCATAACAACACATTTTTCTGAATTCATCTGTTTGAGTGTGAACGGGAAGTGACAATTCTCACGGGGCGGGTAAAGTTTGTCGTTGCCAATTATACCAACTCGATACAGCGGCGCGAATCAGTGTGTCTGTAGGCTGAAGCACTTCAGTTTACTCGAGACTTAATTGAGAGATGATGAACTCTACTAATGCACTGATGTCCTGATCGCTCAATTTTCCAGCGGGCTTGGCCATCTTTTTTTCCGTTTTAGTGTAAGTCTTGTTTCGCCAGGCTTCCCGGTATTCATTGATAGTTTTACTCAGGTCTTCCCGGGTCAACTGATTGATGGGCGGGTATTTGAATTTACCTGGATCGGCTTTAATTTTCTTTCCTGCGCCCATTTTGCCGTGGCATTTCTTACAAGCCTTTTTATACAGACCCGATCCTGGAGAGGCAGCCACAGTTGGGCTAAAAGGGGCACCTATCAGCAGGAACCCAATTCCAGCCATCATCGCCCAACTCTTCACCCGTTTCAGTATCCTTGCCACAGCTACAGCCTCAGCCTCGCCTTCCGAAGATCAAGATCGAATCTATTTCGAAGTACGTCGATTTATATCTGAAAGGACAGCGAAGATAAACATTTTTTGCAGCAGATTCAGTTACAGCCTTCCTTGATTTGACGCTAATTTGAGCGCAACCTTTACTCCCGCAGCAGGCTCCGGAACCAACCTCTTCATATGAGTGGGTACTGATGGCATGAACCGTTTTTTCAAGAAGCTCTGCCTTTGTGTTTTTCTGGCTGCGAGGGCGACGATCACAGTTGCAGATGGCGAAAGTGAAAGTGTATTTGACTTCGAGACAGCTGGAGTAGATACACCACCTGCAGCGTTTACCGCCGCATTAACTGGCTCAGGATCCGCAGTCAGTTGGCTGGTCAAAGAAGTCACTGCGCCACCTTCAGGGAAGCGAGTGGTGGCGCAACTCAGTCAGGACAAGACAAATCGACGTTATCCCATCCTGATTCACAACGGTATCGAAGCCCGGGACGTGGATCTGTCGGTCAGGTTTAAGACAATCAGCGGCCAGGTGGATGCGTCTGGCGGCCTGATATTCCGATATCAGAATAGCGATAATTACTATGTCGTTAGAGCGAACAGTCTGGAAAACAATGTTGTTGCTTACAAAACAGAGTCGGGCAGGCGCGATAGTATTGGAATTAACGCAAAGAATGCCGCTTATGGTGTTGCCGTCGAAGTTCCCCATAAGGTGTGGAACACACTTAGAGTCGTTGTTCGTAGTGATCTGTTTGAGATTTATCTGAACAACCGCAAGCTGTTCGAAGTCACCAATGATGTGTTCACGGAACCGGGCAAAATCGGTCTCTGGACAAAAGCGGACGCGGTCACCTATTTCGACGACTTGCGCATCCAAGTGTTAGATGAAGTAAAGTGACCATTGGTCACTAACAGGCAAGACAAGAAGCCGGAAAGGAGTTGCAATCATGAACGCAGGGGAAATGATAAAAATCAGCCTCTTGGTATTTCTGAGTTGGATATTAACAGGGTGCGCACCTGACAACACCGGGAAAGAGACTGTTCCTTCTGTCAGATCTACTGTCGACTCAGTTGGCGAAGATTCTGCTGTTCTTGTTGCTGCTTACTCGACCGAAGCGCCGACCATAGACGGCAAGATCGACGGGCTTTGGCAACTGGCAACGCCACTTGTGGTTTCCGTTAGGGAGGCCATCGGTGGCGCAGATGCAAGGCAAGTCATCATGAGAGCCCTTTACACCGACGAGCAACTCTTCATCCTTGCCGAGTGGTCAGACACAACCCTGAGTGACATGCGTGATCCCTTCATCTGGAATGCAGCATTGAAACAATATGAGAAACCCAGCAAACCCGATGACCAGTTTGCAATCGAGTTCCCGATCGATGGTGATTTCGAAGTAAATATGTTGACCACCGATGGTGAGTTTACTGCGGATGTGTGGCATTGGAAGGCAGGTCGGAGCAACCCCGGAGGCTGGGCTGACGACAAACGGCATCTGATAAGAAAGCAGCTGGTTAAAGGCGGCAGGGAATACGCCCTGGGAGGACACGAAACCGTCTACATTGCACGACCCATGGATGAAGGGACTCCCGCCTACGTCCGAAAAGAAAAACCTGCTGGCTTCGAAACAGAGGTGGTTAATTCGTTCGGCTTTCAGCAGGCGAGTGGCAGCGTAGCGGATGTTCGCGCCAAAGGCGTACATAGCAAATCGGGTTGGACATTGGAGTTAGCCAGGAAATTTGACACGGGTCATGATGATGATGCGGTGATCCATTGGGATAAGGACAATCGTTTCGCTATTGCGATATTGGATGATGAGTTGTACTGGCGCCATTCCGTTTCGGGCTTGTTGTACTTGCGTTTCACCGCAAAGTAATGGCTTTTCCCCATTAAATGGCCTGATGCCTTTTTCTACTGACCGGAAGAAATCTCGAGTGCCTGTTTAAATCCGCTGTATCGTGGTTGGTCGATCGCAACCTGGTTAACGATCGTATTTCTCAAATGGGCTTTAAGAGGTTCAGAGTCCAGCGATTGAGTACCATCCCGAAGCCCGTGAACCAGGCGCCAGCGCAGGGTTTCCAAATCGTCATCCGTGTCATAGATCGCCTGCAAACCGGATCGTTCAAGGCTCCGATGCGCCTCTAACAGGGACAGCTCTCTTTTCACAATGTCCAGCGAGTTCGCGGAAACCCGGGTCATAAAATTGGTCCGGCCACCAGTTTCGGTCATCACCTGATCCCTCAGAAATTCAATGACAGATCCCAGCAGCTCTGCAGCCCCCGGCATATCGAGATTCTGTTCGCTTTGATGCGCGGCTATGACTTCAACCGGCCCGGGAATGACCAGGTTGACACAGTCAACCAACGCTTCTGAGGTACGTCGTCCAATACTGGCACGCTCAATCGAAGCGTCCTTACCCTCCCGAAAGAGCACGACCATCCCGAGGCAGGTAACAGACCACCAGAATGAGCCGAATACCTGCCAGAAGATCACCTCCTCAAGATTTATCTTATTGCCCGATACCTCCTCATAGCCCCTGAACAGATCTTCATAGCTGCCGAACCCGCCAACTGGCGCATCTCCTCCGTATCGCCAGGAATTCGTGCAAATCCAGCCGAGATCACGCATCGGATCTCCGATATGCGCCGCTTCCCAGTCCAGCACCGCAACGATCTGTTGTGGTGTCACCATGAAATTACCATTACGAAAATCATTATGAACCAGCGTCTGATCATGGTCCTCGGTGAGATTCTCAAGCAGCCATCGACCCGCATAATCAATCATCGGCTGGGGGGTATCCATGGCAATATATCGGTCCCAGGTCTGGGTGATGAACTCCCGCGGTGGCAGCGTTGCCAGGATGTCCTCAAGCCCGGTCTGTTTTACATCTATGCGATGAATTCGCGCCAGTACCTTGCCAATCTCGTAAGCGAGTTCTGGCCGCAGGGACTCATACTCAGGTCTGCGCACGATCCGTGCACCCAGCGCCTCACCTTCGATCCATTCCATAATGAACCCGTCCCCAAGATCGTCTTCACGATTCAGCAGATAGAAAATTTCGGGTGCCGGTACACCCGCCTCTCTTGCCAGTTGCATGAGCTTTGCCTCACCGGCTAGCCCGACTTTAGCGAGCCCAGGCTCGTTATAGCCTCCCCCGATAGCTCTGCGCATTGCCAGCACCCGCACTTGATCCTTGCATTTGATTTCGATCCGGTAGGTTTCCTGGCTCGCGCCGCCGGATAAACGAGCCGCAGATAAAAGTGAATCACAATCGGCTATGTGGGTGATTAGTATCTTCTCGAGTTTCTGGTCAAAATCGTCTGGGTTCACTGCTAATAGTTCCTGTTCACTATTTCTTCGCGTAGCCACCAATCCAGACAGGGCTCGACCAGGCGATCGCATCATTCGCCTGTACAACCCGAACATAGTAATAGTCGCCCTGGCGGGGATTATCGTCGTCCACAAATTCAAATTGGCGTTCCTGTTTTCCGTCCCTTACCAACCTGCGCAGCATCACTGAATCCTGATAACCCTGGAACTCATTAATCCTGGACAATCGGCCGTTGACCATTTCTTTTAAGGGGAAAGTGGTTTTCCATGCCGGGATGCGACCATGCCGACGATATAGCTGTGGTGCGCCACCCCTTTCCTGTGCTGTTTTCAGATCCAGGATCACTTCTGTTGTGTTTCCCGCACCTTCAAAAACAAGGTCAATCGAGCTGGAGTCGCCGCGGGTTAATGTGGTGAATCGAATCAGGTTCGGGTTTTTTTCATCAATTGAAAACTGATGCACTGATGGATTAGTAAAATCCGTTGGCTCAGCCGAGACCAGAGTTGCACCCTTGATTTCTGCTGTGCCCTGCCACACTCTCCAACCACGCGGGTTGTCTCTTGGATGGAATGCGGTTGAGTCTGACTGGAACTTCAATTGATACCCGGCAACGCTTTTGACCTGATTGCTGAATCCGTAGTTTCCCGACCAGATGGCGGTGTCGTTCTTTACAATCGTGATATTGTTAATCGCACCGGTGCCGATGACACGACCGACTATCTTGCGTTTCTCGGAGTAGGGTGCCCGCTGCCCCATGCCAGTGCCATTGACATCTACCTGCAGAATAATCCTGTCACCGGTTGTGGCATAAACACGGCGCGCTTTCATACTGTCGAACAAAGCGTCCGCTGTTTTTTCGCCAGCCAGTACCGCACCCAGACCTCCTCGTTGGGCAATTGCGGCGCCCCGTGGCACCGAATACCCGGGGTGACCCAGGTGATCATCCGACGCCGCAACAAATCCTACCTGATGACCGTGGTTCAGATACATTTTTGCCCACCATTCGAAGGTGCCATGACCGGACATGATTTCAACCAGATGTTCGAGTTCCGGATCTGACTGACGGTAATCGCCATTCTGATGTGCATGGGGAATGATCAGCACATCGCTGGCACTATTGTGATTTCTTAATCCCGTGTAGAGCCGCGACAGTGTCGGGTAAAACTGCATGGGAATTCGTTTTCGATCATTCGGGGTTCGAAAAAGCACATTGTGGTGTCCTCCGCCTGTGTTGTTGACAGACCATTCATAGCCAAGGAATGCCACAAACCGTCCGTCCTGGGAGTACTTCTCGACGTTGTCCCGCAGAATCTTCCACTCACCATCGTCCAGCCAGATATCGTGTTCAGAGTGAGTCACATAATCAAGACGCGCTTCATCCCGGGCGAAACGCATATAGCCTTCGGCGGAACCGACACCCTCGGCGAACCCTGAATGGCCATGGGTGTCGCCCCAGTAGATTCTGTGTTCAGGATCTTTCTCAACAAGAACCGGGTTTGTTTTGCCTTCTATAGCACCGTCTTTTGATCGAATGGAAATGCGATGAACCCCTGGCTCGGCAATGCTGACGTTTTTCAACACGACAATGGACTGATCTCCTGCCGGTACCTCCCGGTAGAGTCTGTCATCGATAAACACCTGCCAGGCGGGTATCGAACCACTGGCCGCATTACCAAACCTGTCCTGCGCCCGAACACTTATTTCAAAAGTTTCGCCGGGCTCAAGCACGGATGGTACAAAACCATGTACGCCTTTGATATCAGTACCAACAATTTTGAAAGGTTGAATAGGGAGCGTCAGGAAAAGATCCTCGCCTTCAAGATCAACGTACAGCGGGTGCGGTCCCCGATCGTTGGAATAGTCCTGGATCAGTAATCCGCGATTACCCTGGGAGGTATCACCATAGTTGATCGTGACACTGTCGCCCTGCTCAAGCGTGGTTCCCTGCAATCTAAAAACAATCGTGCTGGCCGCTGAGCGAAACCCGCCGTGCATCCCGCTCATGAGATAACTGTCGACCTTGAATCGCGCGCTTTCGTTGGAGCTGGTGATCGATATGTAATTGTCCGCCTCGGGGTTGTCTGTCTGGTATCGTCCGCCCGTATTGAAGATATGCCGCGCAATCATGATTCCACCACCTGCCTTCAGGGGTTGCGAGCCAACAGTATAGGTCTGTGAAAAACTCACAAAAGAACCAGCCCTGAACGGACCCAGCGTCGAGGTTGTCAGCGTACCAATCGCCTCTGGCTGCTCGTCGCGCAGGCGCATCTCCTGGATCATCTGATCAAGTGTCCACGCCAGGGAAACACCCGCTCGCGCCTGTAGCTTGTAACCGGTTACCAGTCCGGCATTCAACGGTAACTCAACGGGGGTCACGCCGCCTGCCAGTGAATAAGCGTTGGCCCATGCGAGCAAAGTCCTTGCACGGCGGTCTATATTCGCTGGTGATGTCACCGTTGACTGGGCCGATTGTTTGAGATCTTCCACACGTTCGCGAAGGTCCGCTGACAAGTAGTCTGCTGCCGCGCAAGCAGACACTACCAGGCTGGTAAATATCGTCATTGATTTCGTGATTACTTGATCTTTTGATCTGAACACTTTTTTTGCCTGCAAACCTGATGCTATTTCACTTCGATATTACGTAGGTGTACCAAAGAAGGCAATTGGAAGGGCACGTGAGTAATTACTTTGAACCGCTTTTTTCTGGCCGTTTTGGTGGATAGTAATTGTAAACCGTATTGCGACACGTCCAGTTTCTTCAACCTCTTTGTGATTTGTGGAATCTGGTTAGAGACGAAGCGGGGAAAATATCATGTTGTTTTATCACCTTTTTGCATATTTGATTCGCCGGGATTGTCACGCTCAGGAACATGCTTATGATCAGGTCCGTACCGGGAATCCTGGCCCCTCGATGTTCATGGACATTCTGGACAAATACGAATGTTTCTCCCGACTCCGCACCAATATAGGCTATTCGTCGGCCATCAGGAGATAATGCAAGCCTTATCTCACGAGCCGGATAGTGCTCAAAATGTTGAAGGCTCAGCGGTAACTACAGTCCGGAGACTGCCCCGGGTGTACCGGGCCATTGCCAGAAGACGACACGTCCGACTTCTTCGGTTACACCATCGAAGTCATTATCATTCAACATGTCGATAGTCTGACGGCGTCGAAAGGCTAGTGGTGGTTCAACATCATCGATACGTATCGGGATTAATATGCCTCGACGCAGCCCTTCGCTCGCCTCGTTTTTGACCCATTCCCGTGTCACTGACTTCCTGGACCAGACAACCACCACACAACTTGCTCCCGCAAGTGCATTTTCTATTACGTTGTCGAATTCGGAACCGGTGCTAATCCGGGTATCCCACCACACCGAATAGCCTGAAGCTTCAAGTGCTTTGACGAGCCTGGACACAAACATCTCGTCATCGCGAGAGTAGCTTATGAAAATTTCGGCGCTTTCCGACATGCCATTGAGTTTACCATCAACTTGCCGGTGTAGGGGAACAGCGTATCTGTAGATTTAGAATTTCAAAAGCAAGCCTTTATGCTGCAAATTGCCTTGGACAGTATCAATGGGTTTAAGCCTTATGTTGAACCTTGTTCCCAGTAACCCAGTAGATCCCAATATTCAAGGACATCCAGTAAATCTCTATCGCCGAGCATGTTCAACACTGAAAGAATGTACATCTTCCCCGGCAATAAAACGGTTGATTAATTCTGCCAGCTCCGGACCTGCATCCTCTTGCACAAAATGACCAGCGCCAGAGATCGTTATGTTTTGGGCTGTTGGCACACGATCAAGAAACACCTGTTCACCGCCTCTGGTGATGGGGTCTGAATCAGTGAAAGCCACTAAAAAAGGCTTGTCCCACTTTTCAAATACAGACCAGGCTTCCTCATTCTCTTGTAACTGGGATGGAACCAGGTAAGGCATTATTTGAGCACCTGCTTTATAACGCTTGTCGGGGAATGGCGCTTCGTAAGCTTTCGTGACTGAAACGCCGCCACCCATAAAGGTCATTATTTGCTCAACCGGTAATTCATCTACATAGTAGCTATAGGCAACCCACCGAGGAAAAGTGAGCTCGGCCTGTAGCTCTTCCAGGCTGATTGCACCTACCTGCCAGACAGCCAGCTTGAACAGCGAATAACCAATCCAACCCTGCCAACCAGCAGCTGAAGGCATGCCGGTATTCGACACCACCACACTTGCAAACCTGTCGGGATCAGCAGCGACGACTCTTAACCCAACGAGTCCACCCCAGTCCTGACCAAAGAATGTCGTCTCGTTCAGGTTGAGCCGTTGGGTCAACTCTAACATCACATTAACCTGCATCTGGTAACTATATGCGCCCTCGCTAACAGGTTTATCTGATTTTCCAAAACCCACCAGATCAGGCGCAATGACGCGATGACCCGCATCAACAAGAACAGGGATCATCTTACGAAATAGGTAACTCCAGGTTGGTTCACCATGAATCAGCAATACCGGAGCGGCATCTTTTGGACCTTCATCTAAATAGTGGACTCGGTAATCACCAATTTGCATGTAATTAGGTCTGAAAGGATAATCTGTCAGATCAGCGAAGCGAGCGTCGGGTGTACGGAGAATTTCTGGTGTAATTTCATCAGCACTAACAACAGCGACCACAGCGCTATAGGCCATAATCCAAACCAGTAAAATTAATCGTTTCATCATTTCTCTATCCATGTAAGAGAACAGCGTAAAATTATTCGCATAGTGGAACCGCTGCACAACGCGATTGACTATCGGATCTGGAGTTACGCTAAAAAACATCTCACTCGTAATACTTCTTTGGTTACAGGTAATTCATGATCCTGGTCATCTATTGACAGGTTTGTATCACCTGATGTCAGTATGACAAGCTACTCGTCCTGCAGCAGGCCTAATTGAATCAGGGAATCTCCATTCGCCTTAACCGTTACATCTATTGAGTATGTCGTGAGACCCAATTCCTGCTTCGCCAGTAAACAGTATGAACGTGGTGAGTCATAAGTCTTCTTTGCCGGATTACCATTGTCCATTAATTCACCACCAATATCGGCAATAGCCGGAAACAGTGATTTGAGTTTCGCCTGTAACTCCCAGGTAAACAATTCACCGGAACGATCACTGGCAGAGAGAATATAGCGGGAACCATTTTTTGCAACTGTGCTTTCCGCACATAATCGATGTGCCCTGGCGACATCCCGAACGTCAACATTATTCCAGAGCATTCGTCCACCCTTCGACTTCTTATAGGGTTTACCTTGCAGCATCTGCTTAATACAGTTCTGCCAGCTCCATCCCTGATCGTGGTTGGCACACATTAAGGGTCCAATCACATGTAAAGGTAAAATGGCCATGGCATCAAACCGGCCATCCTCTTCGGCCGCCTTGTATATCATATGTTCGGTATTGGCCTTGGCCTTGGCGTAGGCAATATCCCTGTTGAGGGGAATATTCTGCTCTGCCCAGGCACCCTTGTACGCTTCGACGTTATCACCACACCAGTCTTTTTCTGTAAACACATAGCCTTCCGGGCGCGGGTGTCCGACTGCTGCAAAAGAACTGGTAAACACGAATCGTTTGACGGAGCCAGCTTTCTTTACTGACTCAACAACATGTTGCACTTCTGTAAAACAACCATCGTAAACCTGTTGCGGCGTCTCTTTGTTGTATCCAACCGCTGCACCTGCATGAATTACGGCGCAGCACCCATGGAAGGGGTCGTCATAACTCCCGGGGTTGGACAGGTCCCCTGCAAACAGCGACACGTCACCACGCAATCCAGAGGTGTTCATGGCAAGTAAGTGATCGACCTTTTCAGGCCTCTGTGTATCCCGAACACAAGCGCGGACCTGGTAACCCTGCTCTATCAAATCATGGACAATCCAGGAGCCAATATAACCGCTCGCCCCAGTGACCGCGACTGGGCCATCCGCCGGTGAAACTGCGGTTCTACCTGAAACGCTTTCTGTCACGATTCTTCCTCCATCAGTAAACTTTCACAAAGAACTATACAGCAACTTTCACTGCTATGTAGTCTTTGATGTAATCAACATATGGCCTGATAAAAAGATCGAATCCATATACCATCAATACGATATCTCATAGGATTGTACATTGGCCATACAGAGGCCTGCTTCCGGGTTTCTGGCCAGGCCAAAAAAGGCCGGGTGACGAGAGGGTTTTGACAACTATTGGGTAACTATAAGATGCTTTGACATCAAGCTGGTCTCTGATTACAGTCGTTCAAGCTTTGGCTATAAGTCAGACACTTTCGTACATTAATTATTTTTCGGTAACATCTGGTACCTTCAGCACTATAGGGAACAACCGTGACCTGAGTTGTTCATGAAATAGAACCGGATGCAACAGGGACGTAAAGTTTGAAGAGGACTGGTCAGCAATAAATTGAAACCAAAAAGGCGCGACTCTTGATGAAGAATCAAGAATTGACACACGGCCAACGGCACACAAACGGAATTGATATCCCTTTCCCTCCATCTCGTAAGAGTAACTTGGCGACAGGATCTAGTGCTCGTTGGTGTTGCGATCCTTTAAAAATCATTGTTGTCGCGATTTATCTTTGTTTGCCCGCGTTGAGCTATGGCGAAGAGCAGACGATAAAACCGGAGAAAGTAAACACCGAAAAGCAGCCTAAGAAAACCGAGAATTCAGAAACCGAAAAGCAGACTATAAAACTCGAGAATGAAAATACTGCAGAGCAGGCTAACAAACCAGAATATGCAAAGAACGAAGAACAGGCAATCCAACCGAAGACCGCAGATACAAAGGAAAAACAGGCCTCGAAAGAGAAACCTGTAGATACTTCTCTCTCAATGGAAGCGCTGGGAAGGCTGATCGAGGAACAACGCAGTTTGCTGGAACAGCAAGGTCGCAAGATGAGTCAACAGGATCGCAAGCTGAAAGAGCAGGAAATTCAGCTGGAAAATCAAAGAAAAGAAATAATGGAACAACAAAAAAGCTTGGAAGGTCATGTCACCGTACTCAACAGTCTGCAAACGCAGTTCGATCAATTGGCGATGAACCAGGGTGAGTTGTCATCTGCATCTGAAGAAGACAAAGCGGTACTTAACAGGCTGCAAACACTGGAAGAGCAACTGGCTGCCATTCCGGAAGACCCGACATTATCCAGAGACAACGAAGTCCGCCCAGGCTCTATTGCCTTGCCCGGTACGAACGCTTATTTGAAAATAGGCGGCTATGTCAAACTTGCCCTGATCAAGAGTTTCGATCCACTGGAAAGCGTGGATCGGTTTATTGTGGGTTCAATTCCCGTCTCGAGTGACGGCACCGTTTCCTTTGACGAATCAAGTATGTCTTCGTCGCAATCGCGATTGAATCTGGATCTAAATTCTTAAACGGACATGGGTAATATTCGCGCCTTTGTTGAAGGTGATTTTGCGGGAGTGGGAGATACCTTCCGACTCAGGCACGCCTACGGACAATTCAGGGATTTTCTGGCCGGTAAAACCTGGAGTGTTTTTTATGACACGGTAGCAGCCCCGGAGGAACTGGACTTTGAAGGAATCAATGGGCAAGTGAATGTTCGCCAGTCACAGATAAGATACTTTCCAGCGATTGGAAAGAATTGGGATCTTTCCATCGCGCTCGAAGATCCCAATGCTCAGATCAGTACGATCGACTTCGAGACCGGGGACGTCACCGATGCTGAAGGGGTGAGTATCCAACCGGATTTTACTTTCAGCATTCGCAAAAGCTTCAAACGATTTTCTCATTTCAAACTTTCTGCAGTATTGAGGCAAATATCCGCACGCTCAGCCGTTCTCGATCGAACCGAAACCGAATCCGCCTGGGGGGTTAACCTTTCCGGTGTGGTTCCAGTGCCCAAGCTGCACAAAAAAGATAATCTGAAGTTTCAGTTAATCTTTGGCGACGGTATCGGGCGCTACATCAATGACCTCAATACGCTGAGTGGACTCGATGGCGTCTTCGATGCAGAGGGTAAAATTAGGACGCTGCCAGTTATGGCCGCTTATATCGCTTATCAACACTGGTGGACTGATGCCTTAAGATCGAGCTTTCTTTACAGCGGTGTACAGATTGACAACTATTCATTTCAACCGGATAACTCTTATTATAAAACCGAACGTGTCACTGGGAATATCGTGTACTCACCAGTGCCCAGATTTAACGTCGGGGTTGAATTGCTGTGGGGCAGACGAACCAACCAGGATCGCCAGGATGGCGAGGCGGTTCAGATGCAGCTAACCCGACCGCCTGCATGCAAGTTACACCGAAGAAGAAAGAGTCAGCGCAGGGTTACTCGATTTCAATCGGCTCGAAAATCGTTAACCAACCCGACGCGGTATGCAAGTGTTGAGTTTGAACATCCATCTACCTATAATCCTCAAGGACTCGGTAGACACAGCTGTTTAACCTTACCAAGGAGGTAACATCATGAAATTCACTTCAACTCTAATAGGACTTGCCGCGCTCATGCTGACAGGCGCTGCCTCCGCAGACCTGATGATATATCCTGCTAACGGCCAGGACTCAGCCCAGCAACAATCTGATGAGGGAGAGTGTTTTGTTTGGGCCAGGAATGAAACAGGCATTGACCCCATGGCTCAGCAGGCCACCGCACCAACGTCAACACAGCAACAATCGGGGGGCGGTGTGGGTGGTGCATTAAAAGGTGCCGCCATCGGTGGAATCGTGGATGGTAGCGATGGAGCCAAGACAGGCGCTGCAGTCGGCGTTCTCGCTGGAAGATCGAGGCAGAACAGACATAACCGGCATGCTCAACAGCAACAACAGGCACAGGCAGAACAAGCCCAGGCTGTTAATGCGCAGAACAAAGCAACGTTCGATAGAGCCTATGGGGTTTGTTTACAGGGTCGTGGATATACCGTCTCTTAAGCTGTGGATATACCGTCTCTTAAGCTACTGTTGGAAGAACAGGCCTGAATCCAATGAGTTGGGATTCAGGCTAAATCACTGAGCTTCTTATTCCACCCAATGCAGCACATCCCTGACAATCGACCAGCGTGGTTCCTTCTTTTTTGTTACTCCGCCTAACATCCAGTATTGGTACAACTGGTCTATGGTACCGTCACTTCGTTTCAGTTCAATCCAGTTGCCGACGAGCTCCATCATTTCAATATCTCCCTTTGGTACCGCGTAACTTGCAGGTATTTTGGTTTCAACAGGTGCGTTGATGACGGCAAAACGTGGATACCGATAGGTATACGCGGCTCCTTCCTCAGCGGTTAACACCAGCACGTCTGCCACTGGATCTGCCTGGAAGAACTCCTCGGGTGACTTCAATACTACTATTTCAGCGTTCGGTAAATTTCTGCGAATCCTGCTTTCAAAATAGTGAGAACCGACCAGAGCGACAGTTACATCTCCTTCTCGAAGCGCTTCAACATTCCTAAAACTACGTCTCATGTGATCTTCAACAACCAGGGCGAGTGTCAAATGCAGATAGGGAGGTGAAAAGCTCACCTCACCATACATGTCGAGCAAGCCTGCGATACAAGACATGGCAATATCAATTTGATCCGTCGACAGCATCTCGCCCAGGTCGCCAGACTCAATGGATATGAATTCAAGGTCAACACCGATGTCTTCAGCCAGCAGATGAGCCATTTCTACATCGAAACCTACCAGCTCATCGGCGGGTGTCGTGAATGAAGGTAAATTGGTCGGGCGATAGCCAAATTTCAGTAAATGGGATTCCAGGATTGCATCGATCCATGTAACGTAAAACGAAAACAAGAAGATAGAATGAGGCATAGACCAGAGATATGAATGTGATCATGCGTCGCACCGAGTACATTGATCGCCTCTGATTGTGGATGCCAGCGGTCGTTCGCAATGTTGCCTGGTATCGGCCCCAGCTTAACCACGGCCGCGATCGCAGCCGCAATCATCACCGCAATGACAACAAGGGCGAAGATATCTTTCCGGCATGCTCGTCCTCAGCGTCAGAACTCCCAGGAAAATCCAACAACTGGGCCGGAGTGGGCAACATCCCACTTGAATCTGGTTAGTCCGGCTCCCGATTCATAATCGACATCGTAATACCTCCATCCGAGATCCAAATGCTTGTTATCGCCGAAGTAGCGCATGAATACAGCCTGTACATACAATGCAGAATCGGAATCACCACCGACGGCGACGTCGATCTTGCCAGTGACCGACCATTTTTCGGAAACCCTGCTGTTAGCACGAACACCGATCAGGTAGTCCATCCAGTCATCACCAAGGTCTACCTTGGGCAACATATTGGGAATAACCTCTATGTCCTGATCGTAGTATCTAAGGCCGGTATAGATATCAAAATTCTCTGTGACGCTCATGCCAACGAGCGCATCAACAATGAGTAGTTCAACTTCAACATCGCCGCCAAAAGGACCATCGGTTTCGATAGGCATCTCCAGACTGGACCACATCGGATCGACGACCACGAACCACTTGCCGTTGTTTAACTCCATGTTTGCGGATACCGCGATGTTCAGGTTATCCAGAATGTCACCGAAATCTGCGTCTACTGGCACGTCATTACCCAGTGCGGCGGTCTTGCCGTCCAGCGCCAGGAGCCAGAGATAAGGTGTTATGCAGAAAGTCCAGCCGTCGCTCTCCTGCGCAGTTGCCACCCTCGGCATTAACAAAACGGAAACCATTATCACGATGAGGATTGTGGAGAAAAAATTTCTTTGTCGTGGCGACCTGGAGATCACTTCAGGCTCCCCAGGATGAAAACACCCTGATCTATCCATTGCATACTCCCTGATCCACTATCGTCAAATTTCGGAATATCACGAAACAAATACACATGCATGATAGCAAAGCACATGCCAATCGGTGTTATCAAAGTTAGGTCTTCCGTCTCTAACCGGCGACGTTACTGAATAACACCGGGTGCACCTGAGTCCGATACGCTGAAGCGTACTGCCATCTACCAATTGTTGGGGCACGTCCAAATAGTGGAGAAAAAGAGCAAGCTGACAAGGATTCACGCTTGCCAGAACGCATGTGAGTGACTGTTCAAAGCTGGCATGTTTGTTGCGGCCGGTACGATCTACTCATCACCGCAGAGATACAGAGATACAGAGATACTGTTAGTGAGTCAGGCATTACTAATACTCAACGGCAAGCAGTCTGACCGACCTGAAATCAGACAGGCGGTCAACACGCTCGCATTCTTCGATGGAGAAGCCTTGTACAAGGTTGTTAGTTGCTTATCGGGTTCAGCTGCAACATTCTGTCCCGCTTGTCTCGCGTCCAGATCCGGGATCCATTTGCTAACAAGGTGGCAGCTAAAAGATGAACATCAATAAAAACTTACCCTGCTGTTTCATTTAGGGCCAGTCGTTCAAGACGAGCTTCTTCTTCACGAATGACCGCCTCAATGTCACTAAGCACCGCACCAACATCCGCTTGGGTCTCATCTGCCGCGAATTCGCCGGTTAGTTCAGTCGTGATCAGCAGTTCGCCATTTTCATACTTCTCCCACATTTCCTCCGCAAAATTCGTCTTTAACAGCGATGGGTCGAATTGGCCATAATAACTGGTAATGTTTTGTACATCTCGACTCAGCATTGATTTCGCCTGGTTGTTACCCGCTGCATCTACAGCCTGTGGGAAATCAATAATCACAGGGCCGAATTGATCTACCAGCACGTTAAATTCCGACAGATCACCGTGTACAACGCCGACGCAAAGCATTCGTTTTACATACTCCATTACAATGGTGTGACCACGAAAGGCTTGATCTGGTGACATATCAATATCAGCTAATCGCGGTGCGATATCTCCGGCTGCATCGGCGATGAGTTCCATCAACAAGACCCCATCAACGCAACCATAGGTTTCAGGCACGCAAACTTCCGCTGCTGCAAGACGACGTAAGGTGTCCAGCTCCGCACTGTGCCAAATTTCTTCCTGTTGTTGGCGGCCGTACTTTGACCTTTTCTCCATGGCGCGAGCAAGGCGGCTATTTCGTACCTTGCGGCCTTCCTGGTAGGTTGTAGCTTGCTTAAAACTACGTTTCAGAGATTCCTTGTAGACCTTTGCCACACGAATTGAAGTGCCGCAACGTACGACAAAGACATCGGCTTCTTTGCCGCTCATCAGTCGGCTCAAAACTTCGTCGATTAAACCATCGTCCACCAGGGGTTGTAGTCGTTTGGGTATTTTCATGGCGTGGGTTTTACACGAATTTTCAGTGAGAAGGAATAGCAGAGGGATAATTGAGCTAATAAATCGATGGAAACCCTAAGATGACTACCTGAAGTGCGTTTAAAATCACATCAATCCCAGTCAACAACAACATGCTCTTTGCCAAACCATAACGCCGACCCGCTAAAATCAATAAACCGCGCCTCATCTTCGTAAAGCGCCTGGGCACCTTCCTTGGCTTGTGGGGAAGGCTCACCCGGCACCTGTTGCTCATACCACAATTCAGCATGACCAAAGTAAGGTGGCACAACACATCCCCTGGATTTTGCAAAACCGGCGTTGAACTCATCTTCAAGGCGATGAACCTGGATGTAGCGTTGTATCTTCAACGCAGGCCCGTACTTTCTTACCAAGGGTCCGTGCTGCACTCTCCAGTAACGTTGTACGTCATCAAACGACTGATCCTCGGGATGATTAAGCAGGTAATAAAGCTTTATCAGGGAACTTTCGGGAGACGCCACCAGGCTCTCTGGCGTCGGATTGATTTGTGGGCATTCATAACTTACCCAGCCCGGGGACTGCTCTAGGTCAATGAATTTACGCTCATCTTCCAGCAGCGCTGCGCCCGCTTCAATAACATCTGCTTCGACAGAATCGCTACCGGAATCCTGCTTTAATGTCTCCAGGGATTCAAACCAGAGTTCAGCGACACCATCATAAGGTTTTTGCATCCTGCCACGCTGAGCTTCTGGCTGGTCTTCATCCGGATCAGTGATGGTATGAACCTGCACATAACGGGCAATATTCAGCTGTTTCGCAACGCTCGCCACCAGAGGTCCGTGTTGATCAAGCCAGTAGGATTGAAATTCCTCAAACGACAGGTTCTGCTTGCGACGCAATGGAAATGTTATCCGTATCATAGTCAATAGTCCTCCTGGTACCAGCCTGGGAGTTATGCCCTCATCTTCGCCATTATCGCCTCGCGATGATCACTGTCCTTCGCGGCAAAATTTACGGTGGTGCGATCTGCAATATCACCAAAGCGAGCAATGAATTTATCCACTGCCTCGTCAGCCTCACCGACAACGGCAAACTCATTCAGGATATCGTCCGTTATCAGTTCCCCCATCTCATCCCATTTGCCTTCCTTGGATAACCGATTAAGCTCCGGTTGCAAATTTCCCCAACCGTGAATGCCAAGAACCGGCGCGTACGCAGGCGTGGAGCCATAAAATGCGATCTGTTTTTTTACGCCTGTTTTTGCCGCATTAAATTCTTCCTCAGTCCGGCCGGTGACAACAAAACCGGGATACGATATTTGAAAGTCTTCCCGCTTGCGGCCACTCTTCGCAAGGCCAGCCTCAATGGCAGGCAAGGTCACCTCGCGCATATACTTTTCAGTTGAGAAGGCATGTAAAATGACACCATCGGCCACTTCACCGGCGACCTCAGTCATCAACGGCCCTACTGCCGCCAACAATACCCTGGGGGCACCATAAGTGTTGTTTTGAGGCGTAAACATCGGCGTCATCAAGCTATGGGTATAAAACTCACCTTTGAAGCTAAGGCGTTCACCCTCATGCCAGCAAGCCCATATCGCACGCATCGCCAGGATAAACTCACGCATTCTTTTCGCCGGTGAAGACCAGGGCATGCTGAAACGCTTGGTGATATGCGGCTGTATCTGGGAGCCCAGACCCATAACGAACCGACCCTTGGAATAGTCATTCAAATCGTGACCGATGTTAGCGAGCAACATGGGTGTCCTTGAAAAAGCCACTGCAATTGACGTGATGAGTTCAATTCGTTCACTGTTCTGTGCTGCCAGCAACAAAGGGAAGAACGGGTCATTCCCTGTCTCGAACGACATGGCCCCATCGTAGCCTGCGTCTTCCAGCTTCTTAACACTCTCTGGCACCTGGTGTAAATCACCCGTAAGTCCATTATCCAGTTTCATTTTTTCTTCCTCGATTGTAAGTCTTTAATTTTGAAATTGTCCCAGGTCACCAGCTTTCTTGGTTCAAACACAATCCAGCGACTTGACTCACCCGCTGCACTGGCACGATTGGGCTCGGCAGGCTGCCTCAAAGGTTGACCATGCCCACCGGCATACTTGCTGCCCATTTGGATTCTTACTTCCTGCAGATGCGGATCAGCTGCTTCTGCCTGCTGATCTTCCAGCACATGAGCTTCACCCTGGAACATCGCCGCCTGGAGTTCCGGGAACTTCTCATTTCTGTCCACAATAACCGTGCATTCCGGTACTCGCCGTACATTAACCACCTTCTGCCCACGACCGAAAGTATATACACGACCCCCGGCCCAACCAAACCACATGGGTGTAACATTAATATGATTGCCTGGTCCCAGGGTAGCGATACGCATGTTCCAACAACTGATCATTAACTCTTCCAACTGCTCATCGGAGAGTGCCAGCTTTTTTGAAATCGGCATATACTTTACTCCTCTACTGTAATGTTCAGGGTACCAACACCATAAACGGCAGCCTCAATCTTGTCTCCCACCTCGATGGGGCCCACGCCAGCTGGTGTCCCTGTATAAATCAAATCGCCTGGCTGCAAATAGAAAAGAGCTGATAGCCGATTGATGACTTCAGGTATCTTCCAGATCATCTGGTTCACGTTACCTTTTTGTTTTACGACGCCATTGATGCTCAGTGTAATCTCTGCATCATCAATGAATCCACTTTCCTGCCGCATAACAATAGAAGAACAAGGTGCAGCATGGAGAAATGTTTTACCAGATTCCCATGGCCGGCCTTTTTCCTTGGCTTCTGCCTGCAGGTCACGGCGGGTCATATCAATGCCCACGGCATACCCAAAGATACAATCATTGGCATCTGCAACGGAAATATTCACTCCACCGTCGCCCAGGGCAACTACCATTTCTACTTCATGATGAACATCGTTCGATTGGGCCGGGTACTGCATGACCTGGTTGTCGCCTAAGATAGAATAAGCAGGTTTCATAAAGAAAAAAGGCGCTTCCCTGTTGGGATCATGTCCCATTTCAACTGCATGGTCAGCGTAATTTCTTCCGACACAGTAAATCTGTTGGACCGGGAACATTTCACTCGCTCCCCTAACGGCCAACAGCTTTCTCTCAACAGGATCAACCGCAAAATCCATACCGGTTTTTTCGTCGTTAATGATGAGAGCGAGCGTATCATTTTCCCTGACTAAATGCTCACCTGGGACTATTCTTCAGAACGGGCTGCAGAGCTGGCTACGGGACTGACTGCGGAACTGCCTGTGGAATTGAACTCGACTCAACAAAGGCTCGCAGTTTTTCCAGGTACTGCTTATCACGCGAACCATACTGCACACTCAGCTCTGCATGACGCAGGGCGGTTTCAAATTCACCCATGGAGACAAACGCAGCAGCCAGGTTGCGATTGATATAGGCGGATTCCGGATGCAGCTGATAGGCACGACTCCACAAGGTGAATTCATTTTGCCAGATCGTGATGTTTTGCTTTGCCAGCAGCACCAGAGTGCCACAGTAAAATATTGCCAGGGCAGCAAATATCGATCTGTAGCGAGGCAATCGTTCAATTAGATTGAACACAGTGACAGAGACCAGCACACCGATGGGCAAGGTGGCGAGATAAACATAGTAGTCCAGTGCTTTAGCCGGCCCGACGTGAATCACGCCACTGACTGGCGCAAGGGTCACAAGGTAGAAAAGCAAACTCACTCCCGGCCAGCGAATCTGTTGCCGCCACAGGTAAATCGTGGCTGTCGACGATGCCAGCAGAAATACCAACCCTGGCAGCCAGAATACAGGCGTCGTAATCGCATTAATATTCCAGGCATAGGGATAAAACGGGGAAAGATTAGCCGGCCACAAATATCCCTGCACATAGAATAGTGAGTTATTTATCGCATTGAGGAATCGTACCCATACCGGCAGGTCATCCAGTTTGACCATGGCTATCTGCTGGGTTGTCAGGGTGAGAATACCGACACAGAAACTCAACGCGAAGTACGGCCACTTCTCAATGACCAGGCGTGGTATATCCCTGATCGAACGATATCTGTTCAACGGATAGATATCCAAAAGCACCAGGATCACGGGTAACGTCACAGCCATGGGCTTTGACATAAGCGCAAGGATAAAAAATACCAACGGTGCAAAACGCCCAGCACTCGTCGATTGCCTCAGCCAAAAAATCAGCATCAACAACGAAAACAGCACAGAAAGTGTGTCTTTGCGTTCCACCAGCCAGGCGACAGACTGAACGTGTTGCGGATGCGCCAGAAAAATAAACGCACTCATCAATGCGATCATGGCAGAAGGTTTCTGCCCCGCATGATCCATAATCTTTAGCACCAGCCAATAAACCAGGCAGCAGTCAATGGCGTGGTATGCAACATTGGACAGGTGATGTAATCCTGCATCGTTGCCGAACAAACGAAAGTCGATGGCATGTGAGATCCAGATCAGAGGCTGCCAGTTCGCTCTGTGCACCTCGGTGAACATTGCTAATAATTCTGCCGGGCCGGGATCATGGACCCACGGGTTTTCAAGCAGGAACTGGATCGTATCCCAGACAAAGTCATGCTGCCTGACACCTGAATAAAGGGCGAACGTAGAAATAATCAGGAAGGCGCATGAACCGAAATGAAAAAGGTGACTTCGATGCACAGTAAGTTTTTCAGAGTGTTTTCGTCAGGTTATCACAGCCGTACGCGGACAAACATCGACTGCATCTCTTCCGGCGATGACACCTGACGACTGGCAGAATGTGATGGTATGATCGATTCTCAGCATCTATGAATGATAAGCAGGGAAGAAAATGCCACCCAACATTTTGTGGATCATTGCAGACCAGCTCAGAGCAGACCATGTCGGGTTTGGTGGCAATTCCATTGTCAGGACACCCAATCTGGATCGTCTCGCGGCCTCCGGGACTGTTTTCGACCGGGCTTACGTCGCAAACCCAATCTGTATGCCCAATCGCTGCTCCATGCTCACCGGGCGCATGCCCAGTGCCCATGGCGTTGTTTTCAATGATCGTTCACTCAACTGGGGTGCCAATACTTTTGTCCGTAATCTGGGCCTGGCAGGTTATGACACGGCACTCATTGGTAAGTCGCATATCCAGCACGGCATGAGTCGTAATGTGGTTTTTGAGAACAAACTGGGCCCCACCATCGAAGACCCCTATCCTGAAGGCTGGGATGAACTGGAAAATGCCGAGTTGTATTCCGCAGAAACAAGACCACAGGTGGAGGACTTCTACGGCTTCAAACACACTGAGCTGGCCATCGGACATGGCGATATGGTGATCGGCGATCATTTTCGCTGGGCACTGGGTAAAGGTGCCAAAGCCGAAGATCTGCTGGTCGAACCCTACCCGGATTCGCCTGCCCTGGAACGCTCTAAAGACTGGTGGCAGATATACAAGCCGGTACTGCCAGAGGAGCTCTATTCCACCACGTATGTTACTGAACGAATGTGTACCTGGCTGACAGATAACCAGCGCAAGGAAAAACCCTGGGTTGCGCAATGTTCATTTCCCGACCCTCATCACCCGTTCACGCCACCGGGCAAATGGTGGAACGCTTATTCTGCGAATGACATGCCGATCCCCGACAGCTTCGAAGATTCGTTGCAGGATGCACCGGCCCATCTGAGATTCATCAGGTCACTGGAACCCCGTAAAAACTACGTGCAGATGTTCGGCCCAACCAGGGACATCGTCAAGCAGGCCATGGCGGCGGAGTTCGGCATGATTGAAATGATGGATCATTCTATTGGTAAGGTCATCAACGTACTCGAGACTTCCGGACAGATCGACAACACCATCATCATTTTCACCAGTGATCACGGTGATATGTTTGGCGACCATGGTCTGATGTTAAAAGCGACCATGCACTACCAGGAATGTCTCAGGGTGCCTTTGTTGATAAAACTCCCGGGCGCAACTGGAAAAAGGACGAATGCCCTGGCCAGTTCCCTGGACCTGTCATCAACCATGCTGGATTTTTGCGATGTTCCCGGATTCATGGATATGCAGGGCGTGAGCTTGAAACCTGTTCTGGACGACAACTGCGCAACGGTTCGAGACCATGTTTATATAGAAGAAGATTTCCCACTGGCGATGCACGGCAGTCCCTTGCCACTGCATAGCAGAACCGTCATCACTGATCGGCATCGTTATTCCCAATATTCATCCGGCGATGTGGAACTCTATGACCTGGACAGCGACCCGAAAGAACGTGACAACCTGGCAATACCCGGAAGAGCCGATTCGCTTCGCGGTGATATGTCAGAAAGACTTAGCCGTGTAATGATGTCCTACTCCGCCATGGGTACAAGCGGGTGATCAGGTCATACTGAACTAATTCAGTGTCCACGCTTCCCAGTTTCTACCTCCACTGTCTTCGAGTAAGGTAACAATCTCGTTCAGGCCTCGTTTGCGAGCAGCATGTACCACGGACGCCCTGAGCAATCCAGATTGGCCACTGCGATAGAGCTGCAGGTTCGGATCTTCACCCAGATCCAGCATTGCCCTGGTAATCTCCAGCCTGTCACCGGTGAAGCGAGTCGCCTGGGCCACGAATCTATTCAGGGCGGACTCGGTTTCATAGCGACCCAGCTGAAAGGGCACACCGGGTTTGTATTCTGTCGTGTTTTTAATCAGGTCGATCACAATTGGATAGGACAGATTAGCGATATGGCCAAACAATATCTCGGGATTGACGTTGGCACCTGCATCCAACAGAATTCGGACCACTTTTTCACGACGTTCTATCGAGAATTCGGCATGTCCTTCGCCATCACTTTTAACAGCTATATCAACGGCCGAGTAGCCTGTATTGTTTGTACTCGTGTGATCCGCTCCAGCGTCACTGAACCCTCGTACCGCATCGACGTTAGCGATGCCTGCGGCAAACATGAGCGGTGTTCTGTAAAACTCGGTGTCTGAACTCGAGCCTGTCGGTCCCTGGTAGCCGTATACTTTATCGATGTCGATACCTCGAAATTTCAACAGTCGAATGATGTCAGCTTTATGTCCATTGGCATTTAAAGCAACGCGTATGAGTATTTCCTGGAAGTCGTCGCATTTGGTTCTGGTGTCGTACTTGGCTATGATAAAGGCACTCGGATTACCGCTTTCCACTTGCTGGCAGTAGCCTTTGTTGTTAAATAGTTTTTGCTTGTTAAGCAAATGATAAAACAATTTCCTGGTCGTGATATCCACGATTTCTATCGTTTCTTTATCTGCATGGGTTGTTGCATACAAAAAGCCCTGGCTTCTTGAATATAAATAGGCTTCAAGCGCTGATTTGCCCTGCTCTTCAAAAGGAATGCCAATCAACGTGACCAGCACCTTCCTGGCACTGCTATCAATACCCAGTTCCAAAGCACTGACAAGATCCGGAAAGAAGTAGCCATTTTCCAGCAACACACCGATCATCTCATCAGAATCCGCCATGATCGACACTCTCACATTGATATTTGTCCGCAGATCAATGGATTTGTCTTCCACGGGAAGACCTTTTTCAAATACCATCCTGATAATGTCCGGCTTGTTATGCTCGATCAAGAAATCAACAATGCTTCCACCGGTGTTATGGCTAACCAGATTGTTCTCTACCAGTTTGCTTACAACGCCAGTAGCCGCAGCTCCAAAAGCGTAGGTTAATATGGTCTGCCCTTCCCCCATATCCAGAGAAATATCGATCTCGTGATCCTTTATATATTCAACTAATTCTACAGCCTCACCGCGATCAATAAGCTGTTTGATCTCCGATCTCTGATCTTCGAGAGATTTTTCACAGCCGACCATAAAAAAAGTCAGCGCAAGGACAAAATAGCGGGTTTGACGCCAGGTTCTCGCCGGAATAGCCATTTGGATTCTCATTTTTTTCATTGTCTCTCTTACAAAACAGATCCGGATATATCCAGATAAAGAGCATCACGTGATCAGTAAATTTTACCTATCACGGCATCCTCTGCCTGTGATCCCTGTCGCTTTTCGGGAATTTAACAAGCCTTTGGTCCCCGGCGTTGTCACTGATTATGTCTTTCTCCTCGCGTGCGGAATTCCATCGCGGGTAGGATTTGCCCGTCCGATAAAGTGTTCTGTGAGCAGAAATTCCATTAACTAAACGCTTCGGCACTTGCCCAACACCCCCTCAAGAAAGTATCTTACGTTTGCAATTTCAAGCTAGAAAGTGAACTACTCAACGATAAAAGAGGTAATGAGAGATGAATTTTGAATTTTCGGAGGAGCAAAATCTGCTCAGGGAGCAGGCTCGTGGGTTCCTCCAGGATAACTGCTCTTTAAAAGCAGTGCGGGTCGCATTAGAAGGTGATCAGCCGTTCAACGCTGAACTATGGAAAAAAGTCGCCGAAATGGGCTGGACTTCCACCGTGATCCCTGAAGAGTACGATGGCCTTGGCTTAAGCTACCTCGAACTTTCAGTTATTGCAGACGAATTGGGGCGAGCCATTGCACCTTTACCCTTCTCATCTTCGGTGTACCTTGCAACAGAAGCCATCCTGGCCTGTGGATCCCAGTCACAGAAAGAAACCTGGTTACCCAGGCTGGCCAGCGGCGAAATCATTGGCACTTTCGCGCTGGCAGAAGCACAAGGTCAGACAACACCTGCGAATTTGTCCACCCAAGGTGGAGATTCACTTAATGGCGTCAAAATTCCCGTAGCAGACGGTGACATCGCTGACTTTGCCATTGTGGTGGCCAAATCAGATAAAGGCGATGGTGCCAGTCTCTATATTGCAGACTTGAATGCAGATGGCGTTGAAAAGCAGAAAGTCCAGACCCTTGACCCCACCCGTTCTCACGCAAGCCTAACCTTCTCTGACGCTGGCGCAGAATTATTGGGCGAAGAAGGCACTGGCTGGCAGGCAACTCAGAATATTTTCAACCGGGCTGCCGTGCTGTTTGCCTGGGAACAGACAGGCGGATCTGATGCCGCACTTGAGATGGCGAAAGAGTATGCGCTTGGCCGATTCGCATTCGGTCGTCCCATCGCCAGCTACCAGGCGATAAAACACAAGCTCGCCAACATGTATGTAAAAAATACTCTGGCGCGGTCGAATTGCTATTTTGGAGCCTGGGCACTTAATACTGATGCTGCCGAGTTGCCTGTGGCGGCAGCCAGCTCCCGTGTCGCCGGTATTCAAGCTTATTACTTCGCATCAAAAGAAAATATCCAGACCCATGGCGGCATGGGGTTTACCTGGGAGTTTGATTGCCAGTTCCACTATCGCCGGGCCAAATTGTTATCCGTAAACATCGGTAGCGAGGCGCAATGGCAGGACAAGTTAATAACGGCTGTTGAAAAACAGAATGCAGCATAGGAGATACGACGATGGACTTTAATGATTCTGCAGAAGAAGCAAAATTTAGACAAGAAGCAGCCAAGTGGTTAGAGGCAAATGTTCCCACAGCCAGCGAGCTGAAGGGGCTTGACCCCATGCAGCAGGCGAAACTCTGGCAAAAGAAAAAAGCCGACGCCGGTTGGGCTTGTATTCGCTGGCCAAAGGAATACGGCGGTCGGGGTGCAAACGCCATTGAACAGGTAATTCTCAACCAGGAGGAAGGCAAGGTAGATACACCTAACACGGGCATGTTTGGTATCGGCCAGGGCATGGCTGCACCCACCATGATGACCTGGGCGACAGAAGAACAAAAACAAAGGTTCCTGCCTAAACTGGCAAGCGGAGAAGAGATCTGGTGTCAGCTATTCAGTGAACCAGCTGGTGGCTCGGACCTCGCAGCCCTTCGTACCAAAGCAGAACGTGACGGTGACGAGTGGATAGTCAATGGCCAGAAGATCTGGACTTCAGGCGCCCAGTATTCTGACTGGGGCATTTTAGTACTGCGTACTGACCCCGAGGCACCCAAGCACCAGGGTCTGAGCTATTTCTTTTTGGACATGAAGTCCCCCGGCATAGAAATCAAGCCGATTAAACAAATGTCAGGCGCATCAGGTTTCAATGAAGTCTACTTTACCGATGTCCGTGTCTCTGACGCCCAGCGGTTAGGCGAAGTCGGCCAGGGCTGGCAAGTGGCGCTCACAACATTAATGAACGAGCGCGCTTCTATCGGCGGTGGAGGAGGTAATGCAGGGTTCAAAACAGCTATGGCACTTGCCGAGAAGGTACAGATTGATGATCAGCCTGCTATCAAGGATAAAGCCGTACGCGCCAAACTCGCCAACTGGTACGTCCAGGAAGCCGGGTTGAAGTACACCGGGTATCGCTCCATGACTGCCCTGTCAAAGGGTGAAATCCCTGGACCGGAAAACAGCATTGGCAAACTGGTGGGTGCGCCCAAGTCCCAGGATCTTGCTTCCTTCGCCATTGATCTGATGGAGCAGGCAGGCATCATGTGGACGCCGGACGCCGAAGACACCGAAAATCTGTTTCAGGGTGCTTATATGAGCATTCCCGGTTTACGAATTGCCGGTGGTACGGATGAGATTATGGCGAACATTATTGCTGAACGGGTACTTGGGCTGCCTCAGGAGCCTCGGCTGGACAAGGGAATTCCGTTCTCGGAAGTCCCAACTTCGAATAAGTAATGATAGCCTGAACTATCACGCAGCGGAAAAAAAGCCAGGAACTCACCTTGAAAACACCTGGCTTTTTTTATGCTAACGACCTTCGAATTTCGCCGTTCTCTTCTCAAGAAAGGCAGTAACCCCTTCCCTATTATCCCAGGTTGCAGAAGCCTGTTGCTGCAGGTTCGCCTCAAACTGCATCTGTTCCGCAAAACTGTTGTCAAGACTCTGCCAGTAGGCTTTGCGGATCAGACCCAGTGACCTGGGTCCATTGGCCAGTTTTTCGGCAATGATCATGGATTCTTCCATAAGACTCTCATCTGGCACGACCCTGTTAACAAGGCCCCATTCCTCTGCCTTTGCTGCTGGCAATCGTTCTGCAAGCAGTGACAGCTCGAGGGCACGACTCCAGCCAATCATCCGGGGGAGCATATAGGTAGCGCCCCCGTCTGGCACCAGCCCAATATTGGCAAAGGCCTGCAGAAAATAGGCATTCTCGCTGGCAAGAACGAAGTCACCCATCATCGCAAAACTCATCCCAACACCCACCGCCGGGCCATTAACGGCTGTCACGAAAGGGAATGGCAGGTGCCGGATTTTATTCATCACTGGCGCGTAGTGGGTTTCGAGCACCTGGCCCGCAGGTGGTAAATCGGAATCCTGGCCCTTTGGCTGGAGGTTAGCCCCGGCACAAAAAGCACGACCGACCCCCGTCATCAGCAGACACCGCACACCGCTATCCGGTTGTGTGACCTCAGTCAGGGCTGTCGATATTTCAGCGACCATTGGTGCAGAGAGCGCATTGAGCACCTCCGGCGCATTCAGTTTTAGCGTCGCAATCTTGTCTGCAATTTCCAGGTCTATAAATTGATAAGCCACAGGCATTCCTTACTCACTATTGAAATATGTAGGAGCCATTAAAGGAGAAAGTTTGCTCTCTAGTCAACCCGTCGAGGAAACCTGACAGAAACACAGCGTCAATCCTACAGTCCACGTGAAGACAGGCGCATAAAGTGATGCTGGATCGTGTCCCGCCAGCCTTTGACACTCTCATATTGCGGGCAATGCGAGGCGTAACTTATCTCAACATACTCGGAATCGCTCAGGCATGCGTGCATACGCTTCGACGGCTCGATAAACGGCACGTCATTTTCACCCAACAGAATCGTTGTAGGGCAATGCAGGGTTTTCAGATCCTCCAGCACAGCAACCTGGTCCGACAGGCCCACCTGCAAACGGATAAAAGCTTCCGGGTCCATCTGTGTCAGTTTCAATTCTATCCGTCGCCAGTGCTCTGTTTCACCCAGATAATCAATACCGTTTTGTTCTGACGGCGTTTTTTTCCTCTCCTTCATGTTGCCCAGCAGGGCCTGCACCCCCTTCTCTCGTATGACTGGATAGAAACTCTCCGGTAACTTCATATTAAGATTCAACCCCTCGGCTGCAGTATCCATCAGTAACATGGACCGAAATAAATCCGGTCGTGCCAGCACTGCACGCATTACAACCATCCCGCCCAGGGAATGACCTAGAATATCCAGCTTCTCCAGATTCAGTGCTTCGATAAAACTCAATAGATCATCGACCAATGTGCGCAGATCGTAGTTTGAAGGCTCCCTGGAGTTGGTCGAATCGCCGTGGCCACGCTGGTCCATAGTAATGGTTCGGCAGTCTTTACCGAGAATCTCCATTTCATCCTGAAAGTCCAGCATCGACCCGGTAAATCCGTGTACCAGTAAGAACGGAATTCCATCTCCTCCTGTATCGCGATACGCAGTCTCAATGCCATTGTGGTTTTGTTTTCTTGATTCCATGGCTAACGCCTCATAGTGTAATTTCTTCCGTCAATTTAAAGTCGCGTGAAGAACTCCCCACATGAATTCGATATGCCCCCGGCGCGACCAACCAATTTGACTGGCCCAGATCCCAGTGGGCAAAAGCTTCCGCGTCCAGACGAATGCTCAGTGGTTTCTTTTCCCCCACGGCAAGATCAACTTTGATAAACGCCTTCAACTCCTGTTTGGGTCGCGCCACCGGGCTTCTCAAAGGTTCAATGTACACCTGGGCTGTTTCCATTCCATCCATTGAACCGGAATTAGACAAGCTAAAACTGACCACAGCACCGTTTGCCCTGTCAAAATCCGAAACACGCAAATCACTGTAGTCAAAGCTGGTATAGGATAATCCATGTCCAAACGACAGTAACGGTTCTATCTCTCGTTTGTCATACCACCGATAACCGACAAACAACCCTTCCCCATAGTTCACCTTGCCGAATTCACCGGGATAGTTTGTATACGCGGGAGTATCCTTGAGCCGTTTCGGAAAAGTAATGGGCAATTTACCTGATGGGTTTATCTTACCCAGTAAAATGTCCACCAGCGCATTACCAAATTCCTGCCCGGGGAACCAGCTCTGGATTACCGCCGGTACATCATCCAGCCAGGGCATAGCCACCGGAGAGCCGCTATTGTTAACCACAACCGTCTTTGGGTTCGCCCG
Source organism: Pseudomonadales bacterium (assembly GCA_029941905.1). Classification (GTDB taxonomy): domain Bacteria; phylum Pseudomonadota; class Gammaproteobacteria; order Pseudomonadales; family Azotimanducaceae; genus JAHRVQ01. Next base: position 45,019 of record JAPYTQ010000004.1, on the reverse strand, counting down.
GACAATTTGCCTGATCAGTTCGTTTTGGTCGCCCGGTAGCTCAAGCATCTCGCGATCATTGCCTTCAGTTTCCCAGTCATCGTTGGTACCTACCATCAGCAACACAGCATCCGCTTGCCGTGCAACCGCAACCGCGTCAGCGATGCTATCTTCGGGCTGGGGAGGTAAAATGCCATAACGCACCGCCCGGAAATTATTCTCGGGATTGGCTTCGAACTCAATCCTGATTTTCGCTGACTGGCCTTCAACTAACGAAACCAATCCGCGCTTCTCTGTGGTTGCCTGGGTAAAAAAGGCTTGCCCCTGTTCGGTCTCAGTCCAATTGTCGATGAGCAGTTCATCATTAACATAGAGCTTTGCCTGACCTGTCGAAAGCAGGCCAAATTCATAATCCCCGGCTTCACCGGCCCTGTAGTAGCCCTCAACCTGCGCCGAATTTGCTCCCTCAGCGACGCCGAGTAATCTGATGTTGGCTGGTGCGATAACACGTTCTGCAACCAGTTCGGACCCAATCTTGCCCGAGTAAAAACGACACAGCAGCCCTTGTGCGTCGCTGTCCAGATCCGGAGATAGGCATTGGCGTTCTGCCTCGGGAATATACTTATGGGTTAAACACCCCATTGCCGTGGTGATCTGCGCATTGACAAGTTTCTCATTTAACGCATCCAGTGGAGTTGAAACATAGTGTGATTTTAGCGAAGAAGAACCTCCCCCCATAATTCTAAAGTCACGGGTATTTGGCCCTATCACCGCGAGGCTGCGTATGGCGTCATTCTGCAACGGTAAAATACCGTTGTTCTTCACCAATACCATCCCTTCAGCGGCCGCCTGATAAGCAATTAGCCGATGCTCTGGTTTGTCCAGGCCCTGTTCCGGTTTCTCTTGCTGATCTTCGAAACGTCCAGACCATTCGATCACACGCAGGAGCCGACTGACCTTGTCGTCTATGACAGACTCTGGCACAGAACCATCATTCACAGCCGCCATCAGTGCCTCACCCCAGGCGATCGCCGGACCAGGCATTTCGAGGTCCAATCCACCCAGTGCATTGGCAACGGTTTCCTTTGCCGCAAACCAGTCTGATATCACGAGACCCTGAAAACCCCACTGCGTCTTCAGAACCTGGTTTATCAGATAATCATGGGAACAGGCATACACGCCATTAATACGATTATAAGAGGACATAATTGTCCAGGGATGACTACGTTTGACCGCAATTTCAAACGGGCGCAGATAGATCTCCCGCAATGTGCGTTCATCCACCTCGGTGGAAATAGTATGCCGTTCGAATTCAGAGTCATTACAAACAAAGTGTTTTACACAGGCACCTACACCCTGCCCCTGTATGCCATTGATAAAGGCAGCAGCGAGAATGCCCGATAGATACGGATCCTCCGAATAGCATTCAAAGTTCCGACCGCCGATAGGGGTGCGATGGATGTTAATCGTAGGACCCAACACGACCTGTACATCTTTACTGATAGCTTCTTCGGCAACGGCCTGGCCCAGCTTCTCGATCAAATCAGCGTTCCAGGTTGAGGCCATACATATCCCAACAGGAAAGCAAGCCGCAGATACTCCCCCATCTCCACGAACCCCATTCGGCCCGTCGCTGACTTTCAACACGGGTATTGATGCTCCCTCGATGGGATAAGTGCGCCACATGCTGGCACCTGATACCAGTTTTACTTTTTCCGCCACTGAGAGCTTAGCCAGTGCTGTTTCGACCTTGTTCATCTGTTTCTCCGGCACTATTCTACTGCCTGGTCAGTTCATTCTCATCGGTATGCTCAAATCGCCTGCCATAGATGTCGAGAACTATGGTTTCCTTGTATGACAATCGGTCACCTCGAACGGTTAATGTATGCCGAAACTCAATTGTTGACGCGTTTTCACGCATAAAAGGCGATTGGATAATTCGCCAATCCGGGTCGTCCTGACCGGCAGAAACTTCCAGTAAAATACCATCGCTGGTGTCTTCGGCTTTTCCACCCGCCAACAAACAGACGCCACGAGGAATAGTCAGGGAGTGCATAACAACGTCATTGGTTTCGTCCCACATCCAGTAACCGGTTTCATCGTGAAAAACCTTGTCGTCGGATTTTCTACTGACCACCTGACGATAGTGCAGCGCGGTCAGCTCCTGGGTCTCGGCGTTCTCCACATCACCGATAGAGGTGAATATTATCGTTTCATAATAGGGATTGTTTTCGATACCATCAGGTTCCGGCGAGATGTCTGTACCCATGTGTCCTTTCCAGGTTCCAATCAGCGCCGTTAGCGGACCATAATTTACCTCATCACTCATTGACTTACTTCCTTGTTAACTCAACTTAACCAGATTGTACCAACCAATTGCAGGCGGTGGAAAACAGGCAGATCCGTTCATCTGCTATTCAGGTTCACCTCGATAGACTGCTATCAAAGCCGGGAGAACTTATGAAAACCTTAACAGTCGCTGGAACCTCATTGCTGATGATATTGCTGTTACCCGGGTGTGTTAACCAGGACATCATCGTTGATACCAAAGGTATCAATGATCAGCGCTACCAGCAAGACCTGGCTGAATGCCAGGAATATACCCGGCAGATCAGCACCGGCACTGAAGCTGCCAGGAGTGGTGTGTTCGGAACGGCAGTCGGTGCCGCTATTGGTGCCATTGTCGGAAACAGCCGTACCGTGCAGAAGTCTGCGGGTGTGGGTGCTGTCACAGGATCATTAAAAGGTGGCCAAAATGCCCAGCGGCGTAAACATGGTGTGGTCAGTAACTGCCTTCGTGGTCGAGGTTACAAGGTATTGGGTTAGAGTGTAGTTTCCTGAAATGGATCTCGTTTGGGGGGGGTCTCTTTCAATCTGGACCCGGACCGAATGATTTCAGCATTGATCCGGTTACCCGGTTGTTAGAGACCCTGTTTTGGTAAATTGTGCGGTTATTTCAATGCGGCATTGTGTCACGGTTGCAGGTACTGTTTGAAGAAACCAAATAGCTTCTCCCAGGCGTCCTCACTTTGACTCTCCCTGTATCTTTCCGGGCTTGGAAAATTTTGAAACGCATGACCCGCACCATCGTAGCGATGGAACTGGTGAGGCACCTTTGCCTTCGTGAGGGCTGCGCTATAATCATCCACATCTTCCGACGTGGGGTTCTTATCGTCATTACCAAAAAAACCAGCCACCGGGCAGTTAATGTCGCCAGCCAGTTCTATGGGTGGCTTGCTTCCCTGACCCATGGTTAACTTTATTCGCCCACCGTAGAAAATTGCACAGGCAGCTAGTTCAGGAATGTGGCAGGCCCCTAACCATGCAACCCGGCCGCCCCAGCAGTGTCCGGCAATCCCAATTTTATCGGCAATGACGTCAGTTCTCGCCATTAACAGTTCAAACGCAGCCTTAACATCTGCCACCATCCAGTCATCCCGGCTCTCATCCCGCTTGACGAGGATGTCTTCCTCTTTCGGCCACCAGTGAAAAATAAACGGCACTGCGACACAGTACCCCTCATCCGCTAACCTTTCTGCCGCTTTAAGCGTGAAGTCATCATTTTCCAACCCGGTATGACCAACAGGTATGTGTTGGGCGAGGACCACACCTGGATGTGGCCCCTCTCCTGCCGGATCAAAGATGAATACTTCCATCGGGCTGCCGAGAACATCCACATTTTCAACTTGATACATTGCTCAACTCCAAATTTCAGGTTCTGCTAATAAAAATTTGGTAATCAAGCTTGATGCGCTTCTCTCACCCATGACAGAAAAAGTGTGTAACCGAGCACCATCACAACTGCGCCGACGAACAAACCAATAATGCCGGACAACATCATGCCACCAATTGCACCGATAAATATTACAGCCATTGGCGCTTCAACACCTTGTGCCAGCAATATCGGCTTCAATACATTATTCATCAAGCCCACAATAATATTCCAGACCAGGAATGCAACAGCGGCTAGTGTTCCTGTTTCCGGATTCGAAAAAACCAAAATCGATAGTGGTATCAAAACAATAAGGATATCAATCTGCACCACTGCCAGAACCAGGCAAATAACTGCCAACAAACCGGCGGCCGGAATACCAATGACGAGAAACCCGATTCCCGCGAGAATCGTTTGCAACAGCGCAATACCAAGAATACCCCTCACAACACTTTGCACAGTATCTTTGGACAAGCTCATCAACTCCGGCCCTCGCTCACCAGCCAGCCTCGTAAACACATTTTCCAGCGAGTCTTTGACACCAGATGCTGAAGCGATAAAAACACCTGACAGAATAATCGAGAAAACAAAGACAAGAATATTCAAACTAGCCATGGCGGCGGCTGAGGTAAACGACTTCATCAACGCAGTGATTTGAGGTTCAAATTCCCCCAACACAGATTCCGGATTATCCGAGGCCTTTTGCCAGAATTCGTCCAGCTTCTCTCCGATAATCGGCATATCACCTATGTTTTCTCCCGGCGGTGGAATCGTTAACTCATCATCCTGCAAATATTTTGACAATTGCTGGCTATTGTCGATCAACGCTTCTGTTAACTTGTAACTGGGCACGATCAGGATCGCCAGCATCAAGACAGTCAATATCGTGGATGCCCAACCGGGACTCAAGCCGGTTTTTTCCCTCATCATCTCGAACACGGGATAGACCCCTATCGCGATAATCCCCGCCCAGATGATTGGATTGATAAACGGGCTCGCTATCTGAAAACACGAGAAAGCCAGCAAGGCAACTGCAGAAATCCTGATTGCGATATCCATCGCTTTTGTCGTATCGGTACTCACAACTTCACTCCCTTATTTAAAAAGTCAATAAATGTGCGCCACAAGACAAATAACACGCGTCCTGTGCAATGTAAACGTAAATACAGCGGTACAATCGTCTTAATCTGGTTTTTTATTGAACCCTTGACTAAATGGATATTTTCAACAGGGTAAAGGAAGGGTGGAAGAAAAGTTGTTCCTTATAAGATGCTAATATGTGTCTTGATAGCGAAGGTAGTCGAGGAGCTTACAGTGGGCAACGAATCCATCCTGATCACAGGCGCCGGTAGCGGCATGGGTCGCCTTGCGGCACAAAATATGGCTGCCGCTGGATATCAGGTGGCCGCTCTTGATGTAAACGAAAAGGGTTTACTCGAAACAGCCGAGGGCTTCCAGAATATCCGTACCTTCCAAACCGATGTCACCGATTATCAATCGGTACTTGCAGCAGTCGAGGAAACCGAAACCAAACTCGGGCCCATTCGGCGAGTTTACAATGCAGCAGCCATCATGCCCCTGGGAACGATCGCAGAAGTCGATGCTGAAGTATTCCATCGTGTTATGGCGATTAATTACAACGGTGTAGTCAACGCTACCAAAGCCGTATTGCCTCATCTGCTCAGCCGAAATCAAGGAGAGATTATTAACTTCGCTTCCATCGCGGGGTGGCTGCCAACAATTTACATGTCAGCCTACGATGCTTCAAAATTTGCAGTGGTGGCATTCACTGAAGTCCTGCACTTTGAAAACATCCATAACAACCTGAAAATAGCCTGTGTATGCCCACCGCCGGTGAAAACACCTCTGCTACAGCAAGCCCGCGATACGGTCTGGCCAAAAGTATTTGACCAGGGCACCCACATTGAACCCGAAGAGGTATTGACTGCTATCGATAAGTCCCTTGAGAAAGGCGAACTGTTTGTCTTCCCGGGGAAAGGGACGAAATCAATCTGGCGACTGCGTCGCTGGTTTCCCAATATGCTGTGGAAAAATTTGCTAAAAGTTGAAGGTCGCTAGGAGTCAGGACGAAGAGACAGGTTTTACGACTGGCTTTCCGGTCGACCAGTCAATCCGACGAATCGGGTCCTCGATACCGTCCCAGGTTTCCGAAGCTTGTTTGATGATTGAGAACAATTCATCGATGGCAGGATTGTGGGCCATCAGTTGAATCATCACACCAGGTTCCTGCTTTGAATCAAGATAAGCATGACCAGCCCCATAACGTTGCTTCACTTCGTATGGTGCATTCAATGATTCAAGCTCCGCAAGCTTCGTGTCAATGTTGTCGACCCATACAGCGAGATGCTGCAAGCCACCGGCTGGATTATCTTGCAGGTACTGGTTGTAAATCGAATTGACCGAACCCCTGGGTTCGATCACTTCTATTTGTTGATCGCCGGAATAGGCAAATGCAGCGACGAGTTCCAGCTGTTCAACTTTGTCGCCTACCAGGCCCTCAAAGTTCACCAGGTGTTCGACAAAGAAGGGACCTACCCCGCGGGCGAGCCAGTGTGCCATCGCAGCGTCGATATCGGGGACCACGTAGCCCTGTTGAATGACCGGACCGAATAAAGTGCTCATCTGTTGTCCCTCTTTAAAGAGAAGGATTTTCACGAAGATCCGGATGCCAGTCAAACACACTGCCACATCGACCCAAAACCTTGAGTTAGTAGTCCTTCCAGGTGAAATTGCCAGGTTCAGCGAGTCGGGAAGCTTGGCCGCAAGGCGCGCCTCGAAGGACTACTGATAACGGGTGGTAAAATCCATGATTCGGGGTTGCACCAGCCATTCAAAGTCTCGAAATGACATCCTGATGTCTTCAGTATGACTACCGGCATTAAAAGAAATCACTTCATCTTCTGCCAGGGTTGTTGATACATAAACCGACAGGCCGAATAAATTGCCGATGGCCGGAATACAGCCTGAGTCACAAAGTGGCGCCAGCTCGGAAAATTCTACTTCCCTTGCGAGCGTGACAGTATCTACACCGGCTTGTTGCGTGAACTTGTCAAAATCGATCAGCTCACACGACGGCAAAACAGCCATGGCGTAGTGGCCATCGAGTTTGAGTATCACCGTCTTGGCCAGCTCATAGCCGGTCACATGGAGTATTTCTGCAGTTTCCAACGCCGTGTAAGTGGGCGGATGGTTATAACAACGATAGTTTATGTGATTCTTTTCCAACAGCTCATCGAGTACCCTGATCATCGCCAGACTCCCTCTTGATTGATATCATTGTTGATTCAACCTCTGGACCGGAATCTTGTCCAGCAACTTCATAGCTCGATTTGGCATATCGCTGTACGGCGTTAGATAAGAATCATCTCAGCAACCCCGTGACGTAACAGCAAAGAACTACCAGGCGTGGAGTCTGACGGGAAGTTCCTCATAGCCTTTAACAAAGCAGGATTGTACGCGCACCGGCTCGCCAACGACTTCGACGGTTTTAAAGCGTTTGAGAATTTCTTCCCATACTGTGCGTAACTGCATTTCTGCCAGTCGATTCCCCATACATCGGTGTAAACCGAATCCGAAAGACATATGATGTCGGGAACGATCCCGATCAATAATGAACTCGTTGGGATTTTCAATCACGTCTTCATCGCGATTGGCCGAAACATACCACATGATGACCTTATCCCCTTTCTTAATATGCTTGCCTCGCAGCACATAGTCCTGGGTCGCGGTTCTTCTCATATGCGCCAGGGGCGTCTGGTAGCGAATAATTTCTGATACCATCGACGGAATCAGATCCTTGTTGTCTCGTAGTTTCTGGTACTGTTCCGGAAACTGGTTAAGGAAGTACACACCACCGGAAATAGAATTCCTGGTGGTATCGTTACCCCCGACAATGAGCAGAATAAGATTCCCGAGAAATTCCATCGGGTCCATATTTTGCGTGTCCTTGCCATGAGCCATCATCGATATCAGGTCATTGCCGGGTTCTTTGTTAATACGATCATTCCAAAGCCCAGTAAAAACTTCCAGGCATTCCAGCAACGCCTCTCGCCTCTGGTCCTCCGGGGTGGTACCACCGTTAACATCAGAAGACGTGGCCATGTCGGACCAGTAGGTCAAGCGGCGACGTTCCTCAAATGGAAAATCAAACAGGGTTGCCAGCATTTGAGTCGTGAGTTCGATAGAAACCCGATCGACCCAGTTAAAAGTCTCGCCCAGCGGAAGCTCATCCAGTATTTTCGCTGCGCGTTCGCGGATGATCGGCTCCAGTAACGCGAGATTAGTGGGTGCCACCACACCAGTCACCGTCTTGCGCTGGACATCATGTTTGGGCGGGTCCATCTGGATAAAACTGGTTGTTTTGAAATCAGCCATGCGTTCAAAGATAGTGATGCCACCGACCTCGGATGAAAACACATCAACATTCTTCTCAACTTCCATAATGTCGTCGAACTTTGTGACTGACCAAAAAGCGCCGAAGGGACTGTCTTTACAGTAATGTACCGGGTCCTCCTTGCGCAAACGTTCAAAATATGGCCAAAAAGCATTGGCCTTAAACATCATCGGATCACTGACATCAATATCTTCTAGTGGGATTGAATAGGGATCAGGGAATTCGCTGACGCTGATTGCTTCACTCATAATGCTTCACTCTATTTCTGCTTGCTATTGGGTACATCCCGCACAGCTTACGGGGATTATTGATGCTTGCCAACTTTGCCCGGTTGATTGTCCCGGAACGGTTGCATCAATAAATCCTGCACCCTCACAGATTCAGATTCCCCGAATCCGTCAATACCAAGCACCATATGGGTATGACCTAGTTCAGGTTGTGCCTGGTAGGTACCAAACACCCGGTCCCACCAGGGGAAATTGAAGCCAAAATTCCGGTTGTATTCCTCGAATTTCGACGAGTGGTGAACGCGGTGCATGTCAGGGGTCACCACAAAATTACGCAATACAGTGTCAACGGCAGAAGGAATCTTAATATTACTGTGATTAAACATGGACGTCAGGTTTAACAGCACTTCCGAGATAAGCACCGCCACGACGGGGCCACCCAACACCAACACCAGGCAGATCTTGATTGCCATTGAGATTATTATCGACAACGGATGAAACCGTGTGCCTGTGGTGATGTCGTAATCCAGATCGGTGTGATGTACCCGATGTAACAACCACAATGGCCGTACTGCGTGAAACAGCCTGTGTTGAAAGTAAATCGCACAGTCGAAACCCAGAACGAATAACAGGATTGAAAGCCATGTGGGCAAATCCAGAAATTCAAGTAATCCCCAGCCATTGCCTACCGCATAAATCGCGAAGAAGGTGGCAGAAAACGGCACCAAAACCCGGAGACACAAGGTGTTTACTACGCTAAGACCCAGGTTGTTGAGCCAGCGATTAACCCAAGGTAGAGACATCCGGCGATGTGGCAGCCGCCTCTCAGCAATGGCTATTATGGCAAAGGCGCAAAAAAAGATCGCCAGGCGAATGGCGCCCTCATTATCAACAATCAGTCCATTCATGCAATCGCTCTGTTGCCTGTTTTTAGGAGTGAGCCCAACACATCATAACTTAAACAACTATCTCTATAGGACACTCCACCAGAGAATCATACTGCAACGCAGCAAAAACCCCACAAAACAGACCACTCGTCTAAATAGTTACGTTAAGCGAATTACTGCGTTTCTTATAACAAAACAGCTGAAAAATAGTCAGGGTGACCTCTAATGCGACCTCCAGACGAGCCGCAACGCTGGGTTTAGTCGAAAAATCCGACCAATCAGGCTTTACTTTGTTCCATTTTAGGTTAGACTGCTCGCGCTGGTAACAATTACAGCAGCTATTTAATACGTGCAATTTTGTTGACGCTTGATATCACATCTTGTTTTTCGTAAGTAATTCCTGCTTTTTTTCAGCGCTTTTTCAATTCGGTCCCCGGGCCTGATTGATCAATTTATTATTTTTGGAGATAGACTATGGCTAATGGCCGAGTGAAATGGTTTGACGAAAAGAAGGGTTTTGGCTTTATTGAAAGAGAAGAAGGTAATGATGTCTTTGTTCACTTTAGAGCAATTGTTTCTTCTGGTTTTAAAACGCTTGCTGAAGGGCAAGAGGTAGAGTTTGAAGTAGAGCAAGGGAACAAGGGGCCGCAAGCCGCTAACGTAAAAGTTCTATAATGATCCGGGGCTGCCTGTTCACAGGCAGCCCCGTTTTTACCCCCCTCATGTTCTCCCAGTTCGCCTCACATCAACCTGCCTGGCGCAGTAAATGATTCTGTAATTCAGCCAGTGAGTGAAAGACCGGACAATCCAGTTTGGAAAGACGCTCAAACGATTGATGACCGGTAGCAAGCAAAAGGCAATCCAGGCCCATCGCTTGTGCAACTCCATGGTCATGGCTCGTATCCCCGACCACCACCGTACCTGCTGCCTCAAGTTCAAATTCGTTCAGTAATTCACAAGCCGCAGTGATTTTGCCGTGGGCCAACCCATCAGACATGCCTTTAAAACCGTCGAAGTGACCGGATATTTCAAAACTGTCAAGCATCCTGGCCAATCTCGGGTGTTCTGTGCCAGACAGGATATACTGCTGTAATCCACTTTGCCCGACTGCCGACAATACAGCTTGAACAGAAGGAAAAAGACGCACTGTTGCCAAATCAGCTTCGAACTCATCACAAAAACGTTCACTGATCTCCTCATACTGTGAATCAGACAGGAACAATCCAGCGCGTTCGTAATATTCTTTTACAGGAAAGTCAAAGATCCGTGTGTAGTGTTCGCGGGTAATACGCGCGACACCATTTTCGGCAAAGATGTCATTGGCTATACGCAGTGCCAGGTGTACGTCATCAAGCAGGGTGCCATTCCAGTCCCAGATAACAGTGTGATAATTAGTCACGAACTTCACTCAACCCTAAATGGTAATACTACCTTATTCTTATCCGGGATCTATTGACCGTATTTGGTCAGAAGCCTGTCCAGCTGATTGGCGAACAGTTTTCGATCCGTCTGGTTAAGCGTGGATGGACCGCCTGTGTGGATGCCACTGGATCTCAAGGTGTCCATGAAGTCCCTCATGTTCAGCCGGGATTTGATATTTTCCACAGAATAGAGCTCTCCCCGCGGGCTCAAAGCATAGCCTCCCTTATCGATGACTTCTGATGCGAGTGGTATGTCACTGGTAATCACAAGATCACCGGCAACCAGCCGCCTCACAATCTCGTCATCTGCAACATCAAACCCTGCGACCACCTGGAGGGACTTGATATAAGGCGAAGGCGGAACTCGAATCAACTGATTCGCAACGAGTGTCGTTTCAATTTTTGTGCGCTCTGCTGCCCGAAAAAGAATTTCCTTGATTACCACCGGACAAGCATCAGCATCAATCCACATCTTCATTTTTTGCTCCTTAGCGGGCTGATTAAGAAATGGCAATACCATAACCTGTAAGTAATTGGCAAAGATCGTCCGCCCCGGATTGAAGGTTATAAACCTCAGCATGCAAGCCCGCACCTTTCGCTCCCTGCACATTCACCAGGTGATCGTCGAGAAATAATCCGTCTGGCGTATTTAAATTGAGCCTCGCCATGATCTGCAGAAAATACTCAGGATCCGGTTTCGCATAACCCAGATGGCAGGAGAAAAATAGTTCGTCAAACAGATCACTATAACCAAGCAGGTTCGTCATAATGGTTGCCCGATGATTCTGCTGGTTAGTAGCTAGTGCGACATGGATACCCTGGCCCCGGACCCTGGCAACCACATCAAGTATTTCCTGGTCGGGTTCGATAATCGTCCAGATCTCCAGGGCTTCCTCGACGGTTGCCTGACAATGCCAACGATCCAGAACCTTGCCAAGTTCGACGGAAAAATCACCTCGTCCTGTAAGGCAGGGTTTCTCAGCTTCAAAAACATCTGCAAGAAAATCGGTAACCTTCCCGGGATCACCCACCAGTGCTTCTAGTCGAGAACGCCACGTTTGTGGGGTGGTTTGAATAACACCGTCCGCATCAAACAACACCACCTTAATATTCGTCATTGGAATCCCATCATGGTAAATCAGTTTACATTGTCCTTGAAAACAGGAAGTAAAGGGAATACAAGGAAATCGCCACCCCTCTACTTTCCAGATTATTCCATGCGCCAGTGTTATATCCAAAGTTACGTCCTAACTCGATATGTACACTGATGCCAACGACCTGGCTCTACTGGCCAATTTCGCGACGATTTTGGGGATACCGATTGCCATTCTGGCACTTGTTTATGCAGCTTTACAGCTCAGCAAGTCTGCACGCATCGCAAAAGGCCAGTTCCTGGTACAAATTGAAGATCAGAGGTGGAAAAGTGACTCTAAAACCAGAGGAATAAGGCCCGTGTTCAGGGACACACTTCTCCTCGAAAGAGCTCAGAATCCTGCGCCCGCCAGCATCGATAAGCAGCTTTCGATTTCAATTCGTCCGTTGAGCTTGTCGACGTCAAGGGTTATCCAGGATTCAGGTTGATATTGATACAACCTCACGGGTCTCACCGGCGTAGGATGAAACAGAAACCAGTATCAGGATTCCGACCACGAGACAATGTGGCTTCCATCGAAACAAAGGAGGTCCGTCGGACCTCCTTTCACTCATAACGGAGCGAGCCGATGGGGTTTGTGTTGGCGATCTTGATGGCGTGTATGGCGACGACACACCAGGAAAGTGCAACAGCTAAAACACCGGCGAAGATCACAATAGCCCAGCTCATGGATATTCTATCAACGAAAAAATTCGTGTACATGCCGGAAGCAAAGTATGCCAGGGGCAAGGAAACCAGCAACGCCCAAACGACCGGCTGGGAGAATTGCCAGATCATCAATCTCACGAGTTGGTAAACGCTTGCACCCATTACTTTTCTTATTCCGATTTCCTTGGTTTTGCTTTCCGCAATAAAAGCAGCGAGACCAAACAGACCGATCATGCTCAGTGTAAAAGCAATAAATGCAAACCCTCCAAGGACCTGGCTAAATATATCGTAGACTTCTGCCGTGTTGCCAAATGTCTCATCAAGGAATTCTACCTGGATCGGATACTCAGGTATCAGCTTTTTCCAATGCATCTCTATTTGTGGCAATACATCATTCATAGCCACCCCCTTCACACGAATGGATGCGTACTGAATCGCACTGCCTCTACGCTGTGTTGCATTCAGATGCGGCATCATATAGATCGTTGGCTTTACACTGTTGTGGAAGCCTTCAAAATTCTGGTCCGGAAACACCCCCACCACCGTGAAAATACTGGGCTCACGACTCGAAGCGAAGTCGTAAAAAACCTGGTTGATCGCAGCTTCGCCGGAGGGCAGACCCAGCTTGCTGATTGCCAGTTCATTAAGCATTACGTTCGCTGTCTTACCCTCAACAAAGTAATCACTGCTATTCTTCGAAGTAAGATCACGCCCGGCAAGTAGAGGGGTGTTGTAGGTCGTTAGAAAATTCTCATCTACCTGTACCTGCCTGATGATAAATTTCTTGTTCTCGTTTCCTAACTCAGGGGTAACGTGACGCCCGGAGTTGCTTCCGTCAAATGGTACGTGGCTGGAATAGGAGACATTTTCAATACCTGGAACGGCCATTAACTCATTCCGAAGTGTGTCAAGAGTCTGCTGGATCGTCTCGATCTGCAGTCGCTTGAGGGTCACAATCTCGGATCTCGGATAGATATCACTGGCATCAAACACTTTTTTGTTCTGAAGATAAACAATCAGCACGATGGCCAGCATGAAAATCGAAATCGAAAACTGCACGCCCAGCATAATACTGCGGAAAAGGCTCCCTCCTCCCTTGTTCCTGCTTTCATGCAGCGCCTCAATGGGTGTTGTTTTGGTGATCAGGTATGCAGGATAAGCCCCGGCAACCAGCCCTACAAGAAGCGTCGTTACCAGCAACCAGGGAATAACAGTCAAGTACTCAATCTTCAGCCCTTTACCCGTTGCCATGTTGAAGAGCGGTATGATCACTTCAAGCATGACAAATGCGATTAACATCGAAGCCAGCACAATGCAGACACTCTCGATAAGAAACTGAACTAACAACTGTTGTCTGCCAGCGCCCATGGTCTTGCGTAATCCAACTTCCTTGGCTCTGCCTAACGACTGAGCCGTTGCGAGATTGGTGTAGTTTACGATGGCGACAATCAAGACCATTAGAGCGAGAATCTGGATGGATGCCATAACCGGCATGCCCACAGAATCCCAGAGCAGGGTATTAACCTCTGGCAGGGCTCTGGTGTTAAAAGCAGCAACGAACTCCTTGACGCGCTCGGGAACATGGCTCTCATAAACACCATCAATTTTCGACTGCAGCCAGCTTCTGTCCTTACCTTCCGGTATTAACACATAAGTGTAATCGCCGCTGGACAGGTTGTTCCAGTTACCGGCAATATCATAACCATTGGCCCGGGTAAGTCCAGCCAGAGGCGCAACCACTTGAAATTCATTGCTGGATATAATTGAAGAATTAAAATGCGTATTAGGAGGCAGGTCTTTTACCACTGCCGCAACATGCATGGAAGTTTTGTGATCCAGGGTGACCAATCTGCCAAGAGCCGGTGAATTTCCAAAAAATTTCCTGGCACTGCTCTGCGTCATCAACAGGCCAGTCGGATCATCAAGGGCGCTGCTATCCCCTTCAATATATTCGAAGTCGAAAATAGTCATGAAAGACGGATCAACGAAACGAATCGACTGGTAATAGTCGTTATCTTCAACCGACAATAGGAATTCCCAGCCGACGATTCGGGCAACCGCGTCCAGTTCCGGCACATCGGAAATGATAAATGGTGCTGCCGCCGTGTAGATACCGTCATTCTCCTTAATACTCATACTTGCATTATTCGAGAATATGGAGGTAACGATAAAAGTACGCTGGTACTTTTCGTACATGGTGTCATGACTTTCTTCGTATGCAACCAGCAAGCTACCGAACAGAAAGACTACCAGTCCGACCACAAGCCCCAGCACATTGATGGATGCATAGACCCTGTTTTTCAGGATATGCCTGAAAGCAATGACAAGATAATTCTTCAACATGGTCTGATTCCTGTACTTAATACGATAATTGTTCTGCGACGGTAACCTGCTAGCCCACAGCCCTGATGTCTTCAGTGACCACGTGGCCGTCAAACAGGTTTATTGTTCGCCGCGCATAGTCTGCGTGGGAGGGACTGTGGGTGACCATAATGATGGTGGTGCCTTCTTCATTCAGGCCCTGGAGCATATGCATCACTTCCTGGCCATGGGTACTGTCCAGGTTCCCTGTCGGTTCGTCTGCGAGTATTAATTTCTGATTACCGACAACCGCGCGAGCCACGGCAACCCGTTGTTGCTGACCACCGGATAATTGCCCCGGCATATGTCTGGCTCGATGGGCGATTCCCGTTTTGTCCATCACAGCAGCAACCCGTTCCTTTCGTTCACGGTTTGGGATTTTATGGTACAACAGTGCTAATTCAATGTTCTCTGCCACCGTCAATTCGTCAATCAAATTAAAGGACTGGAAGATAAAACCAATATTCATTTTTCGGATACCGCTGAGGCGGGACTCCGAGTAGTTGGATATATCTTCATCAGCAAACAGGTACTGACCAGAGGTGGGAGAGTCCAGCATGCCAATGATGTTTAACAAGGTTGATTTTCCACAACCAGAGGGGCCCATAATGGCCACAAACTCACCGGCGGCTATCTCAATATTGACACTATCCAGCGCCGCTGTTTCGACTTCATCGGTTCGATAAACTTTTGACAGATTGTGCAGCTTTAGCATGTTGATAAATCCTTCAGTGATTTGAGTCTTATGAGTGATTCTTGTAAGTGATTTTGCAAGTCGTGCTAACAAATAGTTCCAGCCGGTTACTGCGTGAGCTTGAGCCGGTCCATTTCCTTAAAGCTGGAATAAGGGCTGGTAATAACTTCTTCACCGACGTCCAGACCATCGAGTACTTCGATGTATCTTGAATTTCTTCGTCCTAACCGGACATTTCGTCTTAGCGCCTGGATACCGTCATCGGATACAACGAACATCCACTGCCCGCCGGTATCCTGGTAAAAAGCCCCATTCCGCACCAGTGTTGCCTTGGTAGAATCCCCAAGGGTCAATCGAGACTGGATCGTCTGACCTCGTCTAATGGCATCCGGTTCATCGCCAACAAAATTCAGGTCGACCTCGAACTGTCCGTTGTTTACCTGGGGATAGATCTTGCCGACGTTAAGCTCAAATCTGGATCCATTTTTTTCAAAGTAGACGGACTGACCAATATCAACACGCCCCAGATAATATTCGTCAATGTCGGCGCGTAGTTTGAAGCTATCGGGGTCATCAATCTGACCCAGGCGACCGCCTCGTTGAATACTCTGCCCCACTTCAACATCAAGGCCTGACAACTTACCGCTGACCGGTGCCCGTACATTCAAGGCATCGAGGTTCTTTCGGGCAAGTACCAGACTTTCCTCCAGTTGAGAGCCGCTTTTCTTCAGGAATTCCAGTTGGGTTTCCTGCATTCGGGCGTCCGTTGACTGGCTTTCGAGAGTCACTGTTCTTCGATTAGTGAAGTACACCAATTCATCCTGTGCATCTTCCAACTGGCTCTTTATAACAACACCAGCCGTATCCAGGTCCGACAAGCGGTCGACCTGGCGATTCAATCGTTTAATTTGATAGTCCAGTTCTATAAGGTTTCGTTTATGCAACAACCGATTTTGTTCCAACTGTAATTCAATGGTGCGCATGTTGTTCAACTGTTCTGTTACCATTGCTTCGTTGCGGGTGACATCCAGTTGCATGGAAATGTTGGAGAGAATAACAATCAGGTCTCCTGCCTCGACCATGGCACCATCTTCAACGAGTCGTTGTTCGACTCGCCCACCCTCAATAACATCCAGATAAATGGTCTTCTTCGGCGTGACCCTTCCCCGGATCGGAATGAAATCTTCAAACAGACCGCTGGTTACCTTCGATATGACTATCCGGTCTTCGTCGATAACCAGGGACCGGCCGCTGCCCTGATTCAACAAATACCAGGTCACAAAGGCTACACCTGAAAGAATCGCTAACAGCCCTGCGATCTTCTTGGGAGGAAATCGCTTCACTTCAAGCTTTTTGTCCATGGCTTCACCAGAAATGGAACCGGAGACCGATACTGACCGAATTGAATTGTTGGAGCTGCTGGCTTTCATTCTCTACCTTCTGGGCCTTCCCGGTGTGAACCGGATCCTGACCCTTTTATGGGACCTCTCTTTCACGGCGACATACGCAATGCCCGTGCCAGAATCTATCTTATTGTTTTTATTACCTTTTAGGTTCAACGTGTTCAATACCAGACACCCAGGGATGTTCGGAAATGAACATTTTGTGTTCGTATTCGAACACTTTAGGTACAATACCAAACCAAGGACGAACCTGACTGGGTCTACAAACGCAAATGACAAGAGCTGACGGTGTCATCCTAATCGTCGATGATGACGAGGATATATTGATCGCTGGCAAGCTGTTGCTAAAACGACACTACGAGCGGATTGATACCTGCAGCGATCCTTCGAAAATTCTCGACCTGATGTCCAAAACCAGCTACGCGGCCATTATGCTGGATATGAATTTTGGCCCCGGTGAATCCTCCGGGGAACAGGGATTTTTTTGGCTGTCCGAGATTCTGGGCGTAGATCCTGATGCCGTAATCGTCCTCATCACCGCTCACGCCGGACTCAATGTCGCTGTTGAGGGGATGAAGTTGGGCGCGACGGATTTCATCTCGAAACCCTGGCAAAACGAAAAAGTCATCGCAACCTTGTCTGCCAGCGTCAAACTCAGACAGACGCGCTCAGAAGCACAGCGACTAAAACAAACCAATACCACCCTAGCAAAAGTCGCCAGCGCACCCCGACAACCGATGCTCGGGTCTTCGGCGGCAATGCAATCGACTATTTTAATGATTCAAAGAGCAGCACCCACTGAAGCCAATGTATTCATTCTGGGTGAAAATGGTACCGGCAAAGAACTGGCGGCTCGCGCTCTGCATCAACTATCTCCCCGTCACAATCAGGTTTTTATGTCCGTTGATATGGGTGCCATAACCGAATCGCTGTTTGAATCGGAGTTATTCGGTCATAAAAAAGGTGCCTTTACCGACGCCCGGGAAGACAAGATGGGCCGTCTTCAGGCCGCTAATGAGGGCAGCTTATTTCTGGACGAAATTGGCAACTTACCGCTGCATTTACAGGCTAAATTACTGAGTGTACTGGAACAGCGACAATTTTCACCGGTCGGATCTTCCGACACAATTGATTTGGACGTGAGGGTTATTGCCGCCACCAACCTCTCCAAGCAGCAACTTAGTGATGAAGGTTTATTCCGGCAAGACCTTTTGTTCCGCCTTAACACCGTCGAAATTACTCTACCCCCTTTACGAGATCGTCGGGAAGATATCCCCATGATCGCCGAATACTATGCTGAATACTATTGCCGAAAATACGGCCAGCAGAACAAGACGTTTTCCCCGGCAGCACTTGATGTCATCACCCACTATGCCTGGCCTGGTAATGTCCGTGCTCTCCGGCATGGGATTGAACGGGCGGTCATACTTTCACAAACGCCTTTTTTTGAACCCGTTGATTTTTCAATTGACCAGGCGCTGACCGCGTCGGCCACAACACCAAACAGCAAACGACTCGCAGCGTTAAACGATCCTGGTATGGAACCGGCTTCAGACCTCAATCTGGACAGACTCGAAAAGAAAACGATCGAACACGCCCTCAAACAAAACCGATACAATATCAGTCACGCTGCCAAAGCACTGGGGTTAACCCGCGCGGCTCTGTACAGAAGGATGGAGAAGCATGGGCTTTAGCCGGTTCAGCCTGCTGTTGTCCATACGCCTGTTAATCATCATGGGCATCGTCGCCCTTGCTGGCACCCTGATTACCACCCCTGGATACTATGCTGCGACACTACTCGCCATCAGTCTTGTGATCGGCCTGGGGTTCGAAACGCTACGCTTCATCTCCAGAACAAACAGGGAGGTGTCCCGCTTTCTTGACGCGGCATGGTACGCTGACTATGGGCAACGCTTCGAATTTAAAAAATTAGGCTCAGGATTCGAGGAACTGGGAGACACATTCACTCACATTCTGGAAAATTTTCGGCAAAACAGGACCAACCAGGAAAGTGAGATCCGCCACCTGACTACCTTGTTGGAACATGTTCCGGTTCCCCTGATATCAGTGCACAAGAATAATCAAGTGACCCTTTGGAATAATTCGTCACGTCGGCTGTTCGGTGCTGCCGTGTCCCGCGTCAGTGATCTTGAGCAATTCGGAATCGAGTTCTTCGGGCAGATCCAGCGAATTAAACCTGGCGAACAACGAGTTGCCTCATTTATTGCCGACAAAACGATCCAGCAATTAAAGATATCAGCCAGTGAGATCACGATTGCATCAAACGCAGAGCGGCTTATCAGTTTGCAAAATATCCAGAATGAACTGGATGGTATGCAACTCACTGCCTGGCAGGACCTTGTCCGGGTACTGACCCACGAAATCATGAACTCCATTACACCGGTAACCTCGTTGGCGCAAACCGCAGCGAGCCTGGTTGAAGATGCTAGGGGAAAGATCAAGGATGATTCCGAGGTCAGTGAAGTGCTGGCAGACGCAAAGGATGCAGTAGACACCGTCGCCAGGCGCTCGGATGGACTATTGAATTTCGTCTCCAGCTATCGCCAGTTGACCCGGCTCCCAACACCTTCAATGCAGCGACTGAAAATAAAAACACTGTTTGATGATGTCACACGCGTTGCAACCACTAATTGGCTGGAAAAGGACATTGGATTGATCACCCACATAGAACCTGACCAGCTCGACATCAACGTTGACCATCAGATGATAGAGCAGGTGCTGATCAACCTGTTGAAAAACAGCGAACAGGCTCTGGAAGGTATCGCTAACGGGCAAGTAAATTTAACAGCAAAACTCAATCTGCGAGGGCATATTGCGATTGATGTATCGGACAATGGCAGCGGAATTCCGGCAGAAGCAGCCGCAAACATTTTTGTTCCTTTTTATACGACGCGACGCGATGGAAGCGGTGTTGGACTGGCATTAAGCAGACAGATCATGATTGCCCATGGCGGTACTATTACGTTCAGTAACAATGAACACGGAGGGGTGACGTTTACGCTGGTGTTCTAAATCAATTTTCTTATATATTGGAACAAGAAAACCGTTTAAGATGCCGAACCGGAGTAGCCGACAGAGATTTTTCATGCCAAGGATAGTCTTACTATTTTTGACCTTCTTTATTTGCCGGGGTGTACTGGCTTCCGGAGATTTCCCCTACCATCACCTTGCTATTTTTGCAGGCCCGGGCGTTGAGGAAAAGAAAGACCATGACGAGAATACTTATGCCATCGGCCTGGAATATGAATATCGTTTTAACGGGGTATTCGGCATCGGTGCAATCTACGAAACACTGGGTAAAGACACGATACGCAACGAAACAGTCGTGGTCCCGCTCAGCGTTCATCCCGGAGGAGCCTGGCGACTATTTGCAGGCCCGGGTTATGAGTGGCATGACAAGAAAGAAAAATATTTGCTCAGGGTCGGCGCAGGCTACAGCTTCGAACTGGGTGGCCACTGGTCGATGGCGCCGGAAGCCTATCTAGATTTCATAGAGAACGGTGACAGAACCTGGGTAGTGGGTCTTGCCATCGGGTATCATTTCTAGACCTCGAACCCAACGACAGTGCAAGCCGAAGACGGATAATCAGCAGCTATTTAAACTCTGTTTATCGAAAATACCGGCACGACTCGAGGTGCGGAAGTCTCTAGATAGCTCGCCAATTGAGGTGTTGATTCGGCTTGAGTTTGCAGGATCTGTTGCGCTTCGCCCTGTGCGAGTTCCAAAATGTTCGCCGTAAATCTCTCTGTGCCAAATTCAACGGTGATTACCGGATTTGCTCGCAAGTTGAATATCCATGCAGGATGCTTGTTTGAACCGGCGTTTGTCCCAAATAGAAGCATTCGATTATCCTTAAGTACCACAATCAAAGGAACTTCCCTAAGCCCACCCGACCTGGCTCCTATGGTGTGTAAGATAACCACGGGGAGATCACCAAACTGTGCAACCTTGCCCTGGTTGGAACGAAATTCTGCAATTACTTCGGGGTTAAAACTTTTCCAATCAATCATGACCTGATCATACTCGCACCGTAACGAAGTGACCTTGTTAGCTTCCGTACTCATAGGCAACTTCGCACGCGATGGCGATTAGCGAGGTGATTTTTTTCATTTTTTCTTCCTTGAAGTTATGAAACACCCTGTCGATTGACACTCTACAACGAGTCGTTGAGTAGAGTCCAAATTACCTGTCTCAATGTAGGTCACCATAAGAAATGTGCAACGACATTCACCTATCACCATGGTTTCTGCAACCGCTTTGCGCACCAGGCTCACCGTGTCTCGTTTGTCATAGCGGGCCAGATAGTTTTGAATTACCGTATCCATCGCTACCGCGACCTCAGCATTGTTGCCCTTTAGCCTGACATCAAAGTCCTCCCCCCGGAATGTGACCACATTATCTGGCTGCTGGTACTCGACCTGACAGCGATAAAAGTCTTCTATAGGTGATGAATCTAGCGGAGCAAGGCATCTGAGTTCTACTTTCAGTGGTACCAGGTCGTTGCCGTAAGATAATCTGCATATCTGCAGGGTAAAGGGTAATACAGGGTCGACAACAGTCGATGGTATCTTTCAAGTCGGGTCAGGGCTTCCCTCAACGTGCGACTAACCATCCAGGCGTAGCCAAAGGCATGCAACATGCCGGGTTCTATAAAATGAACCACCCTGTAATAGAGACAGGGATCATTAGTAACCTCACGCGCAATCTTCCAAAATCGGTTGGCCAGGTACTCCGGCAGACGCGCACCGGAGTCATAGATCAGTGCCGGGTCAATATCAGCGCGACGAAGCAGTTCATCTGCAGCAACTTTTTCTTGCTTCAGGTAATTAACGGTGGGTTGCAGCACCGTGGCGAGCGTTGACCGATGTAAAGCCATTGAGTGTTCGTTTGTTAGTGAGGGTGCGGAGGGAACTCACCTAAGACACCAGCCACAACCTCCTTTGCTGCTGCGGCGTTTTGTTCAGCCGTTGATTTTTTCGAGAGTTTGCCTTCAGCGCTTCCCCTCCAGGCCAGTTGGTCTTCAGCGGGAAGAATCACATCAAGAACAAATGTCCCCTGGGTATAGTAGGTCGTGCGGGTATCAGTGCTCACCGCCATTCCATAACCGACACCACTGGAGTAGAAACCGTCATGTGTGTACCCGTCATACCCCCATCCTGGCGCATAACCCGCATAATTATTGTAAGTCCGAATGTCCATCCGCTCTTCAGTCGTAATGGAGTAGTTGACGAGAAAATCAACTTCACCACTCTCGCTGTAGCTGAATCCTTTCTGTTGCAGCAGAGTGTTAACCTCTTTACGTATCCGCGAATCAGTAATATCGTCAGCAAGATATTGTTTACTCGAATCATTGTACTGATTTGTGTCATGCCATCGAAACGTCTTGAGCTTGCCAAAGTCAACGCCTTCCCGAAAATCACTATTGTAAGTGACACCGGAAGAACAACCTGCAGCTAGGCTCGTCATTAAAATGATGGTGGGCAGGAATGTGAATTTTTGCATGAGTCAAGTCCTTCTTAACAAATGGATTCATCGTATTCCCAGCGAGCCCTGAACGAATCCTGGGACCTGCTCCTGGCTCACAACACCTTCAACTATCTTCTGCCGGGTGTTCGGATGGAAGGCGGTGGTGCCAACGTAGGTTCTGATATCAGCTTGCTTCGAGGCTACAGTAAATTCGGTTATATTAAAACATTCGCTGAACGCCATCGCCTTGTCGCCAGAGCAGAATTTGGAATTGCATTAGTTTCAGATAGAAGAGATCCGGTACCGGGAGATCACGTATTCGGTCTGGGAGACCTACTGCACGCAAGTTGCTACACACCTGCTTCATCAGGTAATTTTGTTTGGGGACTCGGTGCAATGTTGAGTATACCTACTGCCACCGATGACAAATCAGGCAGCGGGAAATGGGTCGGCAGGGCCCGTGTTCCGCCTGACCTATTGAACCGGACTGTGGAATTTCGGCGTCTTTGGTGGGCAGAACTGGTCGTTCGCGGGTAGTGATAATTCGGAACCATGGGCATTGTCACTCCAGGACTACTACAATGCTATCAAGCCGACTTACATATCCACTCCCGGCCCGTTCCTCTGCTTACGCTTTATCATCCTGTTGAGCGGAGGCATGCTAGTGCAGACTTTTATCTCTCATGTGGTTTTTTAATCCAGACCATACCCATTGTCACACAGAGATCATACAATGTGCACCGAGCTTAGTGGAGTAGTTCGCACATTTTCTGCTTCCTTGCGATTTGTTTGTTAAGGGATAGGGTACAATTATTCGATGCATGATTTATTTCGGAAGCAGTTCTCGTATCACCGACTGTTATTTATTGTTTGTTTGTTTGTTTCACAGCTCAACCATCCTGGCAGCATCTCAGATCACTGAGATACAACTTCGAGATGTACCCAAAGGCTCCGTTGGTCTGGGTTTCGGTCGCAGATTCGGGCAAAGCCCATATGTTGGGATCGATAGTATTTCCAGCCAGGAGAACGAAAATTCCAGCGACCTGGTTCCTCTGTACTACTACGAGGGTAGATATCTTTTCGCCCATGGCACGACGGCTGGTATACACTTATTGGACAATGAGAAGTTTAATTTTGACTTGCTTGCACGCTTTCGATTCGACCGCCTTGAAGAAACCGATGACCCATTTTTTGAAGGGGTAGAGGAAAGACGTCAATCGATAGATACGGGGATTTCTTTTACCTGGAAGAATTCTTGGGGCGATTTATCAACAACGGCTGTCAACGACACGCTGGATCGACATGGCGGTGCTGAAGCAGACATCAGCTACCAATATTCATGGCGCATAAACAAGTGGCTGATATCACCGGGCGTAAGTTTCATCTACCAGAACAGCACGTTAACGAATTACTACTACGGGGTAAGCCCTGAAGAGGCGCGTCCCGGGCGGCCGGAATATGAAACCACAAGTGCACAATTTGTTCGACTTGGTCTCCATTCAACTTACCGTGTGAATAAACGAATGATCCTGTTTGCCAATGCTGCCTATGAGACTATCGATGACACCATTGCTGACAGCCCATTGGTGGATAAAGATTCACTCACATCTGGTTATGTGGGTATTGCCTACCTGTTTGGCAATGTATTGGATGAAAAAGAGTTCGGAGGCGATAAGGCACGATTCGGCGAATGGTCCTGGAGAATCAACTATGGATACACAGCGGAGAAAACATTTTTAAAGTTGCACAATGGAGAGTTCCAGAAACACGAAGACGTCGATACAAGTCTGGCTGGGCTGACCTTTGGCAAGTTACTCAGAGTCGGCAGGAAAGTCGATATGTGGGGTAAATTTTCGTTCAATCGCCGCCTTGAAAACGACCTCCAGGATGACTTTTGGGAATACAACGCATACGTCATGGCGATGGGCACCGGATTCTCACCCTGGACCGACCGTGAGTTGTTTCGCTGGGGATTCGGCTTTGGTTTTTCCTATGCTACCCGGGTCCCGGCAGTGGAAGTCTTCAAACAAAAGGGCGATTCGACCGCCCACTTCCTGAACTATATGGAAGCGCAATTCGACCTGCCGTTACGTAATTTCTTCAACGCAAAGTCAATTCAGAACTGCTATACGGGTTTGACGATCGTCCATCGATCGGGGATTTTTGGCAGCTCGGACATACTGGGTAATGTCTCTGGGGGATCTGATGTGATGACCGCGCATCTGGAGTGTAAGCGATGAGAGTAGAAATGAAGCGAGTCGGGCTGCTCCTGATACTGGTGGCACTCACTGCTTGTAGCAGCAAGATAATACCCAAGGAAACGCTGCAGGAAGTAGATTATCAGGGAGCCGTCAATGCGACGAAATATTTTCGTGCTGACAAACGATTGGTAAGTTACTTCAACGATGCTGTTGCCTACGCGATGTTTCCCCGGGTTTATCGTGCTGGTGCAGGCTATGGTGTAGCCTATGGCAGTGGCTGGGTTTTTCGTGATGACGAAAGGCCGATCGGTAAGACCTCGGTCTGGCAGTTTAATGCCGGTCCCCTTGTCGGCGCACAATACTATGAACAGATTCTGTTTTTTAAAACAGAACGGGCATTGTCTCTGTTCCAGAAAGGCACGCTTGAATTTGGCGGCCAGGCTAATGCAACGGTGATCGCTGCAGGTGTGTCTGCGACGCCCTCATACAATGAAAATGTTGCTGTGTTTACCAACATCCGCGGCGGCCTGATGCTCGAGGGGAGTATTGGTGGCCACCGGTACAACTACCGGCCAATAGAGTAGACCGACGACGATCAATCAAACCCGGGGTGTCTCATTTCGAACTTCGAGAGGGACCTGCAGTAAAAACATCCTCATTTCTGTGTAATTCACACAAACCGAAATTCGGCATTCTGGATTTGGACAAGCTGAAGTTCGAAGAAGAAGTCTCGGTGGCTTTCCGCAGGGAAATGGACCGCAGCAAGAAATTCACCCTCACCGATATCAGTGGTCCCGGCACCTTGATCCTCCATGACGCCGTTGTCGATATCGTATCGCCAGCTGCATAGGCACTATTGTATTTGACCTTAAAGACCTGAACCTGACATCAGTTGCAATCGTACTGAACTTTTGACGACAGACGCTATGCACAAGAGTTAAACAAAAACCGAGCCAGAGAGAATTGTATTGACAGCCTACCGGCTTTTTTAAGAACATGGACGTTGTGGTGCCCTTGGTTTTTGATCAGCACAACCAAACAAACCGGTAACAACCAAAAGGACAATTTTACAATGCATGTCGAAACCAAGATAATTATCGTCAGCCTTGCTCTGGGGCTATGCAATCTTGCGTTAGCAGCTAAACAGGAAACAGAAACCACATACGATGGACTGGTGCCTATCGATAAAGGAGCTTTCAAGCTGTCCTGGGCTGATCCTGACGTCGATTTCACTCATTACAACAAGGTTATTCCTGGTGGAGCCTACTTTCAGTTTCGAGCAGTGAAGAAGACTTCGACACTACAATCACAACGAAATAACGCCCGTGAGTTCTGGATCGATGATAGCAACAAGCAAAAACTCGAAGAAACCGTAGGCGATATTTTTTCTGAGGAAATCGCAAAGAGTAACGAGTTCGAAATTGTTTCGGAACCAGGTCCGCATACTCTAGTCCTGCGGGGCGGCCTGTTTGATATTATTTCGCGAGTACCACCAGAGCAGATGGGCCGGGGAGAAATTTATCTGTCGTCCGTCGGCGAGGCAACACTGGTGATTGAAGCAATCGATTCACTCAGTGGCGAGGTGATCTATCGTGCTGTCGAACGTAGAGCCGCGCAGAGTGCTGCCACCAGCCTCATGCCAGCCAACACCGTCACAACCTGGTCCGAGGTCAGGCGATGGGCACGACAATGGGCAACGCGTTTACGTAAAGCACTTGATTCAATCCATGACTAGGAGGCTGACGTAATTTCCAAGGAAAATTCCATCTACCAACCCGTTAGAAGTTGGCCAGGCGAGTAAAGTGATTGGCCAATGGGGGGTTGATTTGCAAAACGCTTCCAGCCTGACACAGTGAAACGCGAGTTTCGATTGTACCGCGTTATGTTTCACAGATCGTGAAAGACAAACTTTATGGAGTATGGGATCCCCTGATCCGTCTATTCCATTGGTCCCTTGTTTTCTTTTTTTTCCTGGCCTACCTGCTGGAAAGCAGCAGGTTGGCGTTACATAGTCACGCTGGATACACAGTCGCCTTACTCGTGCTGTTTCGGCTTCTCTGGGGGCTGATCGGCACCTGTCATGCGCGCTTCGAGAATTTTCTTACCCGACCCGGGAAAGCCATCAATTACTGCATGCAACTTCTGGCGGGAAGCGCAGCGGCAACAACGGGTCACAACCCTGCCGGGGCAATGATGATTTTGTTTTTATTGACCAGTTTGTCGATCACTGCATTGTCTGGCATCAGCATGTTCGCGGTACAGGGCAGTGGACCATTGGCCAACACAATTGTTGCCAACTGGCCTGGAAATGTCCTGCAGGACGTACATGCATTGTTCTCTGATATCACCCTACTGTTGATCATAGTTCATGTGATCGGTGTGCTGATAACAAGCCGCCTGCACAAACAGAATTTGACCAGGGCGATGATAACAGGTAAAAAAACCAGCGTATGAAGTGGATTCAGAATTTGAGACGTAGAGGTCTGGCTGCTTTACTCTCTGTTGGCACCATGCTGATGCTACCAGCATCACGAATCTGTGGGTCTGAGGTATCAGATGCAATGTTGCTGGAATTGCGCACCGACGCTACCCGGTCATTTACGGTGGAAGCTGGAGTAGCAACCTGGATCCAGGATAATGAAGGGCGAAGTTGCACGAGTTGTCATACCGATTCTGTGTTCGTAAACGGGAGACATGAGCGTACCGGGAAGATCATTGAGCCCATGGCCCCTTCTGTGAATCCCGATCGATTGACAGATCGTAAAAAGATAAACAAGTGGTTCCTGCGGAACTGCAAATGGACTTTTGGGCGGGAATGTACGGTTCAGGAGAGAGGTGACATTCTATTGTGGTTGAGTCAGCAGTAATAAAAGGTAGGTGCAATGAACTCACTGGCAAATAAAGCACGATGGATCATCAGCTCAACATTGTTTGGCGCGATTCTGCTATTCGGTGTCTACGGCATTGTGTTAAGCGCCACAGAAAGCGATCCAAACAGGTTTGTGCGGGATTTAACTTATGTTGACGAATGCGGCGCTTGCCACCTGGCCTACCCACCCGGGTTGTTACCAGTGGAAAGCTGGCAGGGAATTATGGCGGGCCTTGCGGATCACTTCGGCGAAAGTGCCGAACTGGATGAAGAAACCGCGACCTATATTGGCTCCTATCTCGAACGACACGCCCTGGCGAAGGGCCAGCAATCAAGAATCGGTAAATTGATGCGGAATATGCCGGATGATCCGCCCTTGCGAATAACAGAACTGCCAGCGTTTATCGCCGCGCATGACGAGATACCGAAACAGCTGGAACTCGAAAAACTGCCAACCGGCTACCTGAGCCCCTGTGCTGACTGCCATCGCACCGCAGCCAGCAGCATCTTCGATAAGGAACTACTTCATCCAGGTTATGGCCCAAAAGTATGGGGCGGACCTAAATAAGGTTACTTCGAAGCCAGGTCAGCTTTCTTTTTAGTATCATCGTCGGCATCGATACAAATAACTTCCAAAACGCCCCCTTCCAAAGCTGGTGGTGGAATCGGGTTGTTGGAAATACAGACATGACCTTCACTGGTAAAACTCATATCCCGCGTATAAGTCCCGGCAAGTGGCACAGGGTAGGCGATAAACCGTTCCTCTGCTGGAATGAAGCGATAAATTCGATCCGTCATGTTTTCATTCAGCCAGATATCCTGGGTTTGCGGATGTACCCCGAGGGCGTAGGGCGCCGGACGGTACCCTTCGGCAAATTCCGGCATGGCGTACACGTTGGACTTAAAGCCGTCGGTGTCAATACGCGCCAGTTCACCATCAGAATAACCGGTTACCCAGAGCACTCCCTCCTTGTCAAATCGCATACGACGCGGGCCACGTACCGGTGAGTCATACTCAGTGATTTCGAGAGTTTTCGGGTCCACGCGGCCAATCTTATCGCCGAACAATCGGCCATACCACATTGAATCATCTCTCGGATCGATATCAATACCATAAGGTTGCGTACCGCCAGAGATTCCACCAGGAATGACCTTGGGTAAATCCAGAATAGTGAATTCACCGGTAGTGGGTTCCAATCGCCCAACTTTCTCGGAACCAGCCAACGTAAACCATACCTCCCCTCTCGCATTCACCCGAATCGTGTGGGGGTATACCGCACCGGTCTCACGCGGAATCTTAAAAGATGCTTCCCATTCGTTGGTATCCGGATTAAACACACCGATGCTGGTACTACCTGTATTGGTGACGTAGTACTTGCCATCCTTACCAAGATCCAGCGAGTGTGGACCATGACGATCTGTTGGGTTGAACAGGCCAATATCCTTGCCCTTGTTGGGATTACCATCATGGAACTTCATCGCTTCACCATCGGCTTGTAAGACATAAGTCGACTGACCGGTGGCTTGATCAGTAATCACCATATGATCCAGGGCCTGGTCCACGGTATAAATCAGGCCACTGGTGGGATGAACAATTGCATCATGGGGCACGAAGGCTCGGGTCAGTGCATATTCATAAATCTTGGCGTGATCCAGCGCATCATCCAGTGGGAATTCAGGTCGAACCGAGATCGGCTTACCATCAAACCCTTCCGACAAAATGACAGATCGCCGATCCCTGAGCTTCTCGTCGAAGTTGCCGACCATGCGATGCATACGCTGAATCGTGACTGCCCAGGATTCCGGGTCCCGGGGAACCCGGGTAAACGGATTACCGAGCTGGTGACAGGACAGACAATCCCTCTGGAACTGAAACCGGTTGAAATTTGCATCTTCGCCACTTTCAAACGGCAAGCCGCCAAAGTGATACGCCGCAGGCAGGCTGTCGGAAATTTCAACGAGATCCGTCATCGGCATCATGACCATATTTTCGGTGGCCTGATCTATTAAATTGATTTTTGCTTTGGCGTCTTTGAAATAAGGCGATCTGGCTCGCATATGCAGCTTTCCTTCAAGACGAGTCACGAGTCGGTATTCACCTTTCGCGTTTGTATACACTGCTTCGGATACACCAGAGGCATCATCGGTCACCCTGACGAGGACGCCTTTCATCACGTTGCCCTCCGTATCCTTGATAACCCCTTTCAGGGTACCGGCAGTAACCGACGCTGTCATCGCCAACGTCAGCAAGAATCCGATGAAGATGCCGACAATCGAGTTTTCATTTTTCACAATCAACCTCCTTAAATTTTCCACGATTTTCAGTTCAACCCAGTTAGTTCGTGTCCGGAAATAGATCTGTGAGGGCTATAACTCAGCGGCCCCTTCCTTAAATTAGGTAGTCTCACGATTTGTCCGAAAAACCTGACTTAATGCTCAGGAACCAGCTAACTGAACAAGAGTCTCATAACGGGCCTATTTGAATTGTAGTACGTTAATCATCATTAGTGATGTCAGCTTACACTGACATTGCCACGAAAGGCGTCTCGGGTAACATCAGTTTAGTCGTCGTTTTACCATCAATCACATCCGCCAAATGCAACAGGAAACTCCCGATTCCGGCAGCACCCTGCATATAGCCCGTTTGGGTTTCGATAAAGTCCGGCCTGTCGCGATGTTCCGCAGTTGCCCAGCACAAACCACGGGACCCGTCCGCAGCACTGACCATCTGGCTGGCGGTGCGCCTGGCATAGTCAAGATACTGTTCTTCACCAGTCGATGCATATAAAAACAGGGCATAGTCACCAATACCTGCATCACCGCAACACTGACCATGATTTTGCCACAAGCCTTTACTCCGTTCTTCCGGTGCGCCGGTACTGAGCAACCCCCTGAAGTTTGCACCAATCCAATCAAGGTACGCCGGATCACCGGTAATTTCATGCAACAGCCACATCAGGCGGCCAGTCCCTGCAGGGCCGTGACAGACACCCAAATAAAATGTTCTCGCAGGCTGCTGTTCTTCTGTATGGCAAACCAGGAAACCATCCGTCTGGGGTACGATTTTTGATTGCACATAAGTGGCTGCAGATACGGCCGCATCCAAGTATGCCTGCTTGCCTGTTTGCCGATAAAGGTCTGCTAAAAAATAACCAACACCAGCACCACCATGAGCAAAATTCGGCGCCGTAAAAGGAAAAGCCATATCGACCATCATCAGCCATCGCAGGCCGTTTTCAGTTTCTTGAGCTACTTCAAGCAATCTGTCGGCGGTTTTAGTTGCAAGGGCCAAATCAGGTGTCAGTCCCTCACGAAATGCGTACAGATAAATCACACCTGCACCTGCAGCACCGACGGACAAATCGATAACTTCCCGTTCACCCGTAATCCCGGTGATATCAGAAAACGGGATAGGTTCTATCCAGCCGATACCGTTGCCAATGGCGCTGGATTGGGCAGTGAGTCGATCCAGGGCAATCAAGGCACCTTGCCTGAATTGATCGTTTCCAGAAGCTTTGTAAAGCTCGTTCATTGTATAAACGTAGCCTGGCCAGCCACTGTAAAATCCGACCGTCACAAAAGCCTCATCCTCTGCTTTCGATCTTATGAAGGCGAGTAGTTCGTTTCCTGCTGCGACGGCCGTCGCCAGAAATTTTTCATTATTCGTCGCAAGGTAAAGCTCAATGTAGAACAACACGACACCAGCACTGCCGTGGTAAAGAGAATGCGTGGGTTTACCATCTGGCACTCTACCCCAGGTAATTCCGTTAGCCACCTTCATCTCATTCGAGGAAAGGAACTTCTCTGTTTCGAGCGCGTAATCAAAATATTCATTCATCGTGTGATACTCCCCCGTAGACCCATATCAAGTCTGTTAAACGACATACACAAGACGCCTATAAAACGTGCATAATAAGCGAACTCCACAGGGGATGCCATGAAACCACAGCCGATAGAATATATACGCAGAACCAGGGAAAACTACGACAAACTGGGGTTCAAACCCTACGACTGGTTTAGTGCTGACACTGATCCGGCGTTCGCTCGAATCACTAAACCCCTCAGCGAATCGAAACTGGGCATGATCTCTACCGCGGGTACTTATGTGCAGGGCCAGGTTGCTTACTACTATAAGGACGACACTGGCATTCGTTCAATCCCCAAGGATACTCCCATCGACAAGATCAGATTTTCACATATCATGGAAAATTATCTCGTTGAGGCACGCCAGGACCCCTGCACGGTATTCCCAATTGAGGCACTCAAACTACTGCAGCAGGACGGATTCATAGGTGATCTCGCAGACAACTATTTTTCCTGTATGGGCGGTATCTATTCGCAGAACAGGGTAAAGACTGAGCTCATACCGAACCTTGAAACAGCTATCAATGAGCAGGCTATCGAAAGCGGCGCAATCGACCTCTTGTTACTGGTACCCTTGTGACCCGTCTGTCATCAGACCGTGAGTCTGATTGCACGTCACTTCGAATCAAACGGTTTACCCACCCTGATTCTCGGAAGTGGCCTCGACATTCTACAATCAGGGAAACCACCACGGGCCCAGTTTGTTAACTACCCCCTTGGATTCGAAGCGGGTCGTTTCCGTGACAAAAAAAATCAGTTCGAAGTCGTGCAACATGCCCTTGGGGGATTCGAAACCATGCTGGCACCAGGCATCAAGCCCATGCCTTTCGAGTGGCCACAAGGCTGGGATATGATCCGCGATCGTGAGAAAAACCAGCTTGATCAACGCAGCCCACGGGATACCACGCCCCAGTACCAAACGGAGCAGGACCGGGTACTTGCCGGGGGCTAATCATCGTTCGTTCCGGTTGCAACCTGCTGGCATTCACCCTGTTCAAACTCGACTACCCTTGTGTCAGAACAGGCACTGCAACCGGATGGGTAGGTTTTTCTATCTCCCTGGTCATCCGTACCACAAACCGGTGCATAGATCATGGTGCAAAATTGAGGTCGCGGCTCTTCACAGTGTTTGACTTCTGGTTTGTCCTGTTCAGCGATGGCGGTTAAACCGTGTAACATCAGTATCAAAGTCAGCAACGGCAAGATTGTTAGTTTCATAATTAACAGCCCTTTTGCAGGTACCCGGGTCGGTAAATTCCCGATTGTGATTATGGTACTCTTCCTGCGATAAAAAATCCCAGGACGAATGTACAATTTGAACTTGGTTAGCGGTCACGCACTTCTTGCGTGAGTAAATGCCGTCATCAGAATGCGCCGCGTATCACCAGGAGAATCCCATGAAACTCGTATTCAGACTCTTTTTACTATTGTGTGTTTCCAGTGTAGTAACCGCCCACGCAAAGCCTCGTGTCGGTCTGGTACTTAGTGGTGGTGGTGCAAGGGGGGCAGCTCATATCGGTATACTACGCTATCTGGAAGAACAGCAGATTCCCATTGATGTTATCGCAGGTACAAGTATGGGTGCCATTGTCGGCGGCCTGTATGCATCCGGCTATTCTGCCAATGAGATTGAAAAAATCACCACAGAAATGGACTGGACGCTCAAACTCACGGACAATGTTCCTCGCCAGGACAGATCCATCCAGCGTAAGCGGCTCGAAGACATATTCTCCATTCCCGGATATCCAGGGTTTAGTGAGGGTCAGATCAAATTACCTTCAGGTGCTATCCAGGGCCAGAATATTATCCTTGAACTACAACGTATCACCCACCATGTGGCTGATATTTCAGACTTCAACAAGCTCCCAATACCCTTCCACGCCATCGCGACTAACATTGTCAATGGAGAAATGGTCCTGCTCGATCATGGAGATCTGGCGGTCGCAATGCGGGCTTCCATGGGTGTACCTGCTGTTTTCGCACCAATTGTTATCGATGGTAAATTCCTGGTTGATGGCGGTGTCACCAACAACCTGCCAATGGATGTTGCACGACAAATAGGGGCAGACCTGCTGATAGTAATCGATATCGGCTCCCCGCTCCTGGATCAGTCAAAAGTCAAAAGCTTCCTCTCGATCACCGATCAGCTGACGAGGATGCTCACCGGACGTAACTCAACAGAGCAGTTGGC
Organism: Pseudomonadales bacterium; assembly: GCA_029941905.1. Taxonomy (GTDB): domain Bacteria; phylum Pseudomonadota; class Gammaproteobacteria; order Pseudomonadales; family Azotimanducaceae; genus JAHRVQ01. The sequence continues at coordinate 11,507 of JAPYTQ010000004.1, read as the reverse complement.
GACACTAACAACGCAGGATGTATTGATCACGCCCCAGCTAGGCGATCTCACTGCCGGTGACTTTGCCAAAGCGGCAGAAGCGATAGCAATCGGCTACAAAGCTGCCGTTGCAGCAGCTCCTGAACTGGCGAAACTGAAAAGAACCGCAGGCTCCCACACTGCGATTAGTAAGCCGCAGCCTAGCGCCATGGCTGTTAACAAGATTACACTTAATAATACTTCCGGCCTGAATGATCAATTACTCAACGACCTGATTAAAATTTCCAGCGGTGATACCCTCGACCTGGCTGTACTGGAAGTTGATCTAACAAGAATACATGGCCTTGGTAATTTTCAGCATGTTGGTTACAGCCTGATACATCGTGCCAACGGCGTTGATCTTGACCTGACTACAATAGCGAAATCCTGGGGTCCGAATTACCTGCATTTCGGCATCGAAGCACAGAGTGAATTTGAGAATGACCTCAGAGCAAATTTGATCGGAGGATACACGCGTGAAGAGGTCACCGATAAAGGTGCGGAATGGACTTCCATTCTCGGCATAGGGACTGATCCAAACATCGAAACCATCTGGTACCAGCCTCTAACCTATACCAGAGACTGGTATTTTTATTCACGTGCGGGTTACTCCGATGAAGTCGTTTCCGATTTTATTGGTGATGAAAAAATATCTGAATTCAGCCTTCGGCAGGCACGCATTTACACAGGGATCGGCTATGAATTTGGCCCGATTGCCAACATTCAACTGGGCCTGAGCAGAACAACAGGCAAATTGGAAACGCAAGTTGGAGACCCGGCTATCCCTGATTCAGAATTTGACGATGGCGATATCAGCTTACTATATCTGGTGGACACCAGAGACGATAGAGACTTTCCATCACGCGGGTCTTTAGTCGAGCTTCAGTTAAGTGCATCCAGAAAAAACCTCGGAGCCGATGAAAATTATCAGCAGTGGGAACTGAGTATCGCCAAATTCTATGCCTGGGACAAACACAATCTGGGCCTGTCTACCCAGCTTGGTGGCACTAACGGATTCAGCAATGCTGGCAGCGTTTTTCGACTAGGGGGATACGGACAGATAACAGGCCTCAGAACAGATCAGTTAAAAGGTAACTACAAAGGAATTTTGTCAGCGATTTATTATCGACGCTTCGACAGCATACCCGTGGTAAACGGGTTCATTGGTGGAATCGCAGAATATGGGGGTGCCTGGGATAATAGAAAAGACATCAGCACAGACAGCGCCCTGTTCTCACTCGGAGCATTTGTCGCTGCAGAAACCCCCATTGGAACGTTACAACTTGGTACCGCGTTTACAGACCAGGGTGACAGTACCATATTTTCTCGTATTGGCAGGGTATTTTGAATATTCCGCAAGAGCGTACTTTGTTTGACCCGCAGCAATAGAGACAATAAACTGGCGGCCGCAATGTTGGTCCAGATCAGGGAAGGAACAATGCCAGACAACGACAAAAAATACCTGGGTATGGTTGTAGAATCTGCAATTCGGCTTGCTGTCCTCGGTTCACTGCTTTACTTATGTCTCCAGATTACTCGCCCTTTTTTAATGATCATCATCTGGGCAATCGTACTCGCGGTCGCCGTTTATCCTCTGTTCATTAAATTACTTCCCGTTTTCGGCAACCGGCGAGGCAGAACATCAACCGTCATGGTGGCCATCACACTGGCCATATTGATCGTCCCGGTCGTTCAACTCACCGGCTCAATCATTAATACTGCACAATCAGTCAATACAAGCCTTGCAAATGGGACATTTGAGGTTCCACCACCTAACGATAGCATCAAGGGTTGGCCATTGATAGGAGAGCCGCTTCATGAAACCTGGTCTCTTGCGTCCGCGAATCTCGGTGCAGCAGCTGAAACCTATAGTGAACAACTGAAAGCGCTGACTTACCAACTCAAAGGTCTCGTTGGTGGATTTGGAGGCGCCTTGTTCACGTTTATATTCGCAACCATCTTTGCCGGAGTGTTTCTGGCGAGCGGTGAGAGTGGCTATGCGTTTACGGTGAAACTGATGACCCGCCTGGCGTATGAACGGGGTCAGGAGTTCGCCGACTTGTCAGTACAAACGGTGCGCAGTGTCGCCCTGGGCGTCGTCGGCGTTGCAATGATTCAGGCAATACTCTCGGGCATCGGACTTTCATTGATTGGTGTACCTGCCGTCGGCTTCTGGGTTTTATTGGTGCTGGTATTCGCCATTGCCCAATTGCCGCCTATCATTGTCCTGGGCCCAATTATGGTGTGGGTTTTCTCGGTCAACGAGACAGTACCCGCGACTATTTTCATGGTCTACGGAATACTCATCAGCGGTAGCGATGCTTTCCTGAAACCCTTGTTCCTGGGCCGTGGCATGGATATTCCGATGCCGGTAATTCTAATTGGTGCCATTGGTGGCATGGTCTACGCCGGTATCATTGGACTGTTCATCGGTGCCATCGTGCTAGCACTGGGGTATAGCCTGTTTACAAACTGGCTGCAGAGTGACGACGTAAACGTTGAAGAACCTTAATCGCGCCCCCCAGGATCGTAGTTATCAAAAGTTCGCAGAATATTATAACTATTTACAAAAGGAGAGGTAGAAATGAACACCTGGAAGATACTTGCTCTAGTTAGCTTGTTAGTATGGACAAATTTCAGCTTTGCCGAAACCACCTGTTTTGAGGTCGAGTTCAGCGACGATTTGCATGAGCGATTTCCCAAAATAGATGAGGCATGCTTACGAGTGCTCGACTTCAATGGCGAGAGGTACGCCAACCTGGAAGGTAAGATCGTCAGAGCAAGCAGCCGTACAATCTCGCTGCGTTGGAAGCGTACCGACGGCACCTATATCAGTGACGTGTTCAAAACCAAACCACTACCCAGGGACTTTGCCATCCGCATTAGTGGCAAGGAGGTCAGACCCTCTGCGCTGGAGCGTGGTCAGGTGATCAATACCTATATCAAACTTGGAGGCGCGGCAGCCACCTTAATGGCTGCACCCGATGTAACCCTGGAAGTCGCTCTGGACAATATGATTGACGCCGTTATTGACTTCGATAGTTCAACAGAGATGCTCCCGAGTACTGCCAGCATTGTTCCCCTGCTGGGGTTACTCGGCGTTTTACTGATTGGCGCGGCAGTATCAATTCGACTGTACTTAAGTAAATTGAGAAGCCTTTAAGTGCGGGTTTAGCTCCTATGGCGCCATCAAAACACCCTCGTTGATCGTGGGGATCTTGATGCCACCCGCGTCAAGCTTCTCCTTGATCAGTTTTAGCAATTCCCACCGGACAGGCCAGTAGTCAGCTTTCTCTACCCAGGGACGAACCACGAATACCATCGCGTAGGGAGACAATTCATCCATCTGAACTGTGGGAGATGGATCCTCCAGTGTCTTTTCGTGATCGTTAACAATTTTGCTGATCAGTGATGTTACCTGTTCAATATCTTCGTCGTAGGCAACTCGAAATTCCATATCGATGCGACGTCGCTGTTGCAAGGTAATGTTGCGGATTACATCACCCCAGATGCGACTGTTCGGGATGATCAAGGTCTGGTTGTCAAAGGTTAATACAGTGGTAGAGACCAGACTCATCTTAGACACCCTGCCAACAACGCCACCACCAACTTCGATGATGTCATCAACATCAAAGGGGTGATATCCAAGGATCATTATTCCTGCCGCAAAATTTGCCAGGGAATCCTGGAGGGCGAATCCAACGATAAACCCGACTATGCCAAGACCGGTGAGCAGTGCGGTAATTTCTATGCCCAACTGGCCAAGTGCAAACAGTATCCCTACAAGCATGATCCCACGACTGGAGAGCGACAGGAGCATTTCCTGCATGAGTCGTGACGTCTCTACCTTCTTTGTATCGAAACTCCGCTGCATCAGGTACTTGGACAATTTTGCAAATATATTGAAGACGAACAGGATCGCCAGGAAGATGAATGCATTCGCGACAAATGAACCCGCGTTATCTTTTACCCATTCCAGGGCATCCAGTAGTTGGTTTCTGATAAGCCCGATCATTACCCGGGGATTAAACAGGTCCGTGGAGACAGCACCAGTCTGTAGCATCAACTGACGATAACGGGTGGAATCAATGCCATTTTTGTCCAAATGACGAACAATAGTTGAAAGAGTACTGACAATTGCTTCATTCCGAATCTGAAGTGCCCGCAACTGCAATCCCAGGTCTGACGACAGCGGTTCACCGGAAGCAGTCTCTTCTATTGCTTCTTTTTCCTTCTCGACGAGTCGAATTTGTCCAGCAAGATTCTCGGCAAATGGAGTCAGTCGATTTACGAAATTCTCTCGATGGTTTTCTGAACTGAGTCCCAACCGTTCCATTTCCTGAACCGTTTTTGATTTGATATCAAATAGTTCTTCAATCCAGTCAAGGTCATAAGCAATGGAGCGCTCAAACTCTATCAACTTATAGCCGGTGAGAGTAACGGAAGTCGAACGTTTATCGTTATGCATACCTAAAACAGTCTCCAGAATATCGTCGACTCCGTTACTGGTACGAATGATGTAGGAGACGACCACATCCCTTAACTCTGGGTTTTCTATTCCCAGTTTCCCTTGTTCGTGAAGCACATTTGTAAGATCAAACAACAGTTCGAGCATCAGAATGGTTTTTTGTTGCTTCTCCAACTCAAAGGCAGCTTGTATATCACCATCTGTGCGCTCAACCTGAATTTCAAGCTGCTCAACTTCCTTTATCATCTGAGTAATCTGCGCATGAATTTCAGAACCCTGTTCAATAATTTCCTGGTCGGGATTGGGTTCAATGACATTGGTCTCTTCTACATTTTGTTCAGCAAACAACGTCGAACATGTGAACAGCAAAAGAGTTGAGACCAGTAGTGATCGGGGCATATCGTCGCCTTTGGGCTGGGCTTAGCGTTGGTGCATTATACTCATTACTGGCTGGACACAGCTATATTCTTGCGGCAGTATCGCCATGAGCACCGTCGAATCGTAGTGCCGACCGCTATTCAACTGATCGCGAATCGAGCTGCATCGCCAACGAGGTCCCATCGTGAAGAACATTTACTTTCTGTTATCAGTCACTGTCTATTTCGGTTTGTCCAGCTGCACGAGTATAGAAACAACCACCGTCACAGCAGACTTCAGGGAAAAGGAAGGCGTCTTTGTCGTCGGCTACACTGAAAATGCGGACACCCGGATTACGCTGGAAGACCAACTGGTCTCTGACCTGACAAAAAGAGAAATGGTCGCCTGGCCGAGCCACCTGACGCTTGGCGATGTAATCAACACTACTCCACAGGAAATAATAGACAAGGCTGCGGAGAAAAAAGCCCTGTCTGTGATTATCCTCAACCGGGTGGCTGCCGATGCGTCCGACAGTGTTGTTAAGAATCCGGAAAGAATTTCGCCCAAGCATTCGACTTTGCAGGCATTTTATTCTCACTCGCGCGACATGCAGGGGAATACCTACGATGCGGAGCAGGAGGTATTTGTCGAAGTGAACCTTTTCATTCTTGACCGCGGTGAAGCGAAATTATTCTGGAGTGGCACTACATGGACATTCAACGCCGATGACAGACCCGCCGCGATAAAGGATATCAGTTCGACAATTGCAGATCAGCTGGAGCAGGTCAGGAAAAGGTATCGTTGAACCAGTCCCATTGTTCGACTGCTGACTAAGTCTACTTCGACTCTTCTATCGCCGCCGTCGCAATTTGCAATCCCACAAGCCTGGCGATGATAACTGCAATGTAAATCTGACCAAAAAGTGCCTGGGTAATCACAATTGCCCGGGCGAGACCGGAAGTTGGCGTCAGGTCACCATAGCCAAGTGTGGTCTGGGTTACATAGCTAAAATAAACAAGTTCCTTCAACAGGATTGCCACCGAATGACTATCGGTCGCATAGGTGTCCACTTTTAAACTGATCGCCTCAGGATTAACCAGAATAATACCGAAATAAATCAGTGCCCAGGTCATACCCATCAGAAGATACAAACAGACGGCTGCGTAAATAATTTCGGCATCTACCTGTCTGGCATTCAACAGGTATCGAAGTATATGGAATGAAATATAGGCCAAAAATGCAGTCTTGAAGACGCTGAAAACCAGCAATTGCGAACCTTCAGTAACAAGCACGGCAGGCAACCAGCCGGACAATGCCGTCGGTACCGCTAACAGGAGCCCAATAATAAAATCTTTTCGACGCAGAACAACAATATAAAGGCTCGACACCAAAATAAACGAACTCAGAATGCGAGATACAAAACTGCTGAATTCACCATCGAACAGATCCGGAATAAACAGAAGGAATACAAAACTTATCAGTAACACCTCAAAACCAAAGGGAGGCTCCTTTGTACCTGCGCTCATAGCCTAAGTTCCTGATGTAGTGGCAGTTTCTGACGTAGTGGCAATTCCTGATTGCCAGTTCCTGATCAACTTTTACGGTTTTATCGCTGTTAGTATTTTTTTCTCACCTTCCCTGAACACGGTGATTTCCAGCTCGTCACCTTTCTTAACCGAATTGATGTAAGTCTGTATTCGTTCAAATCCAGCCCTGGTTTGATATAAATTGTGACCTCCCACCTCGACAATGACATCGCCACCGAGCATGATTTTTTGCTCCCCCAACATCATCGGAATAACCCCGGCGTGAATATTGAATGCTGCGGCCAGGGAACCTTCCGTCACATGTTGAATCAGGAGTCCTTCTGAGTAATCCGGTACGTTCAGTACTCGCAATGCATCATTGGTCAACGGCAGGTAACGCATTCCCCACCATAGCGCGGGTCTATCCAGTACAAGCTTCTTCGCCATATTGATACTGGCGGCAAAACCCAGACCAACGCTGCCCCCGGTTTGTGTCTGTATATGGCTGACAATACCAATCAGCTCTCCATTGGCACTAAACAGTGGTCCGCCTGAATTGCCCTGGTTAATGGCTGCATCGGTCTGCAGAAACTCCATTTCCTCAAACATGATCTCATCTTCATGGATCCTGCGACCACTCAAATTACCTGTCGTCAGCGTATGTGACAGACCGTATGGAGCACCAACAACAAAGACTTCTTCACCGGTATTGATGTCATTGGAGTCACCAATTCTGGCGGCGGGCAAATCACCGGGAGAATCCACGATTTCAATAAGCGCTATATCAGCCGTGATTATTGAAGATAAAACCCTGGCAGAGAACGTTCTGCCGTCCAGTAGCTCCACCGTCACCTCGTTCGCGTCATGAACCACATGGGAAGCCGTCAGTATCAAACCCCCTTTGGTGATGATAACGCCACTCCCCAGACCGTGGCTGGTGGTATTTACGACGCCCTCCTCCGACAATTCAAGCTGGCTTTCGCTGGTCTTAATCTCCACGACCGTAGGATCAACCTTTGCAAACAGGCGGGAATAATCTTTCGCTGCGAGAGAGGTTGACAGGCCTGCCAGGGCAACAAAAATTACCAGGCGATTTAAGTTTACTGATGCTAACTGCACTGAATGATCTACTACCGAATATATTGATTTACCCGTCGACGAACCTCCGGGGCGTTAGGTGCCAGTTTACTTAACTCTGACAGGGGAACAAGGATGTTTTCGGTCTGGCCCAGTTTTTCCATGTACAGTACCTGGGTCATCAGCAGATCATATTGGTTAGGCCAGGTCTTTATTGCACCTTCGAGGTAACTGACGGCATCGGCGGTTCGTTCAACGGCATCCAGTGCAACCGCGTAAACATAGGCATACCGTGCCTGGCTGTCTGCCAGTTCTGTAGAAGCCTTAAGTAAAGGTAACGCCTCTTCGTATTTTTGTTGCCGGATCAGCGACAGCGCATAACTGTAGTTAACCGCAGCGCTGTCTGGAGCGAAGGAAAGTGCCTTATCCAGCAAAGGTTTCGCTTTCGCCTCCTCGTTTGTGGCCCGGTACAGATCAGCCAGGTTCATAAGTGCTGGGACGTAGAGTGGTTCTATGACCAGTGCCTGTCTGTAGGCTGTTTCGGCACCTCCCAAGTTACCGAGGTTCAGCTCCAGGTTTCCCAGTTCGGCCTGAGTCGATGGCATGTCATTCATCAAAGCCAGGGTTTCACGATACTCGTCTATAATTTTGTAAAACAGGCCTATTTTGTCCAGCGGAATATCCGATTGCATATTTGACAGGACAATAGCAACTTCACGCCTGACCGACTTTACCGGGTCATCTATCAAAGGTCGCAACGCCTTCCAGCGATCAAGCGGAGCCGCTGACTGAAAATTACGCACCGCGACACGACGAATCAGGGGATCGCTATTGGCGAGGTAACCCAATGCTGCCTCATTACTCACTCTGGATGGGAAATCCGCAAGCCGTTCAATCAAGGTTGCTTTCATGATCGGTGGAATATGATCGTAGCCTGCAAGCGTCAAAATTGGACGGGTTACCGTTGGGTCGCCCCGTTGTGCAAGGGAGTTTATTTTCGCAAATGGGTCCTGTAGCGGAGGATCAATAAAGTGCTCATCGATTACCTTTTTTGCCCAGGTCGGTTTCGTTCCCTTATGACATTGGTTACAGGCATTGGGTACACCGAGGAGTTCTGATGTGCCTGGCGCCGGAATACCAAACCGATGATCGCGGCGGTCATCGACCAGCATGTAAGTGGTTTCCGGCATATGACACTCAACACACTCTGCACCGCTTGATCCTTCCGGGTGAAAATGATGTTTTTTGGTATTGTACACAGTGGGCAGATGGCACTGGCTACACAGGTTGTTGCCCTGAAGAATCAACTTGCTGGAATGTGGTTCATGGCAGTTGCTGCAGGTCACACCCCTGGCATGCATCTTACTCTGCAGAAACGAGCCGAGTACGTAGTCCTCCTCGCGAATTTGACCATCGGGGTAATAAAGGTCCCCGGATAACAACGCCAGGCGAAATTGGCTATGATAATCCACACCCGGGTCCGGGACACCAATCTTCGTACGCCGAGAATGACACCCACCACACATATTGATATGTCGGTTGGATTTCTCACCTTTTGGTTGAGCGATGGATTGACCCTGCACAAATTCCCAGACCAATGTATTCGGCGCATTTACCAGTCCACTGCCCGATTGAAAGTTTCCGCCTGCAGCCCGCTCGACATGTGTGTCCCCTGGACCATGACAAGCCTCACACGCAACATTAATGTCAGACCAGGTTGTGGCATAGCTGTTATTTTCTACTGAATAGTTTTTTTGCAGATTAGTGCTGTGACACACCGCGCAGCGACTGTTCCAGTTCTGTAAATGTCGGGTCCAGAAAAAAGGTGATTCCGGCGTAATATCCTCGTTCGGTTGTAAGTGAATCCAACGCTGCCCACCGTCTTCGGCTACTCGACTATCCCATGCAATGTTCAGTGCCTGCAGATGCCCCTCAGTTGTTTCTACCAGGTATTGTTGCAGAGGATAGTGACCAAATGTATAACTGATGTTGTATTCCCCGGCCGTCTCTACGCCAACAGTCTCAACCAGATAATCGTCCCCACGCCGGAAAAAACGGCTGGAAATGCCATGAAACTCAATGGTCTCGCCAGTAAAATTGCCTTTTACCGAATTTTCATCCGCCACCAGCATCGCTTTGCTGTGATCAGATTGCGCCCATTGAGCCGCAACCTCCTTATGACAGGAAACACACTTCTGCGCACCAACAAAACGAGACTCAGCAAACAGCGACGGACTTGCCAAACAGGCGAACAGCAGCAAATACCAATACCCACTTATATTTCTACTCACGTAGACACCCTGGGACTTCGATGATAAAACATGATTGTAACAATATAAATCTTTAGTAGAGGTACCCAACCTTGGCCAATTTTCGACTATTTATCATTGCTGGTGTTGTTACGGTGCTGGCTTTTTTCACTCAAGCGGCATCCGGCAATAAGCTGATGGACTATATCCGCAGCACCGACCTGAATGATTTCGCGCTTGGCGCTGCACTCAGCACCAGCCAGAATCCCTACAAGCAATCAGAAAACTCGGCGTTTTTCTACCCATACCTCACCAGTTTCAGGCACGACGCTTTTACCGACACTTTGTTCATCGTCGGCGAGAGTGAAGTTGGTGTAAGAAAAGTTTTTGACAACGACTGGGTCCTGGGTGTCGTCGGTCGAATTCAAACACTGGGGCTTGGCGAGAACGAACTGATCGGCGTAGAGGAACGCAGGTGGACGCTGGAACTCGCACCCCTGGTTACCTATCGCCGATGGCCAGTGCATCTGAACCTGCAAACCTACTTCGAGATTCTCGACCGCCACCAGGGTTTCACCAGTGAATTCGAACTTTCTTACCCCATGGAATGGCCGCGTGGTTACCTGGTTCCCACGTTCGACCTGATTTATGAAAGCGATGAATTTACCGACTATTACTATGGGGTAAGCCCCTCCGAAGCCGCGCCTGGCAGATCAGCATACCAGCCTGGCAGTGCATTGAATCTGGAACTTGGGTTTCAGTTTGGTTACGCCCTGACAGGGCGCTGGCTCTTGTCCGGTGGGCTCAGTATTGAAAAACTGGACGATCAGATTACATCCAGCCCGATCATAGACCGTGATCATCTCTGGTCAGCAAACATAGGGCTCGCTTACAACGCAAACGTTTTTAAACCCCGCGCATACGAATACTCGCGGAAACTGCCCAGGACCCTTGTCAGGTTTTCTGCCCTGGATGCACAACTGGAAACCACGCTGACGAGAGCATCGGGTGGGGAAGTCAGCCTGGAAGAGCTGTTAGGTCTGTCTGACAAAAAAACCGTGGGCCAGTTTGACATCACCGTTCGCCTCTCTGGCTACCATCGACTGGAAATGGGGTACACGCGTTACAGCCGTTCGGGCTTTGCAATACTTGGCGATGATCTCTCTGTGGGTGACGCAAGATTCATAGCAGGAACGGAACTCGATGTGAGTGTTGAAACCAAGGTCCTTCGCCTGGCCTACGGATATTCAATTCTGATGGATGAGCAAAAGGAACTCGGCGTTATGGCCGGAATCCATCGTACGGATATCGATGTCCGATTCTTTGCACCCGACAGCGGGTTGGAAGAAAGCCGCAATCCTTCACCACTGCTGCCTGTGATGGGACTCTACGGCAATGTAAATCTGTTTAAAAGAACCCGGGTTTCTGCCGAAGTACAGTTCTTCCGGCTGGATTTCGACCGGTGGAATGGATCCCTGAGTTCTATCCGGCTCGACGTGCAGCAAGTCATCGGTCGTCTGGGTATTGGTCTTGGTTATTCGTACTACATCATGGACCTGGAATCCAACAACCAGGAATTGGTCTCATCGCTGGAATTTCGCCATCAAGGTCCCTTCCTTTTTGCGACCATCAGCTTTTAGACCCCCGCGAATCGACCCAATCGCAGCGACTACAATCTGCGTGTTTGATATCGGATAAGATGGTAGCTTGACGGCCTGTTAAAGTAGCTTGACAACCATTAATATCAATACAAGGAGTCGTACATTGAGTAAGTTTCTTTGCAGTATTTATCGCGCCATCTCCCTCGCAATT
>JAPYTQ010000003.1:151817-226960 GCA_029941905.1 Pseudomonadales bacterium | reverse complement strand
CCACTGACAAAGCCTGCACTCAAACTGATCGTCGCGGATTCGATATCCGTATCATCGACATCGGTGATCGTCAGTGCTGCATCGATTACCCGTGCACCATCACCCTCGGTATAGGCCAGGGTGCCGCCTGCATCAGCCATCTCGGGAGCATCATTTTGTCCTGCTACTGTAATCGTACTGTTAACACCGACTGAATTGACGTCGCCGTCATTGACCATCCAGGTGACAGTGCGGTTGCCGGTGTTCGGGTTGTCGGTACTGCTGTTGGTATAGGTGATGCTTTCCAGCGCAGCCTCGTAATTCGCCAGGGTGTCCGTGCCAGTCAGGGTCAGCACACCGCTGGCGGCATTGTAGCTGCCATTGATGTTTGTGGTATTGGCAAATGCAAGGATATCCTCGGTGGTAACAAAACCACCGCTGATGGTTATAGTGGCTGACTCGATGTCGGTATCATCAGCATCGGTGATAGACAGGGTCGCATCAATCACCTGTGGGCTCATGCCCTCGGTATATGCCAGCAAACCACCTGCATCCGCAACCACCGGTGCCAAAGGAGGCTGAACCACGGTTATGGTCACAATCGCAATGTTTGAGTCAGTATTTCCGTCATTGGCCTTGTAGGTGAAAGAGTCCGTGCCTGTAAAGTTCGTCGATGGTGTATATGTAAACGAGCCGTCTGTATTCAAGGAGAAACTTGCGGCATTTGACGGTCCGGAGGCAAGCACGGCATTGAGGCTATCCCCATCAGCATCAAAATCATTTCCGAGCACACCCGCAATGGTCTGCTTGAAACCGTAGGTGATGAGTGAATCCGTCGCAGCGGCGTATTGAACACTGATCCAGTCGGCGCTTCTAGCGGTATCCGATACGCGGACCTCATCGATGATGCCTTCGAAGTTGCCTGAGTCTAATGCGATCTTCAGAGTGCCGTCGATACCGCCGGTTGCTTGCGCCGCGTAAGATTCAGTGGCGGCAAGCGTTCCGTTGATGTAGAGGTGCCATTCCTTGGCGGTTGTGTCACGTACCGCGGTCAGCTTATACCACTCATCGGTGTTCAGGCTGACGCCCATGTCATGGAAATCTTTCGTGCCGTTACCGGACTCGTGACCCAAGTTGATGTCGCCGCCGGGTAAAAGGCGCATCGTGTACAGGTAGTTGGTTGCCTCTGTATCGCCATTCCCAGCGAACTTCACTATCCCCGCGGTTCCCGAGATCGGGTGACTAGCAATCTTCACCCAGGCCTCAAGTGTAAGGTCACCTTTGATCTGCAGAGCCGTGTCGACCCCGTTCACCTTGAGCCTGTCATTGCCTCCATCGAATTCGTCTGCACCGCCTATCTTACCCGTTGCCGATAGGTTCACACCGCCGTTTTGAATCGCTGTATAATTGTTCGAGGTCGAATCACTGTGACTTCCGGAAGTCTCATCCAAGTGCCAGACAGCCTTATAAGGCACGTCCCACACGTTGGCGACATTCTGCCCGTCCGCAGCACCGACATTGCCGTAGTACATCCAAATGAAGTCGGTGCCGGAACCAGCATCAATCTGCGGTATCTGCACCCACACGTACGAAGTGCCGGTCTCGTTCCAGCTTTCGATCTGATGGGCAAGTACTGTGCCGTTACCGTCCACGAAGCGTAAATCCTCTCCGTTGTTCTGCGTATTCGAGTAGTCGACGCGCGTGGAATCCAGGATGATCAGCACCGGGAAATCAGTCAGGTTTTCGGTCTGTGCGGAATTGTCGAATGCCAGCGAATTGCGGTATGACCAGCCGCTGTCGAACCAGGTGTCGTTGGAATCCAGTAATGTATTCTTGTTGACGGTGTAAGCGTCCGGCAGAGCCATTGTATTAGCCGGAGTCGGTGTCACATTGATCGTTACCGTAGCAACGTTTGAGTCAGTACCGTCATTTGCTTTATAGGTAAAAGAGTCTGTTCCAATAAAGTCGGACGCCGGTGTATAGCTGAACGAGCCATCATCGACATTGAAGGAGAAACTCGACGAATTCGACGGTCCGGTGACGAGGACTGCAGTAAGTGCATCTCCATCGGCATCGAAATCGTTTCCGAGCACACCGGCGACGCTCTGCTCATACCCGTAGGTGACAAATGAACCCGACATCGCAGCGTGTTGGGCACTAATCCAGGCAGCGCTTCTCACTGTATCCGAGATTCGGATCTCGTCGATGGTGCCATCCAGGTACACTGAATCGAATCCGACCCAGAGATGGGAGCCGGAACCCCCCGTTGCAGCGAAGTTGTAGCTCTCGGTTGCAGTAAGACTGCCGTCGACGTAGAGATGCCACTCCTTGGCTACTGAGTCCCGCACGGCGGTGAGTTGATACCACTGCCCGGAGTTCAGGCTGACACCCATGTCGTAGAATTGGTTGCTGCCGTCACTATACTCGTGACCCAGGTTGATATCTCCATCCGGCATGAGCAGCATAGAATACAGATAGTTTTTTCCCTCGGATTCACCACCACCCGCAAACTCAATAATAGAGGCGTATCCCGAGGACGGCAGAGTATCGATGTACACCCAGGCTTCAAGCGTGACATCGCCGGTAATCTGCAGGTCCTGATCTTCTGGTCCAAGCCCCCACAGGTAATCATTAGTGCCGTCAAAATTGTCCGCACCGGAAATTTTACCTGTCGCGGACTGATTCACACCTCCAAACTGGTCGATATCATGACCCGACGGATTGTTGGTCGAGTCGTCGTGAGGCCCGGAGGTCTCATTCAGATGCCAAACACCCTTGTGGGAAGAGTTCCAGACGCCCGCGCCATTCTGCCCATCCGCGACACCACTGTTGCCGAAGTACATCCAGATGAAGTCGGTGCTTGATCCGGAATCGATCTTTGGCACGTGGACCCAGACGTAAGAGGTACCTGACTCGTCCCAACTTTCGATCTCGTGGGCCAACACCGTGCCGTTGCCGTCGACGAAACGCAAGTCCTGGCCATTGTTCTCTGTATGCAAGTAGTCAATACGCGTGGCATCCAGGATGATCAGCACGGGAAAATCAGTCAGGTCCTCGGTCTGTGCTGAATTATCGAACGCCAGTGCGCTACGGTACGACCAGTTGTTGTCGAACCATGAGTCGTTAGATTCGAGCGCCGTATTCTGGTTCACGGTGTAATCATCAGGGAGTGCCACTGGCACTGCCAGTAAATGTTGCCACTGCTGCTGTGTCGTTAGGCTGAGCGCGCTGGATGTTTCAATCGAACCCGTGTGGACTTCCAGATCCCAGTCGCCATTCAATGCCTGGGCACCCGTATCGTCGTCGCTGGCTGCCACGTCTGCACCAGTTAGCCGGGCCAGTTCATCGAGAAAAAGAACGCCGCTATTGGTTGCACCAAGATTACAGCCATAGAGCAGAATGTCAGCGTCGATATCAAGTGTTTGCTGCCAGGCTATCAGCCCGGAGGCGTATTCCGAGAGGTTGCCACTGTTCAACTCGGCGTTACCTAGAAAGACCTTGCCATCTTCTCCATGGCTAATGATATGTACGGCGTCAACCGTGGCGTGATCTTGCAAGATATCACTAATCTGTTGGATTCCATCAGAATCAGAATCAAGTACGTAGATTTCATAAATGGTATTGTCAGATCCCGATCGCACACCATCGATCAACTGCTGATAGTCTGATGTCGCCGGGTCGACAATGATGATTTCCACTCTCGAAGTGATATCTTTAGCATCGCTTGAGAGGAGGTAAGACAGGTCTTCGAACAAATCACTGGTTGTTCGAACGTCGTTCCATTCAGCAGGTTGATTCTCGTCGAGCAATCCTAGTCGAAGTGAATGCGGAAAGTCTGAAAATGAATTCTGGACCTCCAGCTTTTCCCCGGGAGAAGAAAGAAAAGCAAGGACCGGTTGCAGGTCCGGTGAATAGTCCAACGGCTGATCCTGGTTACTCAAGTCATGGTCAACCAGGCCAGGAAGAAAATCAGCCGACAACAGGATGCGCGGTTCCAGCCGTTCGAAGTGAAAGCCAGACGGTGCCGGATCGCGTTGCGACCAACCGTTGCTCAAGTTTTGCAATATCTGGGACCAGGACATGCATTTTCCATGTTAATAAACATTTGAAGTCACCCGGGGCCTGCCAATATCTTGATTTGATTCACAAACACAGACTACGAGGGAGTTTTCCTCAGCTGAAGAGCATATCAATCCCGGGTTTAGCGTTCCTGATTCCAGCGACCGATGGCGCAACAGTAAGCTCAAGCGGTGCGTAAAAGAGGCTCAAGTTGACCGACGGTACCCGTCCTCTGAAGTTAAGCCACGGTAGTGTTTGCCACCCGTTGGCCCTCCTTGACATAAAGGTAGTAAGGCAGTGCACAAGAGAGTCCGATGGCCAGGTTCAGGACGATATATTTCCAGATTCCACGTTCTTTTTTGGCAATCAGGTAGCTCCAGAAAATCGCTGAACTGATCAGGATATCTGCGGCAAATCCGGTTGCGGCACCATTGGCAAACACACCCCGCAGAAAGACAATCACATCAACTCCCTCCGCCAGGAAAAACGCAATAAAAAAGACATAAGGAACAACAGCCCCAACGACAGCAGCCAACAGATAAAAAATTTTCACGGGAAATTCCTCCAGGTGTTTTGGTCGAGAAATGATAAGACCCTATACCGTGCAGGCCAACACTACCTCAGGGGTTCATTTATTCGGCTGCAAGACTAAGATTGTTGATTCTGTGCTCGATATAGCGACGCTCCTGCGGGTTCCTGGTTAACCGCGATGCCCGATGCAGGTCGCGTACTGCATCAGCCGACTGATCCTGCATTACTTTAAACTCTGCGCGGGCAATATAGAAAGGATGATAAAATTCAAGATCAGTATCCAGTGGGCCCAGTTGCTGCATGGCAGCGTTGACCTTACCCGCCATCGCCAGGGCAACTGCATAGTTCAGCCTGACAACAGAATGGTCATTGACCTTCAACAGTGCTTCATACAGCAATACAATTTCGTTCCAGTCTGTTTCATCTGCTGACTTCGCATCGGTATGTAGTGCCGCAGTGGCAGCTTGTATCTGGAATGGACCAGGGGCTGGTGTAGATGCAACGCATGTTCGAGCAATTGCTTACCGGCACTGATCTGATCCCTGTCCCAGCAGGACCGATCCTGGTCACGCAGCAGCACAAGTTCACCGCTGCTGGATAACCTCGCTTCCCGGTGGGAATCCTGCAGCAACATCAATGCCAGGACGCCTTCAATCTCTGCATGATCGGGGAACAATCGATTCATCAGTTCTGCCAGGTGGATGGCTTCACGGCAGAGCGGTTCCCGCATCATCAATTCACCCGTGGTGGCACTATACCTTCATTAAACATGAGGTAGATCGTTTGCAGGACGCTTGATAGACGCGCCAGCAGCTGCGAGCCTTGCGGAATCTCGTAGGCGATACCGGCTAACCTGATCTTTCGCTTAACCCTGACCAAACGTTCCATTGTCTTTATATTGACGAGGAATGCGTGCGCAACCTCCTCGAGTGTAAACCCAACGACGGTTTTCAAGGTCAGTGCAACCCGAATTTCGGGGTCAATGGCTGGATGGCAACAAGTGAATACGAGCGGCAGTAACGCATAGTTGATCTCCTGGTTTTCTATTATTGAAAAGACCCACCACAGAACCGCCTTGGCATTGCATCATATGCACCATGAACTGATAGTTTAGCAATCAACCCCGGCACAATCTGTGTGTTCTTAGATAACGAACCATGACTGTAAAATCCGACAGCAATTAGAAAAAAAATAGTCCCGCCTCTAAATCCCGTCTTTCCTGTACTGCTCAAACATCGACAAATAAGCAGCATTGCCCCGCTCGAGTCGTGTCATCTGGTGGGGTTTGACCTCCCCGGCGATTTTTCCGGGTATACCGAAAACCAGTGATCGATTCGGTACTTTCATCCCCGGGCTGACGACTGCACCGGCACCTACAATACAGAAGGAACCGATCTCCGCGTCATCCAGCAAGGTAGCATTGTTGGCGATTAAGCTGTTGTCGCCAATCGATTTACAGTGAATGACAGCACCATGACCCACAATGACATTGTTGCCGATCACAAGCTCATGGCCTGTATGCACCACGACGTTGTCCTCAATAATTGTCCCGTTGCCAATTCGAATCGTGGCGAAGTCTCCTCGAACGATGGCCCCGGGCCAGATGCCGGAACGCTCACCAAGTATCACCGAACCCATTAACAATGCAGTCTCGCTAACAAAACAGGAGTCCGGGACCTCTGGCGTTTTACCATCGTATGTTTTGATCATCGGGTCATTTTAGGTGACCAATACCTGATTAGCCAACTGGACAGGAACTAACCAGCTGGGCAAGTTTTGAGATTCAACACAACTATTGTACCCACTGACATGAGAGCAACGGCGGCAACGCGATACTCGAACACCTGAATGGCAAACACGACCGAAGCACCGCCGACAACGATCATGCTTGCCAGGGCGACGAACTTGGTACGAAGGCTTATACAGCGATTATTTTCCCAGTTCTGAATCATAGGACCAAACAACTTGCTGTTGAGCAGCCAGGTATGCCATTTCTCGGAAGACTGGGCAAAAAACCACGCAGCTATCAGTAGAAAAGGCGTCGCAGGCATTACTGGCAAAACCACCCCGATGATAGCCAGACCAAGGAACAAAAAGCCTAATGCAATATACAATCTACGGGACAAACCGACTCCCCTACGGATTTTCCAGCACACTGACTTGTTCGTCAGGCACCTCTTTATACAGGCGTTCGACTTCCAAAGCTCTTCGACGCAGAACCTCACCCTGATTAACATAACCTTTGTCTGTGATTTCAAATGCCCCAGGATCAGGCGGAGAATGCAGCAACAGAAAACGTCTGATACGTTTGGAAGATCCCGGGTTTGTCTTGTTGTAATTCTCGATGCCCGATACTATTGCCCGGCGCACCAAATCTGACCCCACAATATCAAGGACTTCTTCGCTCCCGGCCAGTTCCGCGCAATACTTTACATTTGGCCAAACCAACAATGAAACATAGCTTTCATTCAAACCGCAAACCACAACATCACGGACATAGGGCGATGTCGCAGTAACAATTTCTGACCTCAGGGTACCGGCAGAAACCCAGGTGCCAGTCTGGAGTTTAAACTCTTCCGCAACGCGGCCGGCAAAGCACAAACCTTTTACAGGGTCGTTATCATCTGCAAACCGAACAGCGTCACCCATCTTAAAAAAGTCGTCTTCATCAAAAGCCTCCGCTGTTCTCTGCGGATCATTCAGATAGCCGGGTGTATTCCCTGGGGATCTGACCCGAATCTCATACTTGTTCCCAAAAGGGACGAGCTTTATCTCGGTACCAGCAATCGGTAGTCCGACGACATCAGTTTGATCACAAGCCCAATATCGTGACAAACCGCACATCACTTCAGTCGATGCCAGCCCCGTGCCGAGTGAAATTGTTGCACCACTATATTTATCCGTTAGCACCGCCAGCCTTTTTGCAAGGGATACCGGCATCGCGGCTGACCCTGATGCCATGGTTCGAATATGGCTAAAAAATATTTGCGCAAGATCCTCATCGGCTTCCAGCGCGTCAGCCAGCATCGACCACCCCAATGGGGCACCGACGAAAGATGTCGGTTTTACCACGCGTAGGTTTTCAATTGTCTTATGGAACTCAGCGGGAACCGGCTTACCCGTATCGAGATAAATCGAACCCGCATTGTTTATCATACTGGCGAGCCGCATGACACCGGCTCCCACATGACTCCAGGGCATCCAATCAAGTACCCGGGTTTCGAGATTCGCAATACCAGGTTTGCGAACAGCGCCTGCGGACGCCAATAACTGACAGGACATACCGTGAGTGTGAACAACGCCTTTTGGCATGCCGGTCGATCCAGAGGTAAACATATACCGGGAAACGGTGTCATGGTTAATCGCATCTATGGATTTGTCCACGGCATGGGTTGCTGTCATCCCGATCACCTCGGCCCAGTTTGTAAGAGGCAATGAAGGATGCGAAGTCGCAGAAATGAATTCAACCGCTTCAGAATCCCCCGCCAGGCCATCCAGATCAAGCGTCGAAATTGCATCAACATGTTGGTTGATATCCTCGGCGAAAATAAACCCGGGACGTACCTTCTCCAGTACCGCACCTAACTTGGGGAAAGCGCCCGCCACTGTTGAGTAGGACAAACTGACTGGGACATAAGGCACTCTGGCGAAGATCGCTCCCCAACCCATTAGAAAATGGTTTATCGAACTGGCCGACAGGATGGCCATGGGCCTGTCTTCGCAAGCCCCGTGATCCATCAGCCACTGGGCAACTTTCCGGCAACCGGTAACTGCGTCAGCGTAGCTTAAATGCTGCCATTGACCGTCCGTGCTTTTTTCAGCGATCAAGGTTCGGTCTGGATGTTGTTTTGCCCGTTCAATCAACAGATGTGCCATGCTCCGGTGCAGGGGGCCTGGTTGATAGGGGCTGGTCAGTATCAAGACACCGTCGTCACCTGTCTCAACATTGACCGCAGGTTCCAAACTTGAAGTGGCCGGGGCACTCAAACTATGCTCTCCGCCACCATGCAACGCCCTGCTCGTCCTCTCCAACCACGAGCACACGTCTGTCCAGTAAACAGTGTAAATGTGCAATGGATTCGCCCGTTGCCGGGAAAAAACTCATATCGGTGATTTTACTCTTGAACAGGGCCGGAAATACGTCCACTGCTCGCCTGGGCTCATCACAAAGATCATAGAGTTTTTCCAGTGCAACCTCGTGCCAGTCAATCAACTCGGTTAAACGTTCATGAACTCCCAGGTACAAACTCTGGTGAGCAGGCAGAACCAGCAGGTCCGGTGGTAACAGTTCCCTTAAATGGGCACAGGAATTTAACCAGTCACGTAGTGGGTTAGCCTTGGGCTCCGAAGGCTGGACACTCACATTGGGCGTAATCTTTGGCAAGATCTGATCACCGGCAATAATGAGTTTTAATTCCGGACAGTACATGCAAACATGTTCAGGCGCGTGTCCATGGCCAATCACGGCTCGCCATTCCCTGCCGCAAATATCGATGTACTGGCCGTCCTTTATTCGTTGATAACCAGCCGGTAGGGGCGCGATATTGGCTCCAAACTGACCAAATCTCTGACGATAGCTATTCAGTCGATCTTCAGTAAAACCTGCCCGTCTGTAGAAACGTATTGCGTCCTCGGGTACATCCGATGGCCCATCGGCGGCCATTACTTTACACATGTAAAAGTCGCTTCGGCTCATCCAGAGTTCACAATCCCACTTGGCCGTGATCCAACCTGCATTACCCGTGTGGTCGGTATGCAGGTGCGTCGCGATCACTCTGGTGATGGGTTTGCCTTCAAGATATTTATCAAATATCGCCTGCCAGTGTTTTTGAACTCCCTTGTTAAAAAGGCCCGTGTCAACAATCGTCCAGCCATCTGTATCCCTTAGGAGCCAGACATTAATGTGGTTCAGTCGACCCATCATTGGCATGCGTATCCAATACACACCGTCTGCTACTTCAGTCACCTCTCCGGGCTCTGGCGCCTGGTCTTCGAACTTGTAAGTGAGGGGATCAAAGCCCCGTTTTGACATATTATCAACCATGTCTTTACTCCTGTTTTAATGTGCCCAACACTGCCCCAATTGGAATTATTTTTCAATGATTCAACCTGTCCTTGTATTTGCCCGCGTAAATTGTTGTCATATCGGCAATTTATTGCGTTAAACATGCCCAGACATCTGGAAGGATAAGATCATGACAAGTTATCAGGAAATTAAGTACGAGCTGGATGGCCCCTCCGCAGTCATCACCCTGAACCGCCCGGAAGCCCTCAATGCCCTGACAAACAATATGATGGAGGAGCTAAAGCACGCGCTTGGTGAGGCGGAAAAAGATGAATCAGTGGTGGCGATTATCCTCACCGGCGAGGGTCGTGGATTCTGTGCCGGTATGGATATGAATGCGCTGGACTCCCAGGCAAGCGGCGGCGATCTAAGTGGTGGCCAGGAACTCAGGAAACTGGAAGCTGACCCTGGAGATAAATCCATGGGTGAAAACTTCCAGATTGCTTTCACCTATATCATGTCAATCCGAAAACCGATTATTGTCGCTGTCAATGGGGCTTGTGCCGGACTGGGTATGTCAATTGCCTTGTTGTGTGATATGCGATTCGCCTCGGACAACGCCAAGTTTGTCACTGCCTTCTCACAACGGGGCCTGGTTGCAGAACATGGCCAAAGCTGGATTCTGCCGCGCATCATAGGCCCGGCACGAGCGCTCGACCTGTTATGGAGCTCCCGCCGCATCATGCCCGAGGAAGCGAAGGAAATCGGGCTGGTGGATCGAATATTCCCACATGATGAATTGCTAGGGGAAACGAAAGCTTATATCCAACATTTAGCCGATACCTGCGCACCCATGTCGATGATGTTGATGAAACAACAGGTCTACAAGCACCTTAACGTCTCACTCGCTGACGCGATGCGTGAATCCAATAAACTGATGGCCGCGAGTCTTGAACGGCCGGACTTCAAGGAGGGGGTTGCGTCTTATCTGGAAAAAAGATCTCCCGACTTTATCAAGGTTAAGGTGGATTAAGGGATTTATCTGTCATTCAGTTCTGCCATCATGAGAAGCCGATAGAGAGTAAGTTATCCAGAGGCTGATACAGTTCTTCCAGATATTGAATATCATCCGCTTCCAGCTGGATTTCAGTGGCGGCAACCAGATCATCCAACTGGGATATTTTCGAGACACCAACCACAGGGGAAACCACCTCGGGTTTACTCAGCAACCAGGCAACGGATATTTGTGCCGCTGACTTGCCATACTTGCCAGCCAGTTCAACCACCCTGTCAGCGATTTTGAAATCCATCGCACCGCGGTAAAGCCCCTCTGTGCGTTTTCGATCCTGACCCTGTGAACGGTTTGTGGTGCCTTCATCGAACCCGCCTTTGTAAGCACCGGCCAAAATACCCCGGGCAAGTGGAGACCAGGGGGTCAAAGCGACACCCGTCTTTTTACAGTATGGATTCATTTCCCGCTCTTCTTCGCGATAGATCAGGTTGTAGTGATTCTGCATCGAAATGAACTTCGTCCAGCCGTGCATCTCGGCAGTCATCTGTAACTCGGCAAACTGCCAGGCAAACATAGAGGAGCCACCGAGATACAACACCTTCCCTGCCTTAACCAGGTCATGCAGAGCTTCCATGGTTTCTTCAATGGGCACTTCGACGTGCCCAGGGACACCATGGGGATGCCGGTGGATAACCAGTTGATCAATATAATCGTGCCCCATACGTTTCAGGCTTTTATCTATCCCTTCCATAATATGCTTGCGGGACAAGCCGGACATATTTGGGCTTGCACCCATTGGCATTGCCACTTTGGTGGTGACAACATATTCATCCCTGGGCAGCAGTTCCTTTAACAATCTGCCGACAATACCTTCACAGGCACCTATGCCATAGACATCCGCACAATCAAAATAGAAAAGTCCCCGGTCGATGGCGGCTTTGAAAATCTCCCGACTTTCATCCAGACCCAGTGTCCAGTCACCTTGATGACCTTTGCCGGGTTCACCAAAGTTCATGGTACCGAGACAGAGTTGTGAAACCCGTAAGCCGCTGTTTTTACCAAGCTGTACTGCTTTGAGCATAGTGTTAACTCACTGTATTAAGAATGAAATTTGAACCCACCTAGAGACCGTAGTTAACAGCAATTTCGCATCCTGGCCGCTGCTGTAATCTCTGCCAATAAGCGGTTGCGTCCGGATATTCATCGCTGGGGGCCAGTCTTTCACAGAGCATCATCGAATAACCCAGCATCATATCTGCCGCGGAAAATTCACTCAGTATAAAGTCTTTGCCTTGAATTGCTTCATCAACCGCTTTCATGCACAAAAGGGACCGGGCCTGCATCTCTTCAATCGCTGCAGGTTGTTGCTCTAACTCCGCAAACGCCCGCCGATGATTTACGATTTCACCCAGGGGACGAGCAAACGTTGATTCAGCGAACCAGGACCACTGCAGGTATAAGGCATGCTCAGAGGTACCGGCTTCAGGCTGCAATTGTCCCTCGCCATAACGATCCAGAATGTACTGCACCATGGCACCTGATTCAAACATGGTGAGCGCATCATCCGTCATGACAGGTACCTTGCCTACCGGATTCATTTTTCGCCAGGCAGGGCTGGATCGAAATTCCTGCGCAAAGGATATCGTTTCAACTTCATAGGGAACCTGTAGTTCCTCACAAAGCCATATAACGCGAACAGAGCGCGTACCTGGGACATGATAGATTTTCAGCACTTTGAATTCCCGACTAATGACCAGGCTCGATTGTCACAAAGAACTGAAACAGGATCAAAGCAATTTGTGACTAGGTCAGATTCTGTCGCCGCTGGATTGCGAGAGTATCAAGCCCAAACAGCGCGATCATTGCTAGCACACACGGTAGGATGGTGTTAACAGCAACGAAGAACACAGAAGTTACCTCTGCTGGGACGTGTAGTTTGAATTGAAACCACTCGAAATAGGAAAAAAACAGGAACAAGACAAACGCAGACACAATCACAGCTGCGCCCAGCAGCAGAGAAGAAATGGTGGACTCAATTTTTGCTTTTCGAAGCTTCTCAATCATGATCCTCGCCATAACCCGTGATGAGAAGCCAGACCCCAGTGCGACCGTCGATGTCGCAAGTGCCTGGTTGAAGCGCGGGTCTACAGCTTGATCATCTCGGTTACCATCATCAGGAATAAACTTATCGGACATCAGACCACCCCTTTGAGCGAACTATTATGCAAGCCATATTTAAGTTCGCCATGCAATTCATCACAAAAAAACGGCTCCAGCCGTTGCTTCAATTTTTTTCTCACCCGAAACAACAGATTCTTTATCGTACCGGCAGGTTTGTTGGTCACCCTGGATATCTCATCGATGCTGCAACCGTGGATGTGGTACAGCGTGATGGATGTCCGCTCATCGACATTAAGCTGGGAAATCTCGGATTGCAGCAACCCGACGAGTTCATCATCAACCTGTAGTGGAGCAGATTGATCATGTATCCGCTCATCAAATGGCTCAGTGTCAAGTTTCCGTTTTCTCAGATAAGACAGGGCTGTTCGATAGGTCACAGTATACAACCAGGTCGAGAACTTACTGTCGAACCTGAACTTATCCAGGTTGAAATACACCTTGAGAAAAACGTCCTGGCAAATTTCTTCACGGTCCTGCTCCGATCGGATCAGGCGCCAGACCAATTGGCCCACTAGATCCTGATATCGCTGGATTAACTGTTGGAAAGCATCATCCCGCCCGGCAATCGCCTGTTCGATCAAAAATTTGTCAGATTCTTCCATCATGTAGATTTGACGCAGCCTCTGTCGGTTCGGTTGCTCTTTCTTCAGAAAAATAGAAATAGATCAGGAAATATGTGCAACCAGCATACTCCACCCTGCATCAAACAGAGTAATACAAAACCAGCAAGGAATTAACAGATGGATGGCATACTTGTCCCGATCATCATCGTACCCGCATTTTTTTTCGTAATCGCCTATATCACCCGGGTAATATCAGACAACCGGATTCGTCACACACTGATCAACAACAATGCATCGGAAGAAGTCATCCAGAAGCTGTTTCTGGAGAACCGCACTGAAGGCGTTTCAGGAAACCTGAAATGGGGACTGGTCCTGGTTTTGATCGGCGCCGCGCTGGGTGTCATCCAGATGACCAGCCTGAGTGGTGACGATCCGCTCACCTATGGTGTTGTTTTCATCTTTGGGGGTGCGGGGCTACTGATGTATTACGCTATCCAGTCTCGATTGTCTGATGATTGACCATCGAGATTGAGGTTAGCTGTATTAATCTATTCTCCATATGAGATCACTATAAGGTTCAAGCGCACGATCCGCCGTAATCAGCCGCATAGGCTCCGTTATTGCTTGTGCAAAGCGTTATTCAAAAACAACAACCGCCACTGCCACTTTTTTATTGTTGCTGGCAATATTGCTTCCTTTCCATATTTTTGCAAACAACACAGAACAACGTTCACGGCCCGATATTAGTCAATCTACTAAACAATACACAAATAACAGATCAAGATGAGGCAACGGCTGAAACCCCCGCGGAATTGAGGCTATGTATGCTGATTAAGGCGACAATGGAAAAATGATACGGTCTACTTGAGAATTGAAAAATTCTACCGTCAAACCGGATTGCTAACCCGCTGCCGCCCTGGCCGCCAGCCTTTCGTTACGCCGTTCGAGACGTTGGCGCAGACGTGCATGACGTTCGGGTGTCAGCGGGTAATTCCAGATGAGTTTCAAGGCCATGCCGTAGAACACCACCGGACCGAGGCAATACACCAGTCGCAGTGACGTAACACCGATTTCGGTACTGGCTGCCACACCTCCCTGGGGATCAAAACCCAACAATCCCACGATGTTCAACGATGCGCCGGTGCCAAAGGCAATGGCGATTTTCTCGCTGAAACCCAAAAAGGCAAAATAAGTACCGGCACGCTGACCGCCAGAGCGGGCACTGTCCACATCGACCACATCCGATAGCATGGCGACCGGTAAAAACTGTAAACCACCAAAGCAGAATCCTTTCACTGTAAACAGCAGGAAAAAGGGCAAATAGTCACCATAATCCAGCAGCAGGTTAGCGGCACTTACTGCGGCCACGGTGATCAGCGTGATCATAAACGCCCGGTGTTTGCCAATAGTCCTGCCGAGCCACAACCAGAAAGGGATAGCGGCGAGACCGGCAATAAAGTAGACAAAATAGGCGGCACCGATGGTCGGCACGCCAACAATGTCACGGATGAAAAACAGGGAAACCGCATTGCGAAAGGATTCGCCGAAGTAGACAAGCACCGCAATAATCAGCACCCGCACCATAGGTCCATTCTTGGCTACCAGTTTGAGACCCTCGACGAACGATGGACGCTTTTCAGTGGTGATCGCTTTGGGTTCTTTAACCATGATCAATACGATGCTGGCGCAGATAGGTAGCACGATAATGACGGTCCAGGCGAGCCCCATCAGCACAGGTCCTGTCAGGGTGGCCCGATCCACGATCTTTTTGTCAGCAAAATTACCAGTGAACGCCCCTATGGCATCACGCCAGAGCGTACTGAACACCTCTCCCACCCCCGAACCGCCGTCCGCTCGAATCTCTATGATCATGGGTACAGCGGCGGCGATCATTAAGCCGACCAGCACATAAATTTCACGGGCAGCGCTAACCCGGCTGCGCTGGTGATAATCAGGCGAGAGTTCCGCCCCCCAGGCTCGATGCGGCAATGCAATCATCGTACTGCCAAGGAAAAACAGCGCGAGCCAGAACAGGAAGTAAACCAGACCAACCCCTTCATCGGGAATAAACAAATTGTAAACCCCGAGCATCATTACCGGCACACCCGCCAGCAGCCAGGGTTTACGACGCCCAAACGGTGTACGCCAGCGATCCGAGAGCTCGCCAATGATAGGATCTGTGATCACATCGGTAAGCCGCGCAAGCATTAAAATGGTACCCACAGCAGCCAGGCTGATACCGAGTCCACCGGAGTAATGTGCCGGAATCCAGATGGCAAGCGGATAGCCGATCACGGCCAGTGGTAGCCCCATGGTTCCATGTGCATAGATGGTAGTTCGTGGCAGAATATCGCTCATATCAGCTCATTTTTGTTGGTCTTGTGTCCCGATAGTGGCGTCACCTGGATATTGGAGTCAAGTTTTTCGATATGATGGCCTTTGGCTCGCAGTCTGATTGCATCTGATTTCGGTTGTAGGTTACGCTGACAAAAAGGGAATGCCCAATGGCTCTATTAACTAACGAACATCGTGCCTGGATCGGAAAGCCGGAACCGATGGAATCGGTTGAAGTCAGCCGCCGTGATATCATCAAGTACTCGGTCGCCACCGAACAACGGCAACAGAAATACCTGCAAGGAGATGAAGCGCCGCCCATGTTTATTTTCAATCTGTTCGGCAGGATTTCCGCACTCGAAAATCTACGCCCTGACGGATTGCCAAAGCGGCTCGTCAAAGGACCGCAACTACCGTTGCGACGAGTCATGGCCGGAGGCACCGAAATTCATCAGTATCGCCCCATTAAACCCGGAGATCGACTGGTGGCGACACAACAAATTACCGACATGTATGAGAAGCAGGGATCAACCGGCCCGTTGATCTTCACCGTGAGAACACTGAGCGTCAAAACAGTCTCCGGTGAACAAATTCTGGACGAGACCCAGACCAGTATTGCCAGGTGATCAGATGCCAACCATAAACTTCTCAGAGATCAGGCCTGGTAATGCTTTACCTGAACGACAATTCGTTGCCACCAATGTCAGCCTGTTTCTCTACAACGCAGCAGTCTGGAATCCCCATCGCATACACTACGACAAGACCTATACCACCGAGGTAGAACAGCACCCCGGTATTGTTATCGACGGTCCCCTGCAGGGTGACTGGTTGAGCCAGTGTGCATTGAACTGGCTGGGGGATCAGGGAGAGTTAATATCATTTAACTACAGCAATCGAAAGGCAGCTTACCTGGGTGAAACCCTCACCGTCGGCGGAACCATCCTGTCTGTCGATGAACAGGCCCTCACCGTCAATCTGCAACTCTATGTGAAGAATGAAAACGGTGAAGTGACTACACCCGGTGGTGCCCAATTGAAGGTCTGCAACCCGGCGTCTTAGGGAGGTACCACCCACGCTGGCAGGTGGTCGCGTCGATAAAAATACGGTATCTTGTCTCACAGATTATTAATCGAGACTACAAGACTTATGATATCAACAGAACTTTTCGACCTCACGGGTAAAGTTGCCCTGCTGACCGGTGCATCAAAAGGCATGGGCAAAGAAATGGCGATGGGGCTTGCAGAACACGGTGCAAAGGTTGTGGTGTCAAGCCGCAAGCTCGATCAGTGTGAAGCCGCAGTTGCTGAAATCAACGACAAGTGCGGTGCCGGATCAGCAATCGCAGTCGCTTGCAATATCGGCTACAAAGAGCAACTGCAAAGCCTGGTTGATGAGACCCGTGAAAGGCTGGGCCCTGTCGACATTCTGGTGGCCAATGCAGGCATCAATCCGTTTTACGGCCCCATGTCAGAGATCCCTGATTCTGCTTTTGATAAAATCATGGGGAGCAACGTCCGGTCAAATCACTGGCTCTGTCAAATGGTCTCCTCGGATATGATTGCATCCGGGTCGGGATCAATCATGATCACTTCAAGCACCGGGGCGTTTTCCCCTTCGGAAACCCTTGGCACATACAATATATCAAAGCTGGCCGACATCGCTCTGGTCAGGAATCTTGCCGCTGAACTCGGCCCAAAGGGCGTCCGGGTTAATGCGATTTGCCCGGGTCTGATCAAGACCGACTTTGCCAAGGAATTGTGGAACAATCCTGAAGCGGCAAAACGCGCAAACGAGCAAACACCATTACGAAGATTCGGTGAGGCAGAGGATTTCAAGGGCATTGTTGTTTTCCTCGCATCCAAAGCCAGTAATTATATGACCGGACAGGCGCTTGCAGTCTGTGGCGGTACACATATGTACCGATAAACACCTATTTCAACAGCACTCATACAGAAAAAGGGGAACAACGATGACTGAATTTTGCCTGGTCGAGAAACAGGATCACATCATGACGGTGCGTTTAAACAGACCCGAGCGCCTGAACGCACTCCACCCACCCGCCAATGCCGAACTCGGGGAAGTCTTTGACGACTTCGCTGCGGACGATGACATGTGGGTGGCCATCATTACCGGTGAAGGTCGAGGTTTTAGTGCCGGTAATGATCTTCGTTACCAGGCTGAAGGTGGCGAGCGGGTACCGACGCCAAAGGGCTTCGCGGGTCTGACATCCAGGTGGGACCTTACAAAACCCGTTATTGCAGCCGTCAACGGCGTATCCATGGGTGGTGGTTTTGAAATCGCCCTTGCCTGTGACCTGATCATCGCCTCGGACAAGGCAAAATTTGCCCTGCCGGAACCCAGTGTCGGTCTGGCAGCACTTGCAGGAGGGCTTAATCGATTGCCCCGACAAATTGGGGTAAAGAGGGCACTTGGGATGATACTGACCGCACGCCATGTCTCCCCGGAGGAAGGTAAGCAGTTGGGTTTCGTCAATGAAGTGGTTCCCCATGACCAGCTGATGGACAAGGCACTCGAAATAGCCAAACAAATTACCGCGCTCTCTCCTCTTTCGATTCGGGCGAGTAAAGACGTGGTGTACCGAAGCCTGGACGCAGAATCATTACGCGGGTCCATGGAAACCCAATATGACTCCGTGAGAGCGATGGCAAAAAGCGAGGACTATATTGAAGGACCAAAAGCGTTCTCGGAAAAACGACCCCCAAACTGGAAAGGCAAGTAAATACCAAAACAAGACCCAGCAGTGAATAGAAATTCAGGATAAAAAGGAGAATATTAATGACCCACGATATTGTGATTAGAAATGGAAACATCGTCGATGGCACCGGAGACGAACCCTACATTGCTGACATCGCGATAGATGGAGATACCATCACTGCTATTGGCCAAATCGATGGAAAAGGCAAGGAAGAGATAGACGCCAATGGCAATGCGGTAACACCGGGATTTATCGACCTGCACACCCACCTGGATGCACAAATTGGCTGGGACTCAACCTTGACTTCTGTTACCTGGCACGGCGTTACCACCGCCTTGCTCGGTAACTGTGGCGTGACCTTCGCGCCTTGCAAGCCAGAAGACAGGGAGTTTCTGGCGGCAATGATGGAAACCGTGGAGGATATTCCGAGGGAAGCCATCATGACAGGCCTGCCCTGGGACTGGGAATCCTATGGCGGATATCTTGATTCCATCGAGTCACGCAGCCCGATGATCAATGTCGCTGGCCTCGTCGGGCACTGTGCCACCCGATTTTATGTTATGGGCGAACGCAGTGTTGAAGAGCTCGCCACGCCGGAAGAGATTGCGCAAATGGCAGAAATTGCCGCCCAATCCGTCAGGGACGGAGCAGTGGGATTCTCAACCAACCGCCATCTGGGTCACTTTTTGCCTGACGGCCGCTGTATCCCTGGCACCTTTGCGCATCCCGATGAATTACGGGCCATCGCCAAAGCGGTTGGCAAAGAAGGCGGCATCATGCAAACGGTCATGAACTTCCAGGAAATGGAAAGTGAAATGGATCTTCTTGCCGATGAAGCAGCCCTGAGCAAAGGCGTGCTGTTCAGTGCCATCGCAGGACACACCTCGGAACTGGGGCAAAAACTGGACAAGCGCGTCTCGGCTATTCGCGCCAAAGGTCACAATATAACGGCTGTCACAGTGCCTCGAAGTGGTGGTGGTGTTGGCGGTCTTTCAACCAATAACTTCTGGGGAACGCCTTCCTGGAAGGAACTCAAGAAACTGGATCTAGCCGATCGCCTTGAAAAGATTGCCGATGAAGCCTTCCGGGAGAAACTGGTGGCTGAACTCAAGGTTCATCCCAAGTCCGAAGATATAATCAAAGGTACTAGAAACTGGTATCCCATGGGCGATGGTGAAAGACCCATCTATACCCAGGCTCCGGAAGAGAGTTTGTACAACATCGCCAAAGTCGCTGGGGAACATCCTGCAGAGGCCTGGCTCCGGATTGCATTGGAGAGTAAAGGCAAGGCGCTGTTCCATCAGCGAGGCTTCAATACAAACCTGGACACCCTTGAAGAACTGATCACCACTGACTGGGCCATGCCGGGCCTGGGCGACGCAGGGGCTCATGTCAGCCAGATGATTGACTCAGGATGGTCAACCTTTGTGCTTTCTCACTGGCATCGGGACAAGGCAGTTTACAGCCTTGCTGAAGCCGTGCGAAGAATTGCAGCGGTGCCTGCCGAGGTTCTGGGGCTGGACGATAGAGGCATCCTGTCCGTTGGAAAACGTGCCGATATCAATATAATAGATATTGACAGGGTTGAGGAACGCCAGCCTTATATTGTCAACGATATTCCCGGTGACAAACCCCGATTCGTTCAACGCGCTGTTGGATACCAGGCGACACTTTGCAACGGCCAGGTGATTCTTCGGGATGATGAACATACGGGAACACTGGCTGGAAAAGTTCTACGGGGATAGAGCCAACAGAACAAATAAGGGGTCAGTTACACGACCCCTTGACTCTGTAAATAGTCCTCATAGGTACCGTGGTAATCAACAATGCCTGTGGGGGTGAGTTCAATGATCCGTGTCGCCAGAGAAGATACAAATTCCCGGTCGTGACTGACGAAGATCAAGGTTCCTGGGTAGTTTTCCAGCGCCAAGTTTAATGACTCGATGGATTCCATATCCAGGTGGTTGGTGGGCTCGTCCATCAATATGATATTAGGCTGCTGCATAACAATCTTGCCAAACAGCATCCGGCCCTGTTCACCACCGGATATCACCTTGACGGATTTTGAGATTTCACTTCCGGAAAACAGTAATCGACCCAGCGTGGCTCTAATGGCCTGCTCGTCATCACCTTGCTTACCCCACCTGGCCATCCAGTCAAGCAGGGACATATCTTCGTCAAAATCTGCAGCATGATCCTGGGCATAGTACCCCAACGATGCGTTCTGGGACCACTTTACGATACCCTCGGTTGACTCAAGGTCACCTACCAGACACTTCAACAAGGTGGTCTTACCGATGCCGTTCGGGCCGATAATCGCGATTCGATCACCCGCATTAAGCATCAGGTTAAGATTGGAAAACAGTTTTTCATCGTAGCTGTGACCCAGATTTTCTACTTCCAGAGCCAGACGATGTAGTTCCTTGTCCTGTTCAAAAATAATATAGGGGTTCTGGCGGGATGACGGCTTAACTTCTTCCAGTTGAATTTTGTCAATCTGTCGGGCGCGAGAAGTTGCTTGCTTTGATTTCGACGCATTGGCAGAAAACCGGCTGACGAAAGTCCGCAATTCAGCAATCTGGGCTTTCTTCTTCGCATTATTAGACAACAGGCGCTCGCGTGCCTGGGTTGACGCCGTCATGTATTCATCATAGGAACCCGGATAGACACGTAACTCGCCATAGTCAAGATCAGCGATATGGGTACAGACGCTGTTCAGAAAGTGACGATCGTGAGAAATAATAATCATTGTACAGTTACGTTGGTTCAACGCGCCTTCCAGCCAACGGATCGTATTGATATCAAGGTTGTTGGTTGGCTCATCGAGCAACATGATGTCAGGTTCTGAAAACAATACCTGTGCCAGTAACACCCTGAGTTTCCAACCCGGGGCTACTTCACTCATCGGGCCGTAATGTTGCTCGAGAGGGATGCCCACTCCCAGCAACAATTCCCCTGCCCTGGATTCTGCGCTGTACCCATCCATCTCTGCAAATTCAGATTCCAGGTCTCCGGCGCGAATGCCATCCGCTTCAGTCATATCCGGGTTGGCATAAATCGCATCCTTCTCAGATTTAATAGCCCACAATTTCTCGTGACCCATAATGACGGTATCGACAACACTGAATTCCTCGTAGGCAAACTGGTCTTGTTGTAGTTTGCCTATTCGTTCATTCGGTTCCCTGGAAACATTTCCACCGGTGGGTTCCAGGTCTCCGCCAAGAATTTTCATGTAGGTTGATTTACCGCTGCCGTTTGCGCCGATCAGGCCATAGCGGTTACCGTCTCCAAATTTGATCGAGACGTTTTCAAATAATGGTTTCGCACCAAACTGAATGGTGATATTCGATGATGTTAACAATTTTGAGCTTCCGATTAGAGTCTAGCGGGTTCTTGTCCGGACCCCGTTGGTGGTGAGATCAAAACGGCGCGAATTATGCCAACTTATCGCTTCTAACACTAGAAGTTCTGCGAGAAATTCTCTTTTTTAGCCCTATCTTCACCCCTGTTGGTGCAATACACTCGGATTACCAACCCCTCTCGGTCTTAAA
Organism: Pseudomonadales bacterium; assembly: GCA_029941905.1. Taxonomy (GTDB): domain Bacteria; phylum Pseudomonadota; class Gammaproteobacteria; order Pseudomonadales; family Azotimanducaceae; genus JAHRVQ01. The sequence goes on along the minus strand of JAPYTQ010000003.1, from coordinate 205,029 downwards.
GGCATAGGTTAGATATTTGAAAAAATTTGAAAATCAGTGGCTTCAGCTGGGTTTGTTAATTTTGTTAGTAGCTGGTATCGGGGCGTATTTCTATTTCGATACCAGAGAATCCGTAAAAGTCATTACCATTGTGCCCTCAAAAACCACCGCCGACACGACCGTTGCGAAAAAGGACAAACCGAGAGTTGTTCTCAAGGCTTTTGTAACCGCCTGCCAAAAACTGACCGTGACCATTCCCCTCGACGCAGGTGTGATTACCCAGTCCGATGATTTAAGGGTAATGAGGGGTTACGTAGAGAATCATGGCAACGTGCCCGTCCAGTTTGTAAAGCTGCAGGTAGTATGGCGTGACGGTAAAGGTAAGGGACTGGAGTATGAAGAAATCTATGCAGTCAGAACACAACCTCTGATGCCAGGTGAGAAGGCGAGCTTTCAATCATCGAAACGCAATATGCTCATAGAGAAGTGCAACGTCAGAGTTCAGGACTGGTGGGTCGTCACTGAAGAGACTGCAAAATCAGGGGAACGGCCATCAGATGCGCCTAAAGAACAATCTCATCGACCTGCTGACGGCTGATCTCGACTGCCTCAGCTGTTGCTAACAGACCTTCCCAGGAGACCTCATCGATAGAAATACCATTCGTTTCGCGATCAGCTTTCGCGATTCGCTCCGGTTCGCCGGGTATTAATACAGAATCAATCTCTTTGGCCGCGGGCGATGACTTCACCCAGTCGATCAAGGCCAGTGTTTCCGATGTGAACTTTTCCTTATCTCCGACAACCTCCGGGTTCAGAATAAAGGTCAGCATATGGTTGACAACCGTACCTTGTCGTTCATTACCCGGTTGTACAGACCAGGCACCCGTTAATGCACCAGCCAGTAATTCACAGATAAACGCCAGTCCAAAGCCCTTGTGCTTACCAAAATGGGTTTGGGCACCGGGGGGATCCTGAACCACGACATTGGGATCGGTGGTCTCATTGCCTTCATGATCAATCAGGCAACCTTCCGGCACTTGCAAGCCGCTGTTCCTGGCGACACGAACTTTCCCCGCAGCAATCGCACTGGTTGCCATGTCCAGAATAACAGGGTTGCCACCTTCCACCGGAATCGCACAGCAAAAAGGGTTTGTCCCTAATCGTGGCCTGGTCCCACCGAAAGGCGCAACCTGGGGATCATGGCCCACCACGTTGGCATAATGCATGGAAATAAACCCTTCCTTAACCACATGCTCCGCGTGCGTGCCGATCCTGCCAAGGTGATGCGCATTCTTTAACGCTACAACCGCGACACCGTGCTCACGGGCCACTTTCAAACCCATATCCATAGCCTCGGGGCCAACAACCTGGCCGAACCCCAATTTGCCATCAACGATGATACAAGGGCCATTCTCAGATTCAATTTCCGCATGTTGATGCGGGATACAAAAACCCATTTTGATATTGCGGATGTAGATGGGCAGCATCCCCACGCCATGTGAATCATGTCCTTTAAGATTCGCTTCCACCAGGTGGGTTGCCACTGCCGTGGCTTCGGCTTCCGGTGAACCGGCAGCGATACAAACAACTTTAACGAACTGCGTTAGTTTTGCATGGTTAACAATCATGGTTATCGAGTTCCAATAGTTAATAATCTCTTGTAGCAGGTTACGGTAATATCTTTCTCGCCAGTCCCGAGTCGGCCAGGTCAGTCCAGAGTGACTCAGGAATTTTCACGCTCACCATTGAAAGGTTGGTACTCACCTCGTCCAGGGTCCACATGCCTGGTATCACCGAAGCCACCGCAGGGTGTCGTAATGGATATTGCAGGGCAGCAGCTCTCATATCAACCTGGTGAGCGTCACATATCGCCCGAATTTTCTGGGCCTTTTCCCAACGTTCATCATCGACAGGTTTGTAGTCATAGGTGGCCTTTTTGCGGTTGTCACTCGCCAGTAGTCCTGAATTGTACGGGCCGCCAATGATGATCGACGTGTGTTTTTCATAACACTTAGGCAGGAATTCATCAAGCGGTGCTTGCTCCAACAACGTAAATCTGCCTGCCAGCAGAAAACAATCCACATCAAAATTATCCAGCACTTGACTGCATACCTGCCACTCATTGACTCCAAGACCAAATGCACCGATCACGCCTTCAGATCGCAAATCACTCAGCGCGGGCAGAATTCCCTCGCAGGCGGTCCTGTAGATCGCCGGCTGCGCTTCACCGTGCGTCCAGACGTCGATATCGTGGCAGAACAGGATATCTACCCGATCAAGACCCAAACGTTCCAGGCTGGATTCAAGTGACTGCCTGGCAGCTCCATAGGAATAGTCGTACCGAATCGACACCGGTTCTTCATCGCGCATCAGGGGATCCCTGACCCCTTCACCCGCCGCTACAAGAAGTCGACCCACTTTGGATGAAAGCACAAAATCATTCCGATTGAATGATCCAAGATTGCCACCGATCCGCTTCTCTGAAAGGCCATGGCCATATAGGGGCGCCGTATCGAAGTAACGAATGCCCCCTTCATATGCCGCTTGAAGGACGTCGTGGGCCTGTTCTTCGGAGATGCGGGTTCCGGCCCCGCCCAATGGACCCCCGCCAAAACCAATCTCTGTCACCACAAGATCGGTGGTACCAATTGTATTTGTTTTCAAGGTCATCTGTGTCTGCTTTTGGCTTCATGTATGCTTTTATCCACGCTTTGCATAGCGTCGCAACAGCACATTCATGGTATCACAGCTAATACCAGATGAACTTGACGCCAGCTAATCACATTGCTTAATGATGAATAGGCAACAGGCTGTAATGCCAAATTACAGTTTGTTCACCCAAGATTTGACGTAGAGGCCAGTTACTCTTCATTATCCATAAAAATAAACAAGGACCTACATTTTGGTAGTTGAAGCAGTTCAATCGAGTGATACTGATCACCTTCACAATTTTCACACCCATACTTACCGTTGCAAACACGCCACGGGAGATGTTGCCGACTATTGCCAGGAAGCCGTCAACCGGTCGATGCAAACCCTCGGCTTCTCGGACCATTCGGCGCTTCCCGATGATCGCTGGATCCAGGCAAGGATGCACTATGCGGATCTGTCTGAATATACCGGGGCCATTGATCAGGCAAAGGTGGACTTCCCAACACTGACCATCCTCAAGGGTATGGAATGTGAGTACATCGAAAAATTTCATTCATGGTATGAGGAGGAATTGCTCGGCGAGCTCCAGTTTGACTACCTTATCGGCGCCTCACATTTTTTTACCGCAGACGACAAATGGGTGGGCACTTACGGCGGCACGGATTCACCAGAGAGGTTGCGGGCATTTGCCGATTACACAATCGGGATGATGGCCACCGGTTTATTCGATTTCATCGCGCATCCGGACCTGTTCGGTAACTGTTATCTCAATTGGGATGCCGATGCACAAGCCTGTTCCCAGGATATCCTGCAGGCCGCGGCAGACCTGGATGTTGGCATGGAAATCAACGCTCTGGGGTTAAGAAAACAGGCCCACAAGAAAAAGAGCAATCCGTTCCCCATGTATCCCTGGCTTCCTTTTTGGGAGTTGGCTACAGATTATGACGTCAAGGTCATTGTTAACTCCGATGCACATCGGCCTGAGGATCTGCAGGCAAGAACCGGAGAGGCGCGGAAAATAGCTGAAGATTTACAGCTTAACTTCATGGATCTGACGACCATCGGAAGAAGAAACAACGCGGTAGTTGCCAGTTAACAGTGCCCAGTCAGGAGAGCGGTTATGCGCCTACCATTGAGATTAATTTGTTGACCGTGTTCCAATTTCTTGCGGTAGCTGCGACACCCATATTTTTCTCCACCACCGCTGCCAACCTGGAACGACCGATACCATCAGGCGCATATAAATAGAACACGGTTCCAAACAGGGCGAATTCTTCTGAATCTGATTTAAGACCTTCCAGTTTTGCTAGATCCGGACTCTCTGGTATTGCATCAAGAAAGTAAAAGTGGAGAGCCTTCGCCTCGTCTGTATTGAAGGGGTTGTTCTTAACTGCCAACCGTAGTTCTGTTTCCCCAAGTAATAATACCTTTGGTTTAAAACCGTGTTGCGCCATGATTTTTTTGCCAACTTGTGTCGCTGTACTGCTGGAACACTTCTTCGAACTGCGAAATATCACATTGCCACTTTGAATGTAAGTATTGATTTCAACAAACCCCAATTCGTCAAGAATCCCGATAAGGGCTTTCATTGACAGTATGTTTTTCCCGCCAACATTGATCCCGCGAAACAAAGCGATATAAACATTCATGTCATGGCGCAATCGTCATATCAGGCCACGTCTTGGAACATAAAACGAGAAAGCGAGAAAGCATGGTTACATGAAGAAGTTGTGCAATCGTTCATAGTACGAGTCACTTGTTGAGAGATTATTGTGTCCTGCGCCTTTAATCACCTCTACCACTACCTGATTGGTAGGGAATTCGGCGATTAACCGATCAGAATATTTTTTTGGTATCACTGAGTCGTATTCAGCGATGACAATGAGTGTATCTGATTCTATATTTCGTATCCGGCTTACAGAATCAAATTTGTCTTTCAGCAAGAAGGTGATGGGGAACATCGGATATTGGTCTTGAGCAATATTTTGTATCGCATCATAAGGTGTGATGAGAACCATTTTGTGTATTTTTCTTGTAGATGCCAGTTGTGTGGCCACGCCTGATCCCAAGCTACGGCCAATGACGGATACCTTTTCATGTTGAGATGATGTTCTGTCGTATACAAGTTGTGCATCTGCATATATTGTTTTTTCTGTTGGAGTCCCACTGCTCCCTCCATACCCTCTGTAATTTACCAGGTACACAGTCTGGTTCGGAAACGTCGCGGCATAATCGGGAGCATTGGCAACAACTGATTCTCCGTTGCCACCAAAGTACAAGATTGCATCTCGCTCACCTCTGTTTAGAACGACAATCTCCAGAGTTTGATTGTCTACCGAAATGTGCATGGTTTCAAAGCCATGTTCAATCTTAGGTGATGGGAAATACAGAAAGTTTCGCTGAAAAACAAACAGCAACGCTGCCACAAAAAGATAGATGGAAATCAGGACGCCAAAAAATTGATAAAGTACTTTCATAGTTCACCGCGAGTTCAAAACCCGACCGTCAGGGTCTTGGTAGACACCTGTTAGATTGTGTCACCAAATTGATGTCCTTCACCAGATGCTTCGGCTAGGCCTTCAGGAGATAAACCAGCAGCTTGGATTTGCGCAAGTTTACCCACGATGATTTCAGCCTGCTGTTTAGTCAAACCGTACTGTGCACTATTTTTCAAGACTTCGAAGTGTTCAAGCAATTCTGCCTTGTAACCACTAACGCAGGATTCCCATCGTTTTTTCTTGCGTTCGTATCGATCTATTTTGTAGTGATCAACGTCAAACACCATCGGAGTAGCCTCGCTACTCTCAGTCGTATTCGTTGGCGCATGACTGATAAACCCACCGTTTGCCAGGATGTCTTCCTGATTAGCAATGGACTTTGGTTTTTTACAGTCGTTCAAAGGTAATTGCCAGTCCAGCGCTGCCTGCACTTTATTATGGGTTTCTGCTGACGAGGGACTCGATAGAGTGAGAAAGAGTAATACACAGAGTAGTTTGAGTTGGCAGATGGTTGTGAATCCCAAAGCTAGTTTTGTTACACATTATCCCACGAATTAGTAGAATTAAGTAAACTGTCCCAAGGGTTAGTGCGAGTTAAAATGGATATTGGTGAGCCTCTAAAGAATATGCTGATTGCCGTAGTCTTGATGGCTCTGATACCTCTTGCGTTTTATTCGTATTCCAAAACAAAAGAAAAAGTAAAAACAGGTTTTATCGGTAATTCAACGATATTCATTGGGTCACTTTTTAGTTCCCATCATGAAATAGTGAAGCAAGTAAAAGCTACAATTCGCAACAAGGTGAAGAAGACAGAACCCCAGGAGAAGTAATCGAGCACCCTTGCTCGGCACAAAGTAGTTGACGAGCTCCAAATATATAGTAAAGTATTTACTTTCTATATTTAGAAGGGTAGACCCAGTGGACAAAATATCAGTGGCCACCCTCGAGGAGCTAATCAACGGCCCCAAAGTTGTACGAGGAAACAATCACAATATTGTTGTATTCGCAGACCAGGGACAATGCTACGCGGTAGATAATCGCTGCCCACATATGGGTTTTCCGTTAGACCGTGGCACCGTAAAAAATGGCATCTTAACCTGTCACTGGCATCAGGCGAGATTTGACTTAAGTAGTGGCTGTACCTTCGATTTGTGGGCCGATGACGTGCTTAGATTTACCACTTGCGTAGAAGATGGACAGGTTTTTGTATCAGCTGATCCGGAAGAGCAGCGTGATATTGAGTTTTATCGTCGCCGACTCATCCAGGGGATTGAACAGGACGTCAGCCTGGTGCAGGCAAAGAGTCTGCTATCTATATTAGAATCCGGTGCAGAACTTGATTCACTGCTCAACGATGTTATTGGCTACGCCGTTGATAACCTGGATGAGATGTCCGAAGGGCTGACTCGACTTGGCTGTATCGCGAATCTTTATCCCAATCTCACAGCCGACGTTGCCTACCAGGGCATATTCTATGCGATACGAAAGCTCTCGCAGGAAACTGCCGGAGCAATTCGTCATCGCAGGAAAGACGCTCTTTCCGGTGAGGGATATGCCCATGGACAACTCAAGGCATGGTTACATCAATGGGTACAAACACGCCACACAGATGGTACGGAACGTACTTTATTGACAGGGCTCAGTCGCCCTGATGGCGAGATGGCCGACCTTGTGTTTTCCGTGGCAAGCCAGAGACTGTACGCAAATGGTGGCCATTTACTGGAGAGCTGCAACAAGGCATTTGAATTTGGAAAACGCTGCCCGTCTTACAAAAAAGCGATTTTCCCTTTACTGGTCGATCCGTTGACACAATCAAGGGGTCGTGAAGAAAGCACCAACTGGCATCACCCCATTGATATTATCCAGCCGCTTGCCAAAGTGGATGAGCAACTTCCACAGGTTATTTCAAACAACCAGGGTAGTGGACAACCTGCTGAGACCACCAGAAATATACTGCTGGGTGATGATCCGCTGACAATCATTGATCACCTGTTGCGGTCAATGAAGGATGACGTCGCGCCGGTCCTACTCGCAAGGGAAGTCTGTTATGCCGCCGCAATGCGACTGGCAAGGTTTGCCACTTCGAATGAGGTCACGGACTGGTTCAATCCTCAGCACACCTTTATTTTCTGTCATGCCGCAACCAGAGCAATCGAGCAAAGCCCCACCGCGGAAGTGGTACGCGCCATGTTCCAGGGAGCGATCTCAGTCTACATGGATCGTTTTTTAAACGTGCCACCTGCACGTTTACCCTCAGAACGCAATCGAGCAGACCTGCCAGGAACCGCAGACGGACTACTGAAAAAACTTTTGGAGCAGTTGGACCAGCGTGCCAACATCGACGACACAGCAGCCCTTACAGCGACATATATAGAGCGCGGATTCCCGTTTAAGGCGCTCGTTAACACCTTGACCCTGGCAACAATCAGGGAAGATCTGGATTTTCATTCGCTCCAGGTTCTGGATGCTGCTGTTCAACAATGTGTCAATTGGAATGATCAACAGGTTGTGGAAAACATTATGGTCGGTGTGACCCGGAATCTCGCAGCGCATTGCCCCACTCGCCGTGCTGGACAACAAACAGCCAGAATCGCAGCCAAGCTCCAGAGCGGAGAAGCCGTCTACGAATAAGGAAGAAGGGGACAGAAGTACAAACCAGCTTCTGAACTGGCGATCATCTTCGAGCTCAAGTTCTCTCGCCAGTTTGGTTAACTCTGGTGTGTTCATGATGGTTCCCTCGGCAACATCTTGCAGACTACCAGATGCGAATTCGTAGCAGATTTAATCTGTCCGTTAATCTGAAGCAAAAAATGTATATCGAGCGCCTCGTGGCCTGGGTATTTTATTTGCTTCAGGTAAGTGGCACAGTCTGTTCATTCGCGTCACACTTCCATCTGCGTATTCCCATATCAATTGGTCGCCATCAGGATAACGTTTTACCACAATTGGCCCCCAACCAAACACATGGAAGTTCAGCACACTGTCATTCCAGATTTTACTCGCAGAAGTTCGCGGGCAGTATTCTCGATCACCCATTATGAACAGTACTGCTCCCTCGGTATCGTTGGTATTAAGGTCCAGAGTACTATTCGGGCCATAGTCGTGAATAAGGCCAGAGCTGGTGATCACTGTACGCAAACCGCACTGCTCCACTCTTTCCACATGCCCGACATTGCCCTCGACCCCTATCCACAATCCACGAATATCTGCAGCACCTTCAGCTAAAGGCTCGGTGCATGCCGCCAATATAGGCAATGGAAAGTGAGCATAGCTGCACCCTGGTGTATTTCCCTTGGGTATCTCTGCGGCAGCTTTCCCGCTGCCGTCCAACACCGGTAACTCGCAGTAATTAATGCTGCTACCGTCACCTGCCAGTGTTGCAGGATCGATGGTTAATGGCGGCCGCGGTGATAGAAACATCATCCAGAATGCGGCCGATACTAAAACGACTAGCGCAACCAAAGTGCGGATAGATATTTTTTTAATGATGAAGACTCTCCCATCCGGGTGCCAGAAGCGTCGCAAATACTACCACGCAAACCCGACTCACCCTGGTAGCAAGTTCATGGTGCCCCTCCATGGCTGTTTACAATACATTCAACAGTGCACCTGAAGATCGGACAGTGCAAGACTATAACTCAACGACCTGGCTAATAATTGTGGTTATGACGCTGGTTATGGCGCAAACATAGACAATACAAATACCCACGTATCGCGCTCGAAAACGATTGGTGCCGGTAAGAAACTTTCTGTCACCGGTTACACGCCAACTACAAAAAAAGGCGCCAAGGGTTAACAGTGACAGCGGTAGTGACGCAACCACCGTGGGATCATGGATGGGGACGAACCCATGTAGAAACAAGGCATTTTCCATGGGCGTCATCCAGAGGCCAATTGCGACCATAGCCGTGCAGACCAGAGACAGGGACCCAAGCATGACGATGACAGTATTACTGGCGGTGGTGACACTGACGAGTAACGAAAACTGGTATGTACAGACAAGGGAGACGATAACTGGCAGAGCTGATACGTAATCCGACAGAGTAACGATGCAGCTCAAACTGGTGAAAACCAACACGGGTATCGCGGTTATCTGTTTGCTTAAGAATAACTGTAATTTTGATATTGGATGGCAATAAGTAACTGAATGAAGACCATGTCTCTCATTGGCTACATAAGCATTAGTGCCAAGTGCGGCAACAATAATCAGGGCAAAACCGGATGTCATGATGTTGCGAAGACTGTGTTCATTCACATCGTGGTTCGCGATGTTAAATTCCGGCAGTTGTGGATTAAAGACCCACAGTAAAAGTGCTGCAAGGAACAATCCCAACGCCAGAGCATAAAGCAGGGCGGATTCCGAGAGACTTTTGAAGATCAACCCTCTCATTAACGTCGGATTATCTCTACTTCCCCAGACCGCTCCAGATATGGGTGGTTGCCACTGGTACCAGACGATAATCACCGGTGCTGCAAAAAATAACAGGGTAATAGCGATAACATGCAATGTGCCCTCAAGGTCGAATGTGCTGTCTTCTACCCAGATAAAGCCAATCAGAAACCAAAGCAGTATTTCAGCGCCAAGTGTCAGAAAAACGATCGCGATGCTATGTTGTGTCAAACGGGTAAAAACCAGTGCAAATAGAAAAGAGGTAGAAATGGTGACGAAAAAATTGATTGGAATCGTGCCAATATTACCGGGTTTGGGTGGGAAGACTTCACTCAGGTCAAGCAAGGAGAAAAGCAGCATGCTACCGACATACATGATAAGCAAGCCGACCACACAAGCAGAGATCTTCTCTGTATACAGGCGCGCTTGCGAGATAGGCAGACGGTGCAAAAGCAAATCCGTCCCGGCAGTTCTTTCTTCTGCGATAGTCCCTATACCGAGCAGGATGGCGACCAGAGAAGTCAAAATACCCAGGTTCATCACTACCGCCGACGCCAGACCTTTGGCAGACATTTCTGCACCATAAAAAGGAATCAGGAATAGCTCGAAAATGCCTGCAAACAACAGCCCGCACGCTGGAATAATCAACATTGCCTTGAATACACCGCGTAGATCCTTGTAGAAAACCATGGGCGTGATGGTTATGCGCAAGCCCTCACAACAAAGATGTCCTCCAGGGAAAGTTCTTCGACGGAAATATGCGAAGCATTGAGGTGAGACAGTGCCGCCATGGACCTCTCATGCTGAAACTTGTCGATAATGGCAACGGCTTCGCGACCACTGCTCTCTATACTGATCAAGCCGGGCATATTCAGTTGTTCCGGCACGCCCTGATCAAATACTAACCTGACGCGCTTCATGTCCTGATGCAGTTGCTCGGTGGGTGATGCCAGATCGATTTTACCGTGACGAATAAACGCAACATGATCCAGCAATCCGGAAAATTCATTTAACAAATGTGATGACAATACGATGGTTTTTCCCGTTTGCTGGTAACGACTCAGAATAGTCTCGATAAAGTTACGACGAGCGGCGGGGTCGAGACCACTGGCGGGCTCGTCCAGCAACAACATATCTGGCTCAAACGATAATGCCAGCAGTAGAGCCAGTTTTGCCCGCATCCCCTTGGATAAGCTTTTTATGCGGACATCCGGCTCCAGGGAAAATTCGTTAAGTAGTTCGTCGCACAACTGATCATTCCAATTGCGATGATAGGCACCGATAAAAGCAATGATTTCACTGATGCGCATTTGTTCATAAAATCCATGCTTCTCGGCCACGTAACCTACATTGGATTTAATGGCGACATCATCTGTTTTCGGGTCGAAGCCCAACACGCTGACGGAACCTTCAGATGGCAGCAGAAGGCCCATCAGCGTCTGGATAGTTGTAGACTTACCGGCACCGTTCTCACCAAGCAACCCAAATACTGACCCTCTGGGCACCTGTAGATTCAATCCTCTGATCGCCCAGTTATCGTCGAAGCACTGGCCGAGCTCACTCGTTTCAATTGCCCATTCAGTCATGTTGATATCCTCCTTTGTTATGCTTCATTGTTATCCCTTTCTGGAGTCATGCCTGCCGACTCGCTTTGCAGCAGTTGCACAAGGTGTTCAGTAGACAAGCCGCACAATCGCGCTTCTGTCAGCAGTTCATTGACCTTGTTCAGTATTATATTTCTGCGTTTCTGCCGTTCTTGCCTGGCACTATGCTCAGTCACGTAGAAACCTGATCCCTGGCGTGCCTGAACAAGCCCCTGATGTTCCAATTCAAGATAAGCCCGGCTCACCGTGTTGCGATTGACTCGTGTACTGATCGCTGTCTGTCGAATGGGCGGTAATCTGTCACCCGTTTGCAGCGACCCGATAGCAATAGCATCGCGAACGGCGTCGGCAATTTGTAAATAGGCAGGTTTAGCGTTGTACAGGTCGACAGAAATTATCATGGGACCTACTGTAGCCAATTGTCATAGTAGTTATGTGACAATGTGGACAATCTGTTCTGAATCTGCGACCAACGGAATGTTGATGGTCGGCGCGAGTTACGGGGGGTCGCCCGGGTGATGACGCACAAGTTAAGTCAAGCGCATGCGCGCTCAGCGTCTAAATCAGGCGATTTTTTCAAGTTGCTCGTCCATGAATTTGTTGATTAACGATGCAATATCATCACTCTGTGATTGCATATGAAGATGATGTGGCCCAGGCAGGCTGATCAGCTGGAGATTCCTGTCTTTGCCCGTTTCAAGGCGTGCTTCTACCACATCGAGGGTTCGTCGAAGCCAATTGTTTTGCATGTCCGCGACGATAAACAGGGTTTCTGCAGTGGTCCTGTCAAGCAGCGCTTCGAGTTGATCAGGGGTTAATTCCAGTGGCCCGGAACCTCGGATGCGCGGATCGGTTCGCCAGCTGTAACCACCCTCAACAATCTTATGTCCTCGCTCGATCAGGCAGGTGGCAGAGGTTTCATCCTGGCCGGTCGCCTCGCACAATCGATGGGTCATCTGCTGCAGACTGGTAAATGTCTTCAGACTGGTGCTTTTCTTGAAGGAGGATTGGATTGAACTCTGGAAGTGCGAGAGCGTCTCCCCGGCTTTGTCAGTACCGCAATACCCGTCAATACAGGCGATTCGCTCCACCCGATCGGGGAATAACCCGGCGATTTGGGATCCGATTTCTGCGCCCATCGAGTGGCCGATAATATTAAAGGAATCCCAGCCAAGTGCATCGGCAACCGCGAGGACATCCCGGATATCGTTAAGTCCAGAGTAGAGCGAACCCTCCGCACGATGATCAGACCAGCCGTGACCTGCAAAATCCATGGCAAATAGTCGCAAACCCAAGAGATGCGGCGCGATCATATCGAAGCTGTTGGCATTATCCAGGTAGCCGTGCAGCCCAATGGTTGGGGTGCCGTGAACCGGGCCCCAGAATTTGCCTGCAATCCTGATGTATCCCAGATCAATTTCGTGTTGAGAACTCAAATGAAAACCTTGAAGCGATAATTCCAGGGTCAGGATTATAGAGATGAACAATGGTAAGGTCAGGCGCTGCCAGGGTAGTTGATACCTGTCAATAAGCGCCCTTGATATACCCTAACCCCGGATGTCAGCCTGGAACCGCTGGCCGCAATCTTAGTTCGCCACCGATGCCGGGATCCAGCTACCGTGAAACCCGTTCGGGATTCGAGGCAGATCGATTGACGCAACAGGGGTGCTGTCCATCGTTGCGGCATCCATGATCACTAGGCTGCTGCTGTCTGAGCTCGCATCATACACATATGTCATCAGATAGCCGTCATCTTCGCTGTTGGGATTTTCCGTTGGCACGAACACCGGTTCGCCGCCCACGCGGCCCCGTCCAAACTGTATTTCGCTGCGCTCACCCTTTTCCCTGTCATATTTCAGGATGGCACCCGAGGCACTCATCGGGTCGTCAGAGTTGCCTGGTTCAGACATGCCCATCATGTATCCATAGCGATGCTTCAAGCCGACCACGCTGTCGGCAACTCGCGGAAACTCGGCAGCCATATCATCAATCTGCTCTTCGGAAACCTTGCCAGTCACGGTGTCGATCGTCCATCGCCAGAGTTCCGGTGATGGAAAGTCCATCGAAGACTCTCGCCACATGTGGCTGAAGCGGGCAACATCCAGCACGATGGTGTCCCCTTCCTCATACGAATTCATCGGGTGGAAGACATAACACGGATTGATGTCGTACCAGGTTACCTGCGCATCCGTGCCATCGCGCGGCATTACCCCAAGACGCGCGGGATAGTTATCATCCCAGCGAATCGGCATATCACCACTCATCGCCAGTTCCATGTTAAAGACCGCAGGAAGATCCATGAAGATGACGTGGTTCCGAGTGATGTTGAAGTCGTGCATCATCGTCGGTCCGCCAACTGTTATGTTCTCTGTCTGCACCAGATCGCCAGCTGCAGAGACTCGCAAATAGCGTAGGTAAGGTTCTAGCGCTGAGTAACCAAATGCGAGCAACTCACCGGTAACGGGACAAATTTTCGGATGTGCGGTAAACGAGCCTTTGAGTACGCCACCAAAATCGGTGGAACCCACAGTGCCCAGATCGCCGTCAACCACGTACGGAAAGTGACCTTCTTCAAGTGCGAGTATCTTACCAGCATGACCGATCACGTGTGTGTTCGCCTTCGAAGACTTCATGTCCATCATGACTGAAGGGTCAAGAATGTCCACAGAAGGGTTTGCTATAAACGGGGTCTGCACATAACGGTTGCGATACCACTCTGCCCTGCCCTCAAGCAACCGCACGCCGTGAATCATGCCATCACCGAAGAAAGGATGAGCACTGGTGCCACTGAGCGGGTTGGCACCGGTGCGAACATAACGACCATCGAGTTCACTGGGAATCGATCCGTTAACCTTGAGTTCAGTGATTGTCTGCTCTTCGACCACCGGTCGACCGTTGCCACGTAGGTGTACTGGCGTGCTGTCTAGAACGGCTGCCATTGTGATTCTCCTGTTTTGTGCATTAAGAATCACCATGGTACCTAATGATGATGCGCCTCGCCATCAATGCCGTGAGAGTGGCCATGCGCCAGTTCATCCGGTGTTGCCGCCCTGACCTGATCGATATCGATCTCAAAGGTGAGTGTTTTGCCTGCGAATGGATGATTTGTGTCTACATCCAGATTAAATTTACCGACTTTCACAATGACGACATCCCTGGCACCATTTTCAGTATTTACCTGGACATTCATACCGATCCTGTAACGTTTGGATTTTTTCAGCAGGTGTTTTATGGGTATTCTCTGAATCGAGCCTTTTTTGCGTAACCCATACGCCCGCTCCGGTGGCAAGGTGACCGAAACATGGTCTCCTTCCCACTTTCCCTGCAAGGCTGTCTCCAGACCCGTCATGATATTGCGGTGACCGTGTAGATAGACCATCGGTGCATCAGAACTGCCCTTCTCAATCACTTCACCGTCAGCGTCAGCGTCAAACAATGTGTAGTGGAAGGAGGCAACGGTGTTTTTTTCAATTTGCACGTCAGTATCGCCACGCCTGATTGGATTTTGACCGAAGCATAGCTGCGCGAACGGTCGCAGTCACTCTAAATCAACATTTGGCTGTTACTCCGAACCAGAATGGGTCAAAAGCGCCGCGGCGCGACCCAGAACCAACTGCCGACAACCATCACACCAAACACCGTGTAAAAAAATGCGAACACCCACCAGGGTGCTTGAAAATACAAAATCGAATCCATCCAATGTGACACGAATGAACCAGCGTAGACACTATCCCCTGCCCTTGAACGAAGTGACATTTCGAGGGTCGTGAGCGGGCAGATCATACCAAACCAGGATTGAGCGACAACCACACTAATCGCGACAAGATGCACTACTCTGAACCAGCGATTTCGTACCCAGTACCAGGACAACACTTTGCCCGTGAATATCATAACAAGTCCCGCTACGACAAAAACGACAAAAAGCAAATGAACCAGCAGGATTGCATCAGCAGCCAACAGAAATAGTGTGGATGATTCCATTCATAGCCTAAATTTCGAACATTAAAATGGGAACTACATTACCAACAAAGGTACGACATCTTCGTTGGTTGCATTACTCCAATTGCAGCGAAATCATCAACATCTACCAGATACGCAGATGGAAGATTGTTTGGACGGCTAACAATGCTCCGCTACCACGGGATCAACTCCGTATAGGTAAAATGACACTGATCGAAAAATTCACTGTCAGAGTCGTTCCTCAACCTGATGCCTTCAACATGTGCGTAGTCTGTATCCTTTTGAAACCTGGATAAAGTAAAAGAGATTTCTCTGGGACCAATTTCGAAGTATACGGTGTCGTCAGACTGACGCCATTTCCCTGACCTGGTCGTTGTGCTCGTCTTGTCGGTCTGCTCATCCCAAAGGTTTAGTTTGAGCGCAAAGGTCAGATCTGTGTCCAACGCTAAAGTCGCGTCGGATGATGGACAAACACCGAACAACTCCTTTCCAAGGATTGATATCACACGTTTTCGCCCAGGCACGTAGGGTGATAAATAAACGCCTACATTGATACTGGTGTAGAAATGATTACCTCGTGATACCGGTTCCAGGTCAACTTCATAGCCCAGTGTTGAAATAAAATCGCGGAGCTGTTCTACCTGGGCCAACTCACTATGCATGGGTGAGTACACAATCATCGGTGTGATAATCCCTTCGGGTACAGGCAGTGAATTCAGGAGTGTTACATAACCTTCACTATCGAGAGACGCCTGCAAATACGTGATCGTTTCCTGAGTCAATCCTTCAGTAAAAAGATGTACCTTGGTGGTGGTGCAGGAGGTGATACTGGTCGTTGCAACGCATAATAATCCAGCCAGGATCAGCTTGTTCATCAGCACACAGGCAGGATTGGCTGCCGGATATCGTTCTCCAAGGGTTATGCAACATCCACCGTGTTTTTCGTTGCGGCTTCTATCTCACCGGCATTCTTTCGCAGTTCATTAAATTCATTCTGCAATGCCCTTTGAAGAATATTGGAGTCCATGGCATGCAGAACAAACCTTGCACCGAGTTCCATGGCCACTGTGGAGGTTTCAATAGTCTGTTGGTGCACCATGACGGCTACGCCGACGGCCTCGCACTTTTTGATGATATCGCCAACAACTTCGATATAGCGTGGGTTCGAATAATCATCGGGAATACCCAGGGATGTGGACATGTCGTTAGGCCCGACGAAGACGCCGTCGATACCGCCAACGGCGAGGATGTTTTCAAGGTTTTCATAGCCCGGCACTGATTCAATACCGATAATCACGAAGGAGTGTTTGTGTCTTGCTTCAAGATATTTTCGCGACTCCTCGCTGGGGAGTTCATTGTCACGAACCGCCTTCTTTAGATATTCGCCTTTTAAGGGGTGCCATTTCGCTGTGGCGACGACGGCTTGTACTTCTTCTACCGTTTCACAGTAAGGCACCAAGATGCCGGACGCGCCTGCATCCAGCGCCATGGCCACCCATTCCGCCTTGGGCACGGGAACCCGCACGACCGGTGCAACACCCGCTTGTCTTAGCATGGTGCAGAGTTGCTGAATTTCTGCGCGATCCCGCGAGCCATGCTCGGTATCAATAATGGCGTAATCTGCTGTGCTTCCCTTCAATACATTCGCGAAGCGGGTTGATGCCATGGCAGAGAGCATAAATCCGTATACCCGACCGCCTTCTTTCAATGTCTGTTTCAGTGTAAATCCATCCATCACTGCTGCCCCTATTGACTATTTACGACCCATACTAACAGACACACCGTACAAAAAGTGACAGCCAGCCCGAGAGAAGATATTCTCGAATGCATAACTTTAATCAACTTCAAACAATTCAAAACCATTTAAAACAAACAGAAAAAGAGGAAATTATGTCGACGTGTTTACTGTGGCCCATCACCCGCTGGGCAGATAACCATGAGTTCGAACTGGAAGCAGCCGGTTCTGATGTTGAGTGTATATTCTGCGCCGGACCGGAAAGTGTCACGGATGAACAGTGGGCCAGGGCAGATGGCCTGATCAGTATTCCGGATCCACTAGAGGGGGATGATGTTCAAAAACTGGAAAAATGCCGCATCATTGTGACGCCAAAGGTGGGTTTCGATAATTTCGATTTGGGAAAATGGGGTGAACTCGGTATTCCCCTCTGTAATGTCCCGGATTATGGTACCCAGGACGTTGCCGACCATGCCATGGGATTGCTGCTGTCACTGATGAAAGGTATCAGTCGCTATGATCATCAACTGCGAACCGATCCTGTAAAAGGCTGGCGAGCCATGGATCATCCCCTGGCTCTAAGATTGTCCCATGCAAAAATCGGCATCGTCGGCCTCGGACGAATAGGCACAGCCATGACGCTTCGCTGTAAGGCTTTTGGGATGGATGTCACCTTTTATGATCCCTACAAGTCCAACGGTTCTGAACTTGCGCTTGGCATCAAGCGAGTTGAGACACTGGAAGCCCTGTTTGCAGAATCAGACATTATTACCATGCATGTGCCACTTTCAGAAGAAACCCGTGACCTCATCAACGCTGATGTGCTGTCCCATGCAAAACCGGGTCTGGTGTTAATTAATGCAGCGCGGGGAGAAGTGGTCGATATTGACGCGCTTCATGACAGCATTAAATCCGGCCAAGTCGCAGGTGCGGGGCTGGATGTGTTGCCTGAAGAACCCTGCAATATGGAGCGGCCGTTACTCAAGGCATGGAACAGTGATGAAGAGTGGATCAGGGATCGCGTGCTGATTACGCCCCACTCCGCGTTTTACACACCACAGAGTGTTTACGATATGAGGGTGAAGGGGATCCATGTGGCGAAGAAGTACCTGGCGACAGGTCGACTCGAAAACTGTGTCAACGAAGAGTTTTTAACAAGCAGACGATAAAACGCGGCGATAAAACGTGAGTCGAACAGTCAAAAAAAAAGGAGCTATACCTGATAGCTCCTTCTCTTTTCAACCTGTCTTACAACCGAGCGTTTACCACAAACCGTACTTTTGGACTTCCGCACGGCCAACCACCATATGATGTACCTCATCAGGGCCATCTGCCAGTCGCAGTGTACGCTGTCCGGTGTACATCGCGGCCAGTGGAGTCCACTTGGAGACACCGGTGGCACCATGCATCTGGATCGCCTGGTCAATAATGGCGCAAACTCTCTCAGGTACCATCGCCTTAACCGCACTGACATAGGTTCGTGCTTCTTTATTACCCAGGACATCCATCGCTTTCGCTGCGCGCAATACCATTAAGCGCATGGCGTCGATATCGATACGCGCTCTGGAAATCACTTCAACGTTTTTACCCAGTCGAACAATAGGCTTACCGAAGGCTTCCCTGGTCGCGGCACGCTTGACCATCAATTCCAATGCTCTTTCAGCCTGACCAATGGAACGCATACAGTGATGTATTCGGCCAGGACCGAGACGAACCTGGGAGATTTCAAAACCCCGTCCTTCACCCAGCAGGATGTTTTCTTTGGGTACCCGAACATTGTCGAACTTAATATGCATATGGCCGTGTGGCGCGTCATCATTGCCAAATACATGCATGGGGCCGAGAATTTTTACTCCGGGTGTGTCTATGGGCACCAGTATTTGAGACTGCTGCCGACTCGGTGGTGCATCAGGGCTGGTTTTCACCATGGTAATCATAATTTTACAGCGCGGATCACCGGCGCCTGAGATGTAGTACTTCTCACCGTTAATTACCCACTCGTCACCATCAAGCACAGCCTGAGTACTGATATTCTTCGCATCAGAAGACGCCATGTTGGGTTCGGTCATTGCAAAGGCAGATCGAATCTCACCGTTCAACAGCGGCGTCAACCATTTTTCCTTCTGTTCCGGCGTGCCGACCCGCTCGAGTACTTCCATATTGCCCGTATCGGGCGCGCTACAATTCAACGTTTCCGAGGACAACGGATGGCGCCCCAGTTCAGCCGCAATATAGGCGTAGTCCAGGTTTTTCAACCCTTCGCCAGTTTCCGCGTCAGGCAGGAAAAAGTTCCACAGTCCTGATGCCTTAGCCTTGCTCTTAGCGCCATCCAACAACTCGAGTTGCCTCGGGTGCCAGGTCCAGCGATCTTCCTTTTCTTCATCAAGGGCATAAAACTCCTCGACAATAGGCGCTACATTCTCATCAATATGTTTCACAACCGCATCAAACAGTGGTTGTACTTCTTTCGACATGACCAGGTTGTTCAGGTCAGCTAGCAGATCTGGCATCGTTATTCTCCCTTCTCGATTTCGTGGATTGCTTTCAACTACTCACAGTGCCGATAATCCATTTAATCGCCGCTCTGTGTCAACTGTTTGCACCTTACCCTTGCTCCCATTGATGATGTTGCCATGCGTTCGTTTATATTGTGTTTGCTGCACAGCGGAAGAACGTATTTGACTTCCAGCTCGCGAGAATACCATTATCAATATTCACTCACGGCACTCGACCAGGGATTGACCAGAAAATGGCTAACTATGACGCACAAGCAGCACTTCCGAACGGAAAACCCGGTCCATGGGGCGACCCTGTACCCATCAGCTATGAAAAACGAGATGTGCTGCTCTACGCCGTCGGTATAGGAATCAGGGAACTCGCTTTCTGCTACGAGGGGCACCCTGACTTCAGTGTTTTTCCGACATTTCCAATCAGGTGGGGCGGCGCCGGTGCTCCTATTGATCTGAATGCGATTCCTTCCTCACCCGGGCCTTTAAATATTGACGCAGAACGATACCTTGAGATGCTCAAGCCGCTACCGATTGAAGGTGAGGTAATGATTCGATCCCGATTGATCGGTGCTCACCCCAGGGGCCGTGGCAATGGATTCGTTGAATCCGAGAGTACGGTGACAGATGCCGATGGTGATGTTTGCATCAAAATGGTAAACGGCTCCTTTAGACGCGGCGTCAAGGAACTCGGGGATATCGAACCCTTTGAGGGATCAGGGCAAACCTTCTCAGAGAAAATTGCGGTCCCGGACCGGGAGCCCGATGTCACCACGAGCGTGCTGATCCCTGACAACCAGGCACATATTTATCGATTATCCGGGGACTATAATCCATTGCATATTGACCCCGAGTCAGCCAGGTTCGGCGGCTTCGACGAACCCATTCTGCATGGCCTGTGTACATTTGGTCACTGCGGGCAGCTACTGCTTAACAGTTTTTGCGGTTCAGACGCCCGGAAGTTCAGGAAAATAAAGGTCCGCTTTTCAGCACCGGTTTTCCTCAACGACACCCTGGAAATCCGTGCCTGGAATGATGGACCTGGGCGAGTGCTGTTTGAAGCAAAAGTGGCAGATAAGGTCGTTGTGTCCAATGCCTATTTTGAGTTTGAATGATTACTATTCAACCGGTGCAGGTGCTATTTAGCCGGCGCAGGTGCTATATTGGCGGTGCAGGTACAATGCCCTGCATCGGTTGCATATTGCGCACATTAATCTCAATCAACACAGGACCACTGATATCCATTGCCTGTTTCAGGCGATCATCAAATTCTTCAACATTGTCAGCAAGCAGACCCTTAACACCCATACTCTCGGCCAGTTGCACAAAGTCGGGGGTGTAGAGCTCAGTCTGGTTGATTCGACCTTCAAACTGGCGATGTTGCAAACCTCGCAAAACACCATAACCACCATCATTGAAAACCACGACAACTATAGGCATCTGGTATTGCGCTGCCGTCGCCAGTTCACCGACGTGATACATAAAACCGCCATCGCCATGCATGATGATGGTTTTAACCCCGGTTGCAACCGCGACGCCCATCCCAAGGGTTAACCCGGGGCCAATCGCCCCGGAAGTTGGAAATATGTAACCCCCTGGTTTAAATATCGGCAGCAAGCCGTTGGCCCAGTAATACCCTGGGATCGTGTTGTCACGGACAAAGAAGGCCTCCCGATCCATATACTTTGTCATCGAATTCAGGACCGACGTGTGATCCGGCCCGATTCGCTCGATATTTTTTGCCTTTGTGTCTGCTGCGGCACCTTGAAGAGTTTCCCGGTACTGGGCGTCCCCGGTTTCGCTGATTGATGCCGCGAGGCTCTCCAGTGTTGTTCGGGCGTCGCCAACAACGCCCGCCTTCGCCGGGTAATTCAAATTAATATTTCGCGGGTCCACATCAATATGCACGATCGGCGGCAGGGGCACTTTGACCTGGTTACCTCCTACCCCCGCCTGAAAACGAGTACCTACGGCAATCAGAAGGTCCGCATCCTTCAGCGCTTCCAATATCGGGGCGCTCATAAGAACTGGACCCAGATACAAGGGATGGTCATCCCGTATTGCACCCTTGCCATTTGACGTGGTGATTACCGGCGCATCAATCTGCTCGGCGAACTGTTGCAAGGCAGCCGAGGCACCGGATAATGCAATACCACCACCAGCCAGAATCACCCTGCGTCGTGCGCTACCGATCACATCAACGGCTTGTGACAAAGCTTCCGGGTCAGCAATAACAGGTTGCGATGCCGGAACCTGCATTAGCGGTGAGTCTGTTATCACATATTGCAGGTCGATTGGAATCTCGATGGCCCCGGGTTGCGGCCTGCCGCTACAAATATCCTCGATAACAGAAATCAACTCGCGCTGTATTTCCGATGCATACCGGGGTGAGGCGACTTTTCTGGCAACAGATTCAAGCATTACCTTCTGGTTTTCGGCCTCGTGAACGTATCCTTTTCCCTTGCCGTAGAACGTGGTCTCCGCCTGCCCGGTGACAACCAGTACCCTCGAAGAGGCATAAGCTGATTCATAGATCCCGGTCACCATATTCGTGGTTCCAGGCCCGGTGCTGCCCAGCGATACCCCCAGTCCGCCCGTGGCACGAGCATAGCCATCCGCCATATGGGTCGCACTTTGTTCATTTCGAACTGTCACCATCTCGATACCATCAAGACGCCCGATGGCATCCACAATCGGCATATTGTGAATACTGACGATGCCAAACACATGCCGTACGCCGACAGCTTTCAATGTTTCAGCGACAACTTCCGCACCGGTTCTACTGGTCATACACTTGCCTTTTTTATTAATCCTTGCCCACAACAATACACAAAAGTTGTATTGTTTAGGTAATAATTAAACGAAGCCTGAATGGACTTGGAGAATAAATTGAATAGATTTGAAGGTAAAAACGTTATTGTTACTGGTGCTGGTTCAGGATTCGGTGCCGCCATTGCCAGCCGATTCGCCAGTGAAAGCGCAAATGTTCTGTTATCGGATATCAACGCCGATGGGGTCGCGAGTGTTGCCAACAATATTAGGGCAAATGCAACCGGTAAAATTGAAACCAATATCACCAACGTTGCAGAAGAAGCCGACGTGATCGCCATGATTGAACAGGCAAATTCAGCTTTTGGGGGTATTGATGTACTGGTGAACAACGCCGGTTACAGCCACCTCAATAGACTCACCTGGAAAATCTCGGTTGAAGAATTCGATGCGGTATTCGCCGTCAACGTACGGGGTGTTTTCCTCGGCTGCAAACATGTGATTCCGGTCATGATCCAACAAGGTACCGGTGGCGCGATAATCAATATTGCCTCAATTGGTTCAATAGCACCAAGACCGGGAGTCACACCTTACAATGCCACCAAGGGGGCGGTGCTCACCATGACCAAGGGACTGGCGCTGGAAGTCGCTCGCAACCAGATCCGTGTCAACGCAGTAAACCCCGTGGCTTCTCTCACAGGTTTTATGGAATCCGCTACGGGCGTTCCCGCCGAAGAAATGAGCGAAGAACAAAAAGCCCGTCTCGTCAGCACAATCCCACTGGGGCGCATGGCAGATCCGACGGACATCGCTGGCGCGGTGACTTTTTTAGCTTCCGATGACGCCGTGTTCCTTACCGGCACATCAATTAATGTAGATGGTGGAAGAAGTGTTTGACCATGCGGCCCAGTTCCTGATTCAATGTCGCTTACGGAGGGCTAGTCGCTGGTAGCGTTTGACTCGCGTACTGAATTAAGTCTAGTGAATCTCTGCCATCCCCGCCCAGGCCTGTTTCATCTTCTCAATATTAAAACCAGGCGCTTTCGCCGCAGTGATCAGGATATGTTCTCGCGCCATAATACGCCTGGCTTCCTCAACAACATCTACCGCACTTTCCATGGGGATAACGACTGACCCATGCAGATCGGCATGAATGAGATCCTGATCCTGTACTTCCATGCCGTGGACATTGACAGGGCTACCCCAATCTACGACGTGGACCCAGGCATGGGATGGATTGATCATCCCTGCGAGCATCTGAAAATTCTCCTGTGAATCAGGTATGTCCCGAACACTACCGTTAGTGATCACACCCTGGCAGCCCAATCCGTAGTGAACATTGGTATTTACCTCACCCCAAAGTGCACCATATCCCGGCACTTCATCCAGATCCTGAACGACCACGATGCTTGGGTTGGGTCCGCCTTCCGCGATATAAGTATAGTATCCAACACTATCCTGGGGTTTATCAGGTTTATGGGTAGCGCGAATCCTGGCGGTTCTTGCAAACCCAACAATCGATGGTAATGTCGGATGCGCACATACCAGTGGCTTAATATTAAAACCTCTGGTACGTCGTTTCGGATCGACCACTTCAAGGGCATTACATACTGTTGGCGTATCCAATTCTTTTAAGGCGGCGGCCAACTCTGTCGATAACTCCATCACACTCTCCTGCATCTTTAACAGTCTCTGACCACGGACAATACTATTCTAGCCTTCACTAGTCGAACCGTTCATCCGCAGAATTGACTTGCTCACCCTACAAAGACAGCGGATTCTAGTCTAGACTCATGCCAGTGCGTATTATGGGGCCTAATTCAGGAGATATAGATGACACTTGATATCGAGGACATTGATGTTAGTCGAACAATTCCGTTCCAGGGAGTAAACCCCGCGTCGATCAAGGAATGGATCGATCAGTGTAAGGTTCAGGCGTTCGATGAAGGCGAGATTCTCTTACAACCCGGGGAAAATAACGAATTCATGTTCGTCATTCTCGAAGGTGAAGTCGGCATATATTTAGACCAGGAATCAGAAGAAGCCATTATCACTTTTGGTCAGGGTGAGTGTGTGGGCGAAATGTCGCTGCTTGACGGCCAAAGTCCATCGGCTTTTGTCAAGGCGAAAACAAAGCTTAAGGCACTGGCAATAGAAGGAGAAGTACTGCTCAATCTAATAGACAATTCCAACGGAGTGGCGAGAAATTTTCTCTATCTGTTAATTAACAGACTGCGTTCAGGCAACGAAGCCGCCAATGCCCGTAGAGAAGCACAAGCTGGAATCGAAGCACATGCCAGTGTGGATATCCTCACTGGTTTGCACAATCTCCGCTGGATTAATGACTACTTTTCGAGGCTGTTGGAACATGTTGTTGATAAAATAGACTTTCCGGATATAACTATACTGGTTCTGGATATTGACGATTTTAAGGAATTCAACGAGGACTATGATCAACTGGCGGGGGACCATGTGCTGCGAAACGTTTCCTACTCGCTGCAGGACTCGATTCGGCCAACGGATATGGCGGCTCGCACAGGCGGTGGTGAGTTTCTGGTTATCCTGCCGGAAACAGTCACGGAAAACGCCCTGGTTGTAGCGGAAAGAATCAGGAGCAACGTTGAAAACAAAATCATAGATACGACCGAAAGACGATATCCTCCGGTCACCGTTTCCCTGGGGGTGGCCCAACTTCTTATAGATGATGCGTTTGAAGATGTATTCAACGCCGCAGAACAGGCGATGTACGTTGCGAAAAAAGACGGCCGTAACCAGGTTTCTGTATCAGATCGTTGACTACCAACCCTGCCTATCATTATTAGCTGGAATGGGTTAGCTTAAATGTGTCATGAGTGACCAAGCAGTGCCTCAAACAAAAACCGCGAAAAATAGTCACGACGCCGAAAAGGTCCTTGAGATTTACGATCTATCCGTGAGTTTTAACGGAGTCGCTGCTGTTAAGCATGTCAGTGTAGACATCAATCGCGGTGAAACCGTTGCCCTGGTGGGCGAATCCGGTTCCGGTAAATCCGTTACTGCCCTGTCTGTTTTACAACTATTGCCTTACCCCACGGCTAATCACCCGAATGGCTCTGTCAAGGTGACTGGTGTCGAAGTGATGGGTGCCGACAATGAAACATTACGGAAGATTCGTGGTAGTAAAGTCACGATGATATTCCAGGAGCCCATGACTTCCCTGAACCCCTTGCATCGAATAGAAAAACAGATCGGTGAAATTCTTTTAGTTCATCGGGGTTTGAGACTAAAGCACGCGAGGCCAAAGATACTCGAACTGCTAAACCTGGTGGGCCTGCAAAATCCGCAAGAAAAAATGCGCTCCTTCCCCCACGAATTGTCAGGCGGCCAACGCCAGCGAGTGATGATAGCCATGGCACTGGCCAACGAGCCGGATCTGTTGATTGCAGACGAACCCACAACGGCACTGGATGTCACAATCCAGGCCCAGATACTGGAATTGCTAAAAGACCTGCAACAGAGATTAGGCATGGCCATGCTGTTGATTACTCATGATCTTGGGGTCGTCAGAAAGATGGCAGATCGTGTTTGCGTGATGACCCTCGGTGAAATCGTCGAGAAAGGGGATTGCGCTGAAGTGTTTGATAATCCCCAACACGAGTACACCCAACATCTGCTGGAGGCCGAACCAAAGGGCAAACCGATCGAACTGGATGAAACCTCAACAGTGCTGTTGGAATGCAACAATATTTCAGTCAAGTTTCCATTGAGCAAAGGCTTTTTCTTCGTTAACAAGTATCTGCATGCGGTGGACAATCTGTCGCTCAAGGTATCACAGGGGCAGACCCTCGGTATTGTCGGCGAATCAGGATCCGGTAAAACGACCCTTGGCATGGCACTGCTTCGATTGGTTAAATCCGAAGGGGAGATCATCCTCGACGGTAACAATCTGCAAGGTCTCAGTTCCACAGAGTTAAAGCCTTATCGACGGTATATGCAGATCGTTTTCCAGGATCCTTATGGCAGTTTGTCGCCACGCCTGTCCATCCACCAGATCATAGAAGAGGGATTGCTGGTCCATGAGAAGAACAAATCAGAACAGGAACGGCGGGAGCTAGTTGCCAGAGCACTGGCAGAAGTCGGTCTGGATGCCAACGCCCAGGATCGATACCCCCATGAATTCTCAGGCGGGCAACGACAAAGAATTGCCATCGCCCGTGCGTTAATCTTGAAGCCCCGGTTACTGGTGCTTGACGAACCTACATCAGCATTGGATATGTCAGTCCAGGCACAAATAGTAGACTTACTGAGGGATCTGCAACGTCGGCATCAATTAACCTACTTGTTTATCAGCCATGACCTTAAAGTAGTACGCGCATTGAGCAACCATGTGATCGTGATGAAGGACGGTGTGATTGTTGAATCCGGTACCTCAGAGCAGATATTTGAAGAACCAAAAACCCAATACACGCGAAAACTTATCAGTGCAGCATTTGATCTCACTGTTCGCTGACGCATGCTAATTCAGTTTTATACAGGGCATCTCGTAAATAAGAGTGCAAACGAGGGTCCGCTTGCGCCTTGTCTTGAATCATCTGGTAAGCTCTAAATCTGTCAATTTAACGTAGACGGAGTACCCATGGAAAAGAAAGCATTTGATCCCAATCCCGAAGGCTACGATGTTGCTGCGGTGGAAAACTGGGTCATACAAAACAAGGTCGCGTTGACCCCACCTTTCAACTGGACACGATTGGAGGGAGGGCACTCCAACCTGACCTACCAGATCGATGACGCAAACGGTAAACAAGCTGTCATTCGCCGCCCGCCTCAAGGCGTGTTGCTCCCCAAGGCCCATGATATGGGGCGAGAATGGTCGCTGATATCATCACTGGGTCCAACAGCAGTACCCGTTCCGGAAGCCATCGGCTTCTGCGAGAGCCCTGATGTTATCGGTGCCTGGTTTTATATCATGGGACTCATCGATGGTCGCCCGCTGTACAAAGCAGAAGAAACCATAGAATGGGTACCGGAAAACAGGAGAGTAACCCTGGCTCATTCCTTTATCGATGTTCTGGCAGATTTACATTCCCTGGACCCGGACGAAATCGGACTGGGAGACCTGGGCAAAAAGGAAAATTATGTCGGCCGCCAGTTAAAGACCTGGTATCGATCCTGGACCTCTTCAATAGAAGCAGCAAATCTTGACGACCCACGGGCACACGAGCTCAAAGAGTATTTTCTGAGCCATATGCCGGAACAAGGGATGGCCAGAGTGGTGCACGGTGATTATGGATTGCACAACTGCCTGATCGGAGCCGATTCAAAAATTGCAGCCGTGGTCGACTGGGAAATATCAACCCTGGGGGATCCTCTGGCAGACCTGGCTTATGCACTGAATCAATGGCCACAACCTGGTGATGGCATCCCGCGCAATCCAGAGTCCGCAACCTTCCCGCCGGGCTTTCCAGCCAGAGATGATCTTGCGCAGCGATACGCAGATCGTACTGGTCGGGACCTCTCAAAACTCGACTACTATATCGGTTTCAATCGCTGGAAAAGCGCCGCGATTGTGCATGGGGTGTACGCAAGGTATATGGAAGGCAAAAAAAGTCACGAGGGTATCGACCTTGATGAACTTCGTGGTCGAGTTACCGGATCCCTGGATCTTGCTGAACTGGCAGTTAATCGATTGCACTAGTGTAGTAATATGTTCGACCAGAAGACCATTCATGGCGCCTACTTCGCACTCTCAGCGTATGTTTTCTGGGGAATCGTGCCTGTCTATTTTAAGTTCCTCACTCACGTCTCTCCACTGGAGATCTTGATACAGAGAATCCTCTGGTCTGTGGTACTGCTGCTTGGCATTCTTGCTTACCTGGGACAACTACAGGCACTGCGGGTTTCAAGAAGGAATCTCGGCATCCTCTTTTTCTCCTCCTTGTTGCTCTCGGTGAACTGGATGATTTTCATCTATGCAATTCTGGACGACAATATCATCGAGACAAGCCTCGGCTATTTTATTAATCCCCTGGTGAGTGTATTTCTCGGTGTGATCTTTTTAGGGGAGCGCCTCAGACCACTTCAATGGTTAGCTATTGCAATTACCGCAGGTGGCATCACGTATCAATTGCTAACCTTTGGCGCAGTTCCGTGGCTGGCGCTGGGCCTGGCTTTTAGCTTTGGCTTCTATGGCCTGATCAGGAAAAACCTCAATCTTCCTTCGGTGGCGGGACTGGCATTGGAAACGATGTTATTGGCACCCATCGCCCTGGTTGGATTGTTTTGGATTTTTCAACAGGGCGAGTTGCAGTTCAGCCAGGTAGATATCAGAACGGATTTGTTGTTGATATTAACTGGGGTGGTGACATCCTTTCCCCTGCTATGCTTTGCATCTGCTGTCACCCGGCTATCCCTGACAGCGATAGGTATGTTCCAGTACATTGCACCCAGTATTGCCCTGATCATCGCGGTGATCATTTACAATGAACCCTTCGGCACGGGCAGGGTCATCACATTCACCTGCATCTGGGTTGCATTGATCATCCTGACTGTTGAGACGTTTTACCATCATGGCAGACACAAGGCGATGAATTAAGACCAGCAACGTGGTCATTGAGCCACGCTGCGACCATCGACTTCTGCGCGCATTTTCTCGTAAGCCGATTCATCCAGTGAAAACCGGGAGAACAGATAGGTCCCGATTGAGTAACAAATCAATGGTAACAGGCCATAAAGGGAAACCAATGCAATTTGCACGGTCATGGTTTGTTCCTGATTCGGTATGAATCCGGAAAACTGCAGCACATAACCGGTAATAAATATCATCACCCCCACTGCACTTTTCTGGGCAAAATTAAACGCGGCAAAATACGAGCCTTCTTTTCTTTCACCGGTCATATATTCATCGTAATCAATAATATCACTTTGAATCGACGGTGCGATCGTACCACCGCAACCGGCGGCCAGGCCCGCAAACACCGCCAGGCCGAAGATCCAGGGAGTGCGAAGACCCAATTCCATAAACGGCATGAGAAACATACCGCCAAATGACAATCCTGTCAGCATCATCGAAAACATCCACAATCGAATCTTGCCAAATCGGCGGGACAAGGGTATCCAAATCGGCACCGAAACTGCGGAGGGAATCATATACGAGAGGATAATAAACGCTGCCAGTTCCGGCCGACCAACAACATACTGGGCAACATACAAGGTGAGGATACCAATCACCGATGAACCAATATATTCAATAAATGTAACCACCAGCGTGAGCCTGGCGTGCCGATTATTCCAAACATCCTTGAATGCCTTAAACGGGCTGGCAGAGACTCGACCCTGAAAATCTTTCCGCTCCCGCAATCGTATGACTGCAAAAGCAATCAACACTGCTGTCGCCACTGAAGCCGCAACACTCAACTGAAATGAAAGCTGCCGAACCTCTTGCTCCCCGCGCGTTTCGGCGACACTCAGAAAATACATACTCGTTACGGCCAGTAATGAGCCGATGGTGAATGCAATATGACGCAGACCGTACAATCGACTTCGTTCGTGGTAGTCGGTGGTCAGTTCTGCCCCAAGAGACATATGCGGGACGATAAAAATAGTCAACGCTGAATAGAAACCGATAACCCCGAGCGTCATCCAGGCGATCAGGCTGGACCCGTGAAGCGTGGTCGGTGGAGAAAACACCATTATAAAACTGGCAGAAACCGGGATAATGCTAATAAGTAACCACAATCGACGCCGACCCAGACTGTGCCGGGTGCGATCACTGAAATACCCCACCAGCGGGTCTGACACTGCATCCCAGACTCTGGAGACGCCAAAAATCGTACCCATCACGACCGGTGCTATTAACAACACGTCGGTCGAGAATTTCATTATGTAGAGGCCGATCAAGAGGCCCATATACCCTGCGCCAATACCGGGTGCACCGTAAGCGCTAACTACATTCCAACTTAAGCGATGGCTCTTCGAAGCCACGGAATCGACGGCATAACTATCTGACATACTGCCTCTGTTTTCTGTTGCAGGGTGGATATTGCGGTATATAGAAAGGCAAAGCAATTGTTACTGAATTCAGCTATTCTAGGCGCCTTTTTCAGCAGTGCGGCTTGGAGTTCTTACCATGACAATGCAGACCACCCCCCTTCTCATGTCGAGAATATTGGGAAGGGGCGCCAAACTGGACCCCCAGGAAGAAATTGTTACTCTGCAGGAAAACGGCACCCATCGGCAGACCCTGAAAACCACCTGGGAAAGAGCAAACCAGGTGGCTGGTGCCCTTAAGGGCTACGGTATTAACACCGGTGATCGGGTTGCCAGCTTTATGTGGAACAACTACAGGCACCTGGAACTGTACCAGGCCATCCCATCGATGGGTGCGGTGCTACATACATTAAATATTAGGCTCTCACCGACAGATCTCGAGTACATTATCAATCACGCCGCAGATCGCGTTATATTTATCGACGAAGACTTACTCCCTTTACTGGAACCTATTTTTGACAAAATTCCAACCGTAGAGCTGCTGATTGTCTGCCGACACGGCGAAGAGGTTGAATCAACATTCAACAACTCTGTGGACTATGAAGCCTTTATTGCCGACCAGCAGACAGAGTTCGAATGGCCTGTAATTGACGAGGATTCGCCCATGGGGCTCTGCTATACCAGTGGCACAACGGGTAAGCCCAAGGGTGTCATGTACACCAATCGGTCAACCTATTTACACACCATCACCCAGGCGATGACCGACTCAATGAACCTGTCTGCGCTTGACTCCGTCTGCGGAATCGTGCCGATGTTCCATGCCATGGGCTGGGGACTTCCTTTCACAGCATCCATGCTCGGATGCAAGCAGGTGATGCCCCACAGGTACATGGTGCCGGACAAACTACTGAAGCTGATGTCAGATGAAGAAGTGACTATTTCTGCAGGCGTGCCCACGATATGGCAGGGCGTCAGGGCTATTTTGGAATCGAGCGAAGGCAAGAACTTCGACCTGACAAAATTGTCGCGACTTACCTGCGGTGGTTCTTCACCTCCAGTATCAATGATGCGCTGGTATTGGGAGACTCTCGGTGTCGAGATGGTTCAAGGTTGGGGCATGACGGAAACCAATCCGCTGGGCACCCTGTCCCGCAAAGTCGCAAAGCGTTCACATCTAAAACTGACAGAAGACCAGCAATTTGAAAACATTGCCAAAGCCGGATTGCTGATGCCAGGTCTTGAAATGGAAATTTTTGATGAGGAATGGAATCCCTTGCCCCATGATGGTGAAGCTGTCGGAGAATTACTGATTCGGGGGCCCTGGATCGCCGCAGAATATTTTGATGACCCACAACCCGATAAATTCCACGATGACTGGCTGGTCACCGGCGATGTCGCAAAAATAGATTCTGAAGAGTATCTCATCATCGCCGACCGATCCAAGGATCTGATCAAGTCGGGTGGGGAGTGGATATCCTCTGTAGATCTTGAGAACCATATTGTCTCCCTCGAGGGCGTTTCCCAGGCTGCTGTCGTTGCCCAGCCGCATCCAAAGTGGGATGAGCGTCCCGTGGCGCTGGTTATCCTGGTTGAGGGCTCGAATGTCACCAACGATCTCATTTTAGATCACTGCGCCCAGATCTTCGCAAAATGGCAGTTACCCGACGATGTTATTTTTGTCGAGCAGATTCCTTTGACCTCAACGGGTAAAATCGATAAGAAGACCATTCGCGCACAACTGGATGAAGAACGCTACAAGCTGCCAGATTTGAGAACTGCCTGAACCTATGCAATCGCCTGACAATTACCCTTATGCACCCGCATTGCGCCAGCAATTACACGCCAACGTCCGGGATTTCGCTGATCAGCGCCATGACTCAACCTCGCTGACGGGAGCCGCAGTTGCGCTGACAGTGTTCGAGTACGAAAACGAAGCCGCTCTTATCGTCACCAAGCGCACGCCACGATTAAAGGACCACGGAGGTCAATGGGCTCTACCCGGCGGCCGAATTGATGACGGCGAGTCAGCCACAGAAGCCGCGCTGCGGGAACTACACGAAGAAGTTAATCTTGAACTCAAGACATCAGCCGTGTTGGGTGTTTTGGATGATTACACCACCCGATCCGGTTTCGTAATTACCCCTGTGGTCGTCTGGTCAGATACCGACTTTGCCGGACTGCATCCCAACCCTGACGAAGTTGCGTCGATCCACGCGTTCACGTTTAGCGAATTGCTTCGACCGGATTCACCCAACCTGGAAACGATTCCTGAAAGTGATCGACAGGTCCTGTCGATGAATTACCTCGAAGACCGGATCTACTCACCCACTGCCTCGATGCTGTATCAATTTCGGGAAGTCTGTATTTTAGGGAACAGCACCAGAGTGGCGCACTTTGACCAGCCAGTGTTTGCCTGGAAATAGCGAACCTTTCCCTTACGGATTGACCCAAACCGATATCAAAGAATATTCTTGAACGCGTTCAGTGAATCCGGGTTTGCCAGTGCATCCTTGTTGTTTACCGGCCGACCATGGATCACATTACGCACCGCCAACTCCACAATCTTGCCGCTAATAGTCCTGGGAATGTCCGGCACGGCCAGTATCACGGCTGGAACATGGCGCGGAGTTGTATTCTCCCGAATGGTTAACTTGATTCTGTCGACGAGTTCGTCAGTCAGTGACACCTGCTCTTTCAGTACAACAAACAGCACCACCCGAACATCCCCTTGCCAGTCCTGTCCCACGCAAATAGAGTCAGTCACTTCGTCGACTCTTTCAACCTGACGATATATTTCTGCTGTACCAATCCTCACGCCGCCAGGATTCAGCACCGCGTCTGAGCGACCATAAATAACAAACCCGTTGTTCTCGGTCAGCTCGCCGTAATCACCGTGAGCCCATACATTATCAAATCGGTCGAAGTAGGCTTTATGGTACTTCTCGCCCGTTTTATCATTCCAAAATCCCACTGGCATGGACGGAAACGTCGACGTGCAGACCATTTCGCCTTTTTGCTGCTCTATGGCAACACCTTCGTCATTGAAGATATGGACATCCATACCCAGACCTGCACATTGCAGTTCACCGGCGTAAACCGGCAGAGCGGGGTTGCCAAGAGTAAAGCAGGAAATGATGTCAGTACCACCGGATATGGACGAGAGACACAGATCTTGCTTTATATCGCGGTAAACGTATTGGAAACTCTCGTGGCTCAACGGTGAACCGGTTGAAAGAATACAACGAAGGGTGGAAACATCATGGCTACGGGCGGGCGTAACCCCTGCTTTTTCGAGACTGGCCAGGTATTTAGCACTGGTCCCAAAAACGCTGATCTTCTCTTTTTCCACCAGGTCCATCATCGCATTTTCAGAAGGATAAAACGGTGACCCGTCATAAAGCACCAGCGTCGCGCCGCTGGCCAACCCTGAGACCAGCCAGTTCCACATCATCCAGCCACAGGTGGTGAAGAAAAACAGCACATCATCCCTCCCCAGATCAGTATGTAACTGATGTTCTTTCATATGTTGTAACAGGGTCCCACCCGCGCCGTGAACAATACATTTGGGTGTACCGGTCGTGCCGGACGAGTACATAATGTAAAGCGGATGGTCGAAAGGCAACCTTGTAAACTGGAATTTTTCAGCCTTTTCACCAGACAAATGTGCAGTTGAGATTGCCGAATCAAATGCTGTTAACGTCGCACGTCCAACCTCGATCCTTGTCTCAAGTGAGGGCAGTAAAGTAACCAGCAGAACCTGCTCAATCGATTCAACCTGGGTAACAATGTTTTCAACACGATCTGAGATATCCAGTGTCCTGCCATTGTACTGGTAGCCATTACAGGTCACGAGTACCCGGGGTGTGATCTGTCCAAACCGGTCCAGAATGCCGCTTGCACCAAAATCCGGGGAGCAGGATGAAAATGTCGCACCAATACTTGCCGCTGCCAGCATAGTGACGACAGTCTGGGGGAGATTTGGCAGCAGGGCTGCAACCCGATCCCCGGGTTTTATGCCTGCATTGAGAAACCAGGTTGCAAGAGATTCAACCTGTTGGCACAACTGAGAGTAACTCAGGGTTTGCCGTGTACCATCCTCCTGGTAAGAAATGATGGCCAGACGATCATCATCGTAGCGTAACAGGTTTTCTGCAAAATTAAGTTGGGCATTCGGAAACCACTTTGCACCAGGCATCCGGCTTGCATTTTGCAGAATACTTTCTTCTGAGTGCTCAATTTCTCCCTCAGCTTCTCCTCCTTTTTCTCCCTGTGTTTCTCCTTTATGGCCAATCACTTCACAGTAGTCCCAGAGTTTTGACCAGAACCGGGTTTTGTTGTGGATACTAAATTCGTGGAGTTGCTGGTAATCCCCATCTACGCCAACGAAATCCTGAAACGCGG
Source organism: Pseudomonadales bacterium (assembly GCA_029941905.1). Taxonomy (GTDB): domain Bacteria; phylum Pseudomonadota; class Gammaproteobacteria; order Pseudomonadales; family Azotimanducaceae; genus JAHRVQ01. Next base: position 170,569 of record JAPYTQ010000003.1, on the reverse strand, counting down.
TAATTCGAGCGGCTTTTTTCTGGCGGCTGGTCGGTGACCACAGTGGTTTTCCCATTGCTTATTAACTTGCTGAAGTATAGACGCTGGTATTCTAGTTGACACTGACCTTAATCGGCAAATAACTTCCGGGATCCTCCCGGGTGGTTTGGGAGTAAGTCTGACCCTGCCACAAATAATGGACCCGGTACCCTGTGACTGAGGTCTCCTGTCTGCTCTTTGTTTCGCAATAGCCCACACCCAGATCCCACTCCAACAATGTTACAAGATCCTCAACCTCAGGTTTCCCCGTTCGGCAGTCTGCGTTCATCACCTTTTTGTGGGTAGTCTGTACGATGGGCACCGCTGAAAGTACTTCAGCCCGTGCAAGAAATTCATCAGCAAGGCAGTGGGTTGACAACCCCAGGATCGATCCCAGAACCAGTAACACCAAAATCGACCTGCCGTAAATTATCATTGTCATACTCCTTTTCACTTTAGGCTGGAACGCAGTTCCGGGATGAACCTTGCCAGTTTGTAGCGGGTGCTGACGTCAAGCGCAGTAGTATCAAGATACACAGCGGCTTGCCCTTTTTCTGCAGATACAATTTCAAGTACCACAGTGGGCACCCTGTTCTTGAGCGCCTTCACATAGCCCTCCGCACGACTGATTCGATTGAATTGCATCACCAGCAGCTTTTCTTCAGAAATCGATCCCGCAGAAGCAGTGCTCATTTGCCGGGCAATCTCCGTCCTGCGTTTTTTTACCTTTCTCACATAACCCGCGACACTGGCGGGAATATCTGCACGGGTTTTTAACCTCGTTGGGCCATAATTGTAAGCAGCCAGTGTCATGTCCAGATCATCATGGAACTGTTTTGACAAATCTGCCAGATAACCAGCCCCAAGATCTATGTTTAGACAAGGGTTGTACAACTCCGCAACTCTGCCAGCCCCGAGGTATTTAGCCGTGAGCGGCCAGCGGATCTGCATCACACCGTGAGCACCGGCTGAAGAACGGGCATCCGCATTCCAATTGCTTTCGACGGATGCCACCGCCAGCAGAAGATCCAGTTCTATACTGTGGCTCCTGCTGGCCAATTCAAAACAGTTGATGAAAGGAAACGAGTCGCTGGCAACTGCTAAACTCAAGGGCTGGCAGCAAAAAAACAGAATACAAATTCGGCGCGCAAACATGCCTATATCAGCCGCTCTCTGGCCGGTTGTTCAGACGTAAAACCGGTCATCGTGTTAATGGCTTCCAGGACCTGGATTCGCTCTGGCTGATTCACAAAGTTAAATCCGACTTCGTAGTGCCCTGGTCCCGTTCGAAGCACCTCAAACTCTGTCTCAAGTTGCAGGGATAGTTTATCTGCAAAACCTTTTGCTGAGGTATGGCTTCGAAACGGTGTCCACACTACCTGAAACTGCCGCGTATTTTTTTTGGATACACCTGTTGTCGGCACCTCCTGATTCGGTCTGTGCCCAGGGTCCTCGGCAGGTATTGAAATTTCTGGCATTGCCACTTCAGTGTTGGTAATTACTAATTCAGAGAACGCACTTTCGTCGTCTGCTAACAACCCTTCGGCTTTATCAAGTGCAATATCGACCGTGGTTTTCAGATTATGTTCCAGTTCGGCAATGCGTTCGTACGACAGTGGCGGACTGTTCATGGGTTGTACCGATGGTTCAGCGTTGTTCATCACCAGGTTCTTCACATTGTTGACAGACATTACAACCACACCAACCAACATCCCGACAAATACCCCAATTAAGAATCTCACGGCAATCTCCTCACATCACGTTGATGTCGTTGCTTGTACGAATAAAATGAAGTGACTCCCATGAGACAGGTTGGCTCATATTTTCCAGCGTATTGCGCATTGACACTATCCATTTTGCACTCCCCCGGGGGTGCTTTTCACATCTCTTAGCACCTGCAGCCAGTTGTGATTGTAGTGCCAGTGCATCGGATCGATTTTCAACTGCCAACACATAAAACCCGAGCGAAGGTCGATCACTTTCTGTTCCCCGGGGCACTTTCAGGCCGTATTCAACAACGCCTGGCCGTTGCCTTGACTCCAGTTTGCAATTCAAAGGGACCGCATACCCGTTCCGTGTAAAGAACGGCATGATATAGGCAGATTGATGAACCCTGAATTTAATATCGACACACTCCGGTCCTTCGCCATGACACTTGTTTCGTTTTGATTCTATTTGGATATCTGAAATCAGGTCAGCCCGTTCCGGTTGTCGGGTGATTCGTCCGGTAGCAGGCCGGCGCTCTGCAAAGACACCGCGTCGCGAGTTGGACAGTGTAACCTCTGCCAGGCGGATGCCCCGGCTACCTTGCCCGGTTAACAGATCCAAAGCTGCAATGCCCGAAGCCTGATCGGGCGGCAATGTCAGGTTTATAATCGATCCCGCTGCTTCCCTGTCCAGGCTTGTCAGGGTCCTGTTTAACAGACCTTGCCTGACTTTTCTCAATATCTCCCGTTCCCGGGCATCGTTGCCGGGTACGAAGTAAATCGGCGCATCTATGGGCAATTGGCATTCCAACTGGGACAACAGCGCCTCACCGATCTCGCTGGTCTGATCGACCGAATAGATGTCCCAATCAGGCTTGAGGATATTCTTACCGAGGTTTCGCTTCTGATTTTCTGTCAGTCTTCCGGTCCAGTGCTGGGATGTGCCATTGATCCAGATACCTTCCTCCGCATCGAGCATCGCGAGGCTGACACGATACCTTTGCCCGCCGGATCGCCTGACTTCTATGCCTAGTAAATTCCTGGTCTCAACTGACCTGCAGGCAACTTTGTCGGTATACGGGATTCGAACATCAGCACCATCAATCAGATCCTGAGTTAACTGTTGGCGAATCTGGCCACTCAATACATTGCCTGGCGTCACCGGGCGACCATCTACCAGCGAAACAATTTTTATCTGCTCACCTTTCAGGCGCGGATGATGATTGAGCAACTTTGTTAGCTCAGGCACTGCTTCGGCCTGGAGCCAAATGCCCAATGGCCCGTCGACAAGATCGAGGGCAAACAGCGGTCTACAGAAAAAGAGGAATGCTATCGAGATGGCGAGATTAATTTTGCTGACACAGGGACGGGGAAACACAGGTTCAGGTTTCATGGCTCACTGCTCCATCTGCATGAACTATTAGCGACCCACCTGCGATACTGGCGTTAGTGTCATTTGCAAACCCTTCAATCGAACGTTGGGTGGCATCCGGCAGAGAAACCAGGAAGACCACATCACCCAGAGTTCCAAAAACACGACGAACCTTCGCTGGTATCGACTCTGGCAACAATTCGTACAGGGCCCCGGTGGGTTGCATCAATCTGGTATTGAATTCCGGCGTTAGCCCCACAAAGCCGGATTGCGTGCTGGCATAAATGCTGATGTCATTTCTGGCGATCAAACCAAGAAAAGTTGCATCAGACTCGAATCGCAATGCCAGAGATTTTGGTGTTGGCGTTTCAGAGACGGGTTCAGAGATGGTTTCTGAGATGATTTCTGAAATGGGTGCAGCGGAAGCTGGAGTCAGCAGCGTGGGATAACCCGGTATTTTCGCCTCGGCGGTTTTCTCCGGCGGCTCAATCAAAGTAACTACCGGCTCAACCACGGATTGGACTACGGTCTTTTTAGGCACTGCGGGTTGACTGTTGTCTGGCTTATTGCGGGCCTTGTTTACAATTTCTGGCGTCGCCGTTTCCGGGTTTAGCTTCTCGAGATTGTCCACCAGGGCCATGATGGAAATAAGGCAAAATGCAATGATCGCCATAAAGCGCATCACATCGGCCTGCAGGCCATCTGTATCCATCTGGGTACTAGCTGTCAGCCTTGGCATCGCCGGGGCTCCTGTTGAAGAGATGGTTGAACAGATTCGCCGTTAACAAGGGTCGTTACCAACAACTCAATACGCGCGAGTCTTTCAAGTGCCACGATAATTTCCTGGCGTTCATGCTGGTGATAGTATTCAGTAAGTTCCGCACCCAACCAGAATGTCTTCGCCAATCGCATTAAATAGCCACCTATTGCACCGACGATGGTTGTCGTCAGGGCGAGCAGAATGCCACCATCCACGAGTCGTGAGAGGACCTGTCCGGCATCGACAATGGCAGATTGAGGGACATCAAGTGTGGTAGACAACGCACTTCTCATTCCGACTGCAGTCCATACAACGCCGATGCCGACAAACAGGTGAATCCAGACTTCACTAACCTGGTCAAGTCTCACCACTTGCTTAAAGTCGTTCTTGTCTTCTACCAGTGTCTGCAAACGGGTAAGGTTGGTGGCATAAAATGCCAGCACCAGTGCAAACAACCAGACTGAGCTGCCAAGATTCAGGCTTATCCAACTCTGGCCGACGAGAACTGTGTTCACAAGAACTGTGTTTAAAAGAAACGTGTCCATATCGAGAGGGATAAAAAACAGGGTTGCAATAACCGCAAGAGTAAAACCGGTTATTGCACCCCCAAAATAGGCCATGAGCGTCATGACCCTAGATCCCGCCTGCGCTGCATGCTCTACATGTTGCCTCAAGTACTATTTCGGCCTCTTTGAGCAGATGGTCCGCACGGTAGTAGCTGCCTGCATCTTCACTGGCCTGCATCAAGCCCATTTCCTTGTCCATGAGCTCATTGCTCATATCAGCCAATACCTTGCTTCTGACAGGACATACCTGGGAACAGGTGTTGTAATCTCCCTCAAGCGATACGAATTTCACATTGAAGTACCGGTTGTAGATTCCTTTGGCCTGTCGTTTGCTGATCGTGCCCTGATCGCTGACCCGCACCAGAAAATCACTAAACGTCTTTTTATTCTCTGGGGTGGGATTAGCAATGGCGATATCAATCAAACCGGCTAAATAACTGTCGAAACTGTATTCGCAACCGTTTACCAGTTTGTCTTCGATGACCCTGGTGGCAGATGCCAGTGGTCCTTTCAGGTTAACGCGACAATCCACGAACGCAGGCGTGGTCTCACAAGCTGAAATGATCGCTAACACGAGCAGGACGATAAGACTGAATCGTGTTTTGAAGCTTTGCATGATGGTCTTCATAGGATTCCCCTTAAATTCAGATTTCTAACGGACTGACGAATGGTGCATCGGTCTGAGGCATTGGCGCTGCGGCTATGGGCGACATCAGCGCACTTTCTCCAAACAAAATGGACTTCACCCCATTCACTACCTGGGTCATTTCCGGAGTGATATGACCAAAAGACTGGTTCAACTGTTCCATCAACTCAGCACGAGTAATTTCTTCACGGGTAGCGGCAATCATCTGGGAGGCTTCTTCCATATCCAGGTAGATATCCGACGCGATGACCGCAAGAGATTGGGACGAACCACTACGACGGGTGGCCACCAGGTCATAATATTGCTTGAATCGATCCGAAAGACGAATTCCGGATCGCCCTCTAAGGGCGATGGCGGGCTGATCATTTTCAGCCTGGGATACGCGGCCTAACAGTGTGTTCTGCAGATCCGAAGGTGTGGACTTTTGCCCCAGCTCTTCCCGGAGGCGTTTCTCCAGGCCAGTGCGGGTATTGTTAACTGCAGTTTCCATCGCCGGTAACCGCTCCGTCATGTTGCTGAGCATTTCCAGGTAGGTGGCTCCCAGCTGTTTTGCGATGCGACCGCAACCTGGGTCTTCATCCGCATCGGCACATCTTGATTCTGTATACAGTTGTTGCTGCAAATCCAGTCGTGCAATAACGTCCTGCAGGCTATTCTCCATTTCTTCAGCCACAGCACCTGTCTCCTTAATATCTTCAAGCACGGTGGTCGGGAATAGCCTCATTACAGGGCCACTGGCAGCTGCCATTACATTAGCCGCAAACATTGCAGCGATCGCTGCGGGAAGGCCCAATGTGATAATTGTGAGTTTGGTTTTCATGTTTCACTCCTTGTGGGGATTATAGACTGGCGTAGGCCGCGTCTGATTCATCTACAACCGGGGATAGCTCAACCCTGATCCGAACCTGGTCACCGGGATGCTCTGTGGTAGATTTAGTAAATTCCCGATCAAGATAGCGGTATGTCACTGCGTAGCCATCGAGCCGCTCAACCGTCTCGACGACATGATTGGTCTCGCAGTGTTCTCGTTGGGCCGTTTCGAAATAATACTCTTGGTCGTCATCATGATGTTTGTGACCGGAACGTCCGCGGCTACTTGAGCTGTTAGCAATGTGAGCCCCGGAAAATGCTCCGATTACCGTCATCGCTGTTTTACCCCGGCCGCCGCCAAACTGGCTGCCAATCACACCGCCCACCAACCCGCCAATAAGGGTGGGGAGAAACCGTCGCTGCTGACGAGACTCCCGATAATGATCATGCCCATCTTGTGTTCTGACACGGCGTCGAACAGGTTCCATGGTGCACTCACGATGGGGTGTGGAAATCCGTTGTTGACTGATAATGGGCTCGACATCAACCACATCCGCATAGGCGTAGTAGTAGTTTTTATTCTCCTGGGCAAGCACTGTCTGACCCGTAAACCCCAGAATCAGAACGGCGGTCGCTATAACACTCTGTTTAAAGCTTCGACTGGCAAGACTCATCGTATTCCTCCCTGAGATCTTTACTTTCCACGGAAGAATACGTCAGCGATCTTGAACTGAACCTGAACAAACAAAAGAACGATGTTTATTTGTGACTGACTTTGGAAGGCGTTACTTGTTAGTTACGAAAGAAATCACCTGCAGCTTGAAGGATTACTAGCGCTTTACGAAAATAAAGTCGCCGCCTTCATCACCGGCGCCCCTGATCTCGCCAAACTGCGGCACCTGGTTCGTGGGACTATTGTTGATGACAGCTGTTCTGAAACTCGAGAAGAGTGTTTCAGAGGAGAGATATTTGTTTGGGTTATCACTCAGACGTTTCACCAGATACTGCACGAAGACACTTTTATCAGGCACCTCTGTCAGTGTCCCGCTGGTCATTGCCTTTCGGCTTGGCAACTTGTAGAGCACATTCGTTGCCGCAGGCGCATCATTAAAGGCTGAGCGGGTTTTGAAAATACCACCGCTAAAACAGGCATCCGAAACCAGCAAGGTGTGCTTTGTGTTAATGCCCCGTATATAGTCACGAATCGTTCCATTGGGAATCCAGCTGGAACGTCTGTCTCGCCTTGCATCACTGGGTAACCAGTAACCCTGGGCGAATCTTTCATCCCAGTAGCCATGCCCCGCGTAGAAAATCAGCAAGCTGTCTTCCGGCTTAATAATGCCGGTAAGCCGATCGAATTCGTCCAGAATTTGCGCCCGGGTTGGGTTGTTTAACTGGCTGACGTTTTTCTCGTCGAAAGTGTAGCCACCGAGCGTACGCTTCAGGGTGGTTGCGTCACTAACCGGTTGTGACAAGTCGCTGATCGATGGATGGGCATAATCCTGTACCGCAATCAAAAGCGCATGGTAAGCGCCGGTTCGAATCTGATCCTGAGTCGTCAACGGCCTGGAAGCTTGTTGGCCGGCAGAACGCTCCAGCACAAAAGACTTTGTGGATTGATTATTTGAGACATCTATCGCGGTTATGGTGATTGTATTGCTACCGGGTCTTAACAAGATATCTGCAGAAAAATTACCTTGCTCATCAAGGCTGGCTTCACGGCCATTGACCTCAACTATCGCCACGCCAGAATCATCGGAAGCCTGCCCTGTCACTGTATGTCTCGCCCTGGAAACAACACTTACACCACGCTGCAGATATATCGTTGGACCGGTACTGTCAGCAGGTAATTGATAAGTGGTGCTTATCCTGTTGGAAGAATCCGGGATGATGGGTCGCTGAGCCTTATTTTTTGTAGTGCTCCCAGAACCCTCGAGCAACGCGCCAATCAGGTCTTCGGTTTTCCTGGCGTCATCCGCCGCAAGTACAGAATCGATAACTTTGGGATGGTTTTCCTCAAGAAACTGGAGCATATTCGGGTTTATGTAACTTTCCCCTGCCGGTGCATTGATGGATGAAAGATAGTCAGCCCCGGCGGCAGACATATCATTCAACTCTGCATTCATATACGCCCGAAGATAGAAATTCAGTGCCGAGGGATTGTCGGATATCTGTTTGGACAGGATCTGCCTTGCCAGGTCTGATCTGTTGTTGTCGTTTAAGGCTCCCACGATTGAAACGATGGCAATATCACCTTCAGCCCCGATGACTCCAAGACAGGGTGAGAATCGGCTTAGGATGGTTTGCAGATCTGCGCCAGTATCCATGAATTTGTCCCCCATACAGTGAGGCCCCGGAGCAAGTGCCTGTACAAGTGGCGAAGCCGTTGCTGCCGCGCTAGCCAGATCAGGGTACATCATGCTCATCGAGGTTTTTATCTGTGATGCGAGTTTTAGCGGATCAGTTGTCGCTTCGAGGGCTTCACTTTTCTTGATATCCAAAATTGCAGCATCCCGGTTGCCCAGGCTTTCATTGACCATGGCACGCAGGATGTGGTTCATTGCCGATGGACCCTGGTGAATGCGTTGATCCAACAGCGGTAGTAGTTCTGCCGCTTGTCCCTTAGCTGTTTTCATCTGAACGAGCATCATCAGGGACATATCACCTTCCATACCCGGCTCATCAATGCAGTTCATCATCAGTTCCATGAGCTTATCCTGGTCGGCTGTGAATTCACCGGAACGCATGGCCTTAGCAAGGTCACACACTGAATAGGCTGATGGCGACAAGAAAACCAGCAGTAACGAAATAATCGCGATTATCTTCTTCATGTTCAGATCTTACAATTCGTCACCTAAAAACACTATTTTGGATGCTACCGCTTGCCCGGTAGAAACCGCCTTGTGTAGAATTCGCAACGTCTGGGCACACCAGGCTCTGCGGGTAATAGAAATGAAGCAAATCATCGTCGAAAACCTGAAGAAAACTTTCTACGTCGCGAAACGACAACCGGGGTTCAAAGGCGCACTGAAAGGTCTTTTCAAACGGGAACACAATCTAATCCGCGCCCTGGACGGTATAAACTTCGAACTCAATGCAGGCGAACTGGTTGGTTATATCGGCCCTAACGGTGCTGGCAAATCGACCACAGTGAAAGTGCTGTCGGGTATCCTGACCCCCACAAGTGGTCACTGCGAAGTAAACGGCTTGACACCCTGGAGAGACAGGACCCGGCATGTCGCCAATATTGGTGTTGTGTTTGGTCAGCGGACACAATTATGGTGGGACCTGCCGGTCATAGAATCCTTTGAACTACTGAAGGATATCTATCGTATTCCAAAAACCAGTTATCAGCGTGATAGCGAAGAACTGATTGAGACCATGGGACTTGCCGGTATGCTGGACACACCAGTGCGGCAACTTTCCCTGGGGCAACGAATGAGATGCGATCTTGTCGCTTCGCTATTGCACGCGCCAGGGATCTTATTTCTTGACGAACCCACCATCGGGCTGGATGCCACTTCAAAACTGGCGGTGCGAGATTTCGTGAAACGCCTGAACCAGGAACGCAATGTCACAGTGATTCTTACCACCCATGATATGGATGATATTGAGGCGCTGTGCAACCGCATCATCGTTATCGGTAACGGCACTATTTTGAGTGACGGCAAACTTTCAGAGCTAAGAACCAGGCTACTTGGAGAGAGGCGAATTAAAATCGACTTTCAGAAAGATATCGATTTTGAAGACCCGGATGCCAGGGTCATTTCGAAACAGGGATTGGAATATCACCTGGCTTTTGATCCTTCGAAGGTTACCTCCACTGCTCTTATTGCGCGAATTACCAGTCGGTATGAAGTACTTGATCTTCTGGTAGAGAACCCGCCCATTGAAGAACTGATTGCCCAGCTGTACAAACGCAACCAGATAGAAAGCGAACAGTGAGCCCTAATCCAGGCCGTGCTTACCTGGCGATTATCAGCGCCCGCTATCGAACATTATTGCAATATCGAGCGGCCGCATTCGCAGGGTTTGTAACCCAGTTATTCTGGGGAGGCATTCGCATTATGGTGCTTATGGCGTTCTACGCTGTCGGGGCTGATGACCAGCCAATGAGCCTTGCCCAGGTCATTGCGTATATCTGGCTGGGACAGGCATTACTCGGGATGTTTCCATGGAATGTGGATACCGAGATTGCCGAAATGATCCGTAGCGGCGCGGTCTCATATGAGCTGGTACGTCCACTTGATCTGTACAACTTCTGGTTCTGCCGAACCATCGCTCTAAGGACGGCGACGACCACATTACGTTGCATTCCCATGCTGATTTTCGCCATGATATTGCTGCCCCTGGCTGGATATGAGCAATGGGCACTGCAACTGCCCACTGATCTGCAGGCACTCATCGGTTTTCTGCTATCGGTGACGTTGGCACTGATGCTGGCCTGCGCCATCACCATGCTAATGCATGTGGTACTCGTCTGGTCCCTTAATGGCGATGGTATTAATCGTATCCTGCCATCTTTTATTGCGGTGTTGTCTGGTAATATCCTGCCGTTACCACTGTTCCCGGACTGGCTTCAGCCTTTTCTGGAAATTCAACCGTTCCGGGGGCTCGTTGATGTTCCGTTTCGAATCTATTGCGGCAATATAGTTGGGATGGACATCGTCACCGAGTTGTTACAACAGATTATCTGGGCTGCGGTACTGATCTTTTTTGGACGCTGGGCACTGGCTCGTATCACTCGAAATCTTTTGGTGCAGGGAGGTTAGTATGAATTCCCTGAGTCTTTATGGGCGCTACATCGGAGTATCTTTCCTTGGCCAGATGCAATACCGAATGTCATTTATGATGAGCGCGGTGGGACAATTATTCGCGACGGTTATCGAAGTAACTGCTATCTGGGCCTTGTTTTCCCGCTTTGGTAACCTGGAATTCTGGCGTCTGGAAGAAGTCTGCCTTTTCTATGGTGTGGTTAATATCTCCTTTGCTTTTGCTGATGCTATTTCACCGGGATTTGACCTTTTTGGTCCACTGTATGTAAAAACCGGCAACTTTGATCGCTTGCTGCTGCGACCACGTGCAATTGTTCTGCAACTACTGGGGCATGAACTTGCACTAAGAAGAGTAGGCAGGTTGATACAGGGTGTCGCGGTGTTTGCCTGGGGAGCCTACCAGCTAGATCTGAGCTGGAACCTGGGCAATTGTTTTCTGTTGAGTTTTACTATTGTCGCTGGCGTTGCCATGTTCACCGGGCTGATGGTATTCCAGGCAACCTTGTCAATTTGGACCGTCGAGTCGCTGGAAATAATGAACACTCTGACCTATGGTGGCGTCCAGACTGCACAGTATCCTTTGGATATCTATGAAAGCTGGTTCCAGAAATTTTTTACCTTCATTGTCCCGTTAGCCTGTATCTCATACTTTCCCATTATTGCGTTGATGGATAAGCATGACCCACTGGGTACCAACTTTGTATTCCAGGTGATGGCACCGTTATTCGGGTTCGTGTTTCTCGGGTTTGCTATATTCTTTTTTCAGTTCGGTGTAAAAAGATATACATCCACAGGTAGTTAGAGCTTCATGCACGACCAGCAAAACATGGCACAAGTCTTAACGGACCACGAAATAGAAATCTTTAAAGACAAGGGCGTCACTCGCTTGAATGGGTTTCTGACCGACGATAAAGTTAAGGCTGGCCAGGCTGCAACGTTCAAAGCCCTTGAGCGAGCAGGTGTATGGCAAAACGAAGACTGGCAACTAGATCACCTTGAGAAGTCAACTGCGGTAAACGCCGGGGCGAATCTAGTCAGGGGTCTTAAAAAGTCTGAGGCGCTTGCGGATATGATAACCAGAAATTTGCGGGATGCCGTGAACCAGCTTCTGGATGGCAACCCGTTTACAACCCTGACAAACAATCCCCAGGTTCTGTTCACGCTGCCAAACGCATCAAGGTGGACAGTGCCTTACCAGATATGGCATCTCGATATACCCAGGTTGCCGCTTGGAAAATCCGTTGGGATACAGATGTTCACCTTTCTGAACAGTGTCAGCCCGGGAGGAGGCGGGACGTTGATCGTGGCGGGCTCACATCAGCTGCTCAATAACGGAAAATTTATCCGCTCCAGGCAGGTTAAGAAACGACTGAAAAAGCACCCTTATTTTCGCGATCTGATGTCGAAAGACTTTCCACAACGAGGAGAATTCCTGAAGAAAACAGGCCAGGTTGGCGATGTGGAACTTCAGGTAGCTGAGTTATGGGGAGACCCAGGAGATATCTATCTGGTGGACATGAGAATGTTGCATACTCTGGCACCCAACGCATCCAACATACCCAGAATAATGCTGACCCAGCGATTTATTCGCGAAGATTCGATAAAAGAACTCTATGGTGGTTCCGGATCAAAAGCTGCGCATTAGCCGTCATTTTTTACCATCGTTCCCCGTGTCTGACCCGTTGTGTCCCCCTCTGCCCTTATGTGTCAGCGCGGGCTCGTCATCTTTTGTCAACAAACGTCACCTTTGTGCTCCGGGGCAACAAACATCGGCACCATGAAAACCTGACTATTTTATATAATTCAAAGACATACGATGGATTTGGTTAGCCTGGCACGGCTTATGCTGCTCTTTATGGCAAGTGCTTAATCAGATGTTTCCCCAGCGATGGAGTTGGTATGGATAATCGAACACTGACGTCAGAAAATCTAGACTTTGTCGGTACTAGCGGCATCAGCCAGAACAACAGGTCATCAGGTTTAAGACCTGCTTTTCTTGACCTGAATACCGGTCGAATCGAAATCGCTCGGTTAGCCAATGGTCAGTCAGCTCCTGTGCATATCATCAACTGGCTGCCGGACGAGTGGGCAAACTCCTACAAAGAGAACGGCACCATCGACAGTCTTATCGATGGGGTGATAGCGGGATTTGTCAGCGGTAACGTGTTCTACACGAGAGAGGAAGCAGCAAACCTCGTAGCCTGCTGAAAAAGCCCCTACAGGGTGTCAAGGTAAACCCAACTGGAGACTGTCAACCTTTCTGGCCTGACTAAACACCACCCGGGGCTCATCGGTTCGAACCTGCTCCAGCCAAAACACGCCATCATAGGGTTCGCTATTGCCGCGAGTACCCAACACATCAAGGTCACCATCACCATCCAGATCCCGAAACATCCATTTATCATACATACCCCGCTTGCGCCGTGAAATATCATGCCGGGGCCAGTCTGACAACACTTTGCTACCGGGGTTCTCAAACCATGCAATTCGACCCACCGGGTTTTCTGCGGTTATTAATGGGTCGTCACGATCACGGGGTCCGCGGCTGTATGAGCCGGTGAATATATCCAGATCCCCATCGTTATCGATATCTCCAAGACGCACACTCACTAGTTGGTCTGGTGCAGCATGACCTATAGAGTAAAAGCTCCAGTCATTCTTCTTATCTTCTGGCTGGATTAACAGCACGACCCAGCCTGGCCAGGCAGTTGAAATGATATCTGTCCTGCCATCACCGTTCATGTCTGTATAGTCCATATTAAAACCGGTGATAGATAACTCATCCGGGGCATCCGGCAGATTAATTCTGTGTTCCACAAATTCCAGTTGACCCCTGTTTTCAAACCACAGGATTCGACGCTCGGCACGTGAACCGGCTACGATATCCAAATCGCCATCACCATCAAGATCAATGGGTTCAGAATTAATAGGAATCCTGACTCTGCCCAGGACTTTCTCCTTCCATTGTTTTCCGTCTAATGGATTGTCTGGTGGTAAATACAACGAGATGTTGTTCAGGGGGGCTTTCTCAAGTGCAGGGTTTTGCCCGCCCTTGTTAGCGGCAGAAATTTCAGGAGTACCATCATTGTCAAAATCAGCCAGGAATGCGCGAATGTAGGAGCCACGATCCCTGCTCACGTCAAGGATCGCCCGGGGCCAGACAACCAGCCGACTGTTCTTGCCGGGATTCTGGAAATAGATAAGATGGGCCAGTTCACAAGCCACTACCACATCGACAAACCCGTCCCCATTGACGTCCGCCAGAGCCACATCCTCCGCGGCGGCTGCTTCCTCACCGGTTGCCAGGGTCGTAAGATGCCATTTTGTTGCATCACCCGTACCCCACGCGATTCGTACATGACCAATCGGCTTGCCGTCATAAACGGTGTCTGACTCATGCACAGAAACGATGTCCTCAAAACCATCCAGATCCAGGTCTGCCATTGACAAGCCATCACTGCCACTGAGATCACTCACCCCCAGGGTTGGATCATCGATGATATGTTCATTCCAGGAAATGTATTGACCATTGCTGGCTTGTACAGTGCCCAGCGTCGCCGATACAGCCGCACAGGACCCACAAGCGTCAGCATAAACCAGGTATGCAGAACCAACAGTCACAGCAACAAGAATCTTTGTCGCCGTTAGGGAATTCAGGACCTTGGGTCCCATGTTCTGATCAAGTGCTCTAATCAAGCAGACGCGCGACCACCTTAATTTCCACATGTGCACCGGGTGCCGCCAGTTCTGTGATGCCAATGGCGGTCCAGGCAGGCCATGGTTCTTGCAGGAATTCGTCCCTGACCGCCATGAAATCAGTCATATGCGTCTGCAGACCCACATGATAGCTGGTCAATTCAACAATATGGGCAAGATCTGATCCTGCTTCTGCGAGCAAAGCATCTATTTTTCGCCAGGCATTCCTGAATTCTTCAGTCACATCCTCAGGCAGTTTCCCTTTCGCATCCTGGCCAATTACTCCGGAGCAGAAAACATGGCCATGACTTTTGCTCCCTTCTGCAAAGTGAAATCTGTCATACATAAACTTACCGGACTCGGTCACTACTCGCTCTATGCTCATCACTGGTTCCCATGTGGATTGTTGGAGTTTATCAGTCTGATGAAGAGCATACCCTTCGTCAATACTCTGGCGAATGACTGCGGGACTTTTTGTCGTTAGGATAGCTCTTTTTAATTTTCAACAAGTTGTATTATGTCGAACACTGTTTCCAAAAATTTTTATGTCGTTGCCGCAACCTCAGAACTGTCAGAAGGCCAACAACTCTATGTTGAGCTGGATGGAGAAGAAATTCTACTTTGTAAACACAAAGACGAATATTTTGCCGTGGCCTATTACTGCAGTCATGCCGAGTTTGCACTGGAAGGTGGCATGATTCGAAATGGCTGTATCACCTGCCCTTATCACGGTGCCGAGTTCGACCTTGGGGATGGTTCTGTACAGGCCCCCCCTGCATTCGACCCCATCAAGACATACCCGGTGAAGATTGAGGATGATTCCGTCTCAATATGTGCGACCCCTAACGCCTTATCAGCCTAGCAGACCGCAAGACCTCAGGCAGGAATCTGTACCCATGATGCCAGCAACCCTCGTTCCCTGAACCCCTCGAATTCCTCCATGTACCTGTTGTCCCTATATTCCCGATACTCGACGGCACAGGTATATGCGTATTTATAGGCGTGCTCACGATCAATATATTCGGGAACAGGCAACGGTTTCGCCCGATCAAATGCAGGGCTTCCTACCACCATGTGGGCAGCCAGCAAACTGCCCGTCAGGGCAGACAGGACCTCGGTTTCATCAATCAGCCCGGCGATCTTTCGCGCTGCCAGGGTCGCCGTAACCATATGCAGAGCGAAGAAGTTTCTCGTGCTGCGGTAAATATCCAACGACAAGGCAGCGCACTCCTGAAAACTTCCCGCTATGCCTGCGGGGTAAGCTTTATTGGCGATAAGTTGTCTTAGTCCTGCAGCAAACCTTGCGTCCGGAAACCCGATTGGTCCTGATTCGACCTGGTGTTGCAATTCATCTTTCAGGCTAACAACCCGATCCGTGTCAGTCCTGACGTCTCGGTGGGACACAATCCAGTAAGCCAGGGCATTGGCCACTTCACCATCGTGCTTCACATCAATAGCATAAGCCAGCCTGATCAGGGGGTGAAATGCATCGAACGCCAGACTACCGATGTACCCAGGCAGGTATTCCGCAATCGCTGCCTGGATACCTTTACGCTGCACTTCTTCCAACATATAGGCACGAAGTGCCGAATATTCTCCCATTCGGCCAACTGTTGTCTTCCAGTCTTTCGTTGCCGTCGCAACTTCGATGGGACGTAAAATCTTCGAATAGTCATCCCGATAGACTAACAGCGACGAGTCGCTTGCGCCGAGGCCCGCCATGGCACACAGCGTCATGGGCAGGTGATCACTATTCATTGAAGGAAGGTAGTGAGGATCAAATTCGAGACCCTGGTCAAGCAACTGATTCAGCGTTTCACTGGAAGTCATCTCGGCGCATTTCCTGACTGCTTATCACGAACGGAACAGGTCACTAAAATAGCGTATCTTTTTTATATAGTAAATAAATTGCTTTACTTATTTGACAGACTTTAATAAAGGCGTAAGGTGGGTGATGTTCCTGGCTAAGCCGGAACCCTAATCCGTTGGAGGCTGATGCCCCAACGAAAATAAACCCCAATTTATTGGAGGATCTCATTATGAGACGTCACAAAGTCTATTGTTGGCCTTGGCAGGAAGCTTATGCAGGCCACTCATCATCACACCAAACCTACGAATCACGCTGGCATTCCCATCGTGGGTCCAACTTTGGTGTGCGTCGCCCGTTGCGACATCTCACCCATCGGCTTGACCTCGACGATTCCCAGGTACGTCGCCTGGCTTCGGTCCTTAATCAGCTAAAAACTGAGAGGGAACAGGCCAGCCTTGATGAAAAGCGCAGCACTGCAGCGATCGCTGAGCTATTGTCCGGGGGAACGCCAACCCTTGAGGAATGTCGCGCAACCCTGGCAAGCCGTCTGGAGACTGCAAAAAATCTCAACGAAGAGACTGCCAAGGCGATAGTAGCCATCAGCGATCTACTCGATGACGATCAGCGAATAGAGTTTACCAACCTGCTGCTAACCGGTGGTTTTGCACTCTAGGTAAGCTCTGGTTTCCGACTCAAACAGCCAGTTAACAGGCGTTAACTGGCTTTTCTTGTTTTTTTGTGAATTTCATCACGCTTCTGTGGTCTGAATTAGCATCTAATGCAACCAATTCGAAACAGGGGAGCAGTTTCAGTGGCAATTCACAGACTTGAGGTTTACCTGGACTCTTACAACAATGAGCCATTTATCAAAGATTTTGAAGACGCTATTTCATTAAGCACAATAAGCACAATGGACGAGCAAAAACTGGAAGAGTGGATCAGCCATGAATCCGGACAACCCGTAGACATCAAAAAACACCTGAAAATCGAAGATGTTCGACGCCGCCATTCGTCACTCAAGCAGTACAAAGCGACCTGCCTGCGGGTCAAATTTGTTCCGTAAAAGAGTGCTGTAGCCTTAACGACGGATCGTCAATACTCGGCTCAATCCATCATCTAACACTAAAAAATCGCTTTAAGTCACGACATACGAATCAAGGTCATTCGCTCCAGGGTGGCTAATCTGGATTGCCTTTCGTCGAAAGTGAAAAATCTATCAGCTTCAAGCAATTGGCAGCAGCAATATGGATGATGTCCAGTGAACTCGAATATCCCCTGAATTCTTTCTGATGAATTGGAGGCCGGTCGAGAATAGAAACCTCAGCCTCCTAGATCACACCACGGCGAATCTGGTCAAGTTCGATGGATTCAAACAGCGCCTGAAAATTTCCTTCTCCAAAACCCTGGTTGCCTTTTCGTTGAATAAGCTCAAAGAAAATTGGACCAATCAGGTTTTCGGTAAAAATCTGTAACAAGACCCCCTGCTTCTCATCCCCATCAATCAGGATATGCCGCTTGGCCAACTCATTGACGGCCTCGCAGTGACCACCAACTCGCTGATCAATCATTTCGAAGTAGCTGTCCGGTGCCGTCTGGAACGTAATCTGGTTATTCCTCAACCGGTCGACGGAGTCATAAATATCCGCTGTGCCCAGGGCAATATGCTGGATACCCTCGCCCTGGTACTCTCTCAGATATTCTTCTATCTGGGACTGGTCATCTGCGGATTCATTAATGGGGATTTTGATCTTTCCGCAGGGGCTGACCATCGCCCGACTGGTAAGGCCGGTTTTCTTACCCTTGATGTCAAAGAAGCGGACTTCCTGGAAGTTGAACAGGTCCTCATAGAAACCTGCCCATTTGTCCATCATGCCCTGGTGAACATTGTGGGTCAGGTGATCAACGTAGGTCAGTCCGGTCGATTCCAGGGTCTGTGAAGTTCCCTGCTCTACCGGCTCGAAATCAACGTCGTAAATAGTGCCTGATCCATATCGGTCCACAAGGTATAGACGACTCCCCCCAATCCCTTCGATTGCAGGTATATTCAATTCCATCGGCCCAACTTTTTGCGCGACGGGCCTGGCACCCAGTTCAATGGCTCGATTGAATGCCAGCGCTGCATCCTTGACCCGGAAAGCAATGGCACAGATCGATGGTCCATGTTCTGCCGCGAACTGTTGGGCAAAGCTGTTCTCCTCGGCATTGATCAAGAAATTAATATCCCCTTGTGAATGGAGCGTCACATCCTTGCTACGATGCCGGGCCGTCACTGGAAAACCCATTTTCTCAAAAAGAACGCGCAAATACGCAGGATCTACTGATGTGTACTCAATAAACTCAAAGCCATCGGTTCCCATCGGGTTTTCAATCATCGTCTTTCCTCGGTTCAACTATTATTTAAATGCGCCCACATCGACTGAAAGTATAATGCAGCTTCAGGAGAGAAAATCAGCAATTACCAGCAGAAAAACTATAAATTTTAGAGCTTTCCACTAGCTTTCGAGTGACATCAGCAGATAAAGGCTATATACATTGGCCATGAAGGGTTTTATCCCATGGCCATGAAGGATTTTATCCCATGGCCATGAAGGAT
>JAPYTQ010000003.1:133694-151717 GCA_029941905.1 Pseudomonadales bacterium | reverse complement strand
TTTTATCCCATGGCCATGAAGGATTTTATCCCATGGCCATGAAGGATCTAATCCCATGAATAAAACAGATATCAGAATTCTTGAACTGATCCAAAAGGATGCACGAATCAGCATCGTCGACCTGTCCGAGCAGGTCAATCTTACCCAGACACCCTGCGCACGTCGGGTCCAGAACCTCGAAAAGCGAGGCCTCATCAACAGTTATGTGGGTCTGTCAGACCAGGACAAGATTGGACTGCCGGTTAATGCCTTTGTCGAATTGCGCCTGGTCCGGGAACATCCCGATGTCATTGTAAATTTCGAGAATACCATCGCAGATTATCCAGAGGTCATGGAGTGCTATGCTCTGTCCGGTGGGCACACGATTATCTCCTCAGAGTTGTTTCGCCTGATCTCACGGCCTACCACAAGTTCCTGAAGGAAAAGCTCCTGTCTATTAAAGCAGTCGATGGTGTTCAAACAAGCTTCGCCCTGGACCGTGTGGTCTACCGCACCAGCCTGCCCCTCAATCACCTGACTTAGTTAGTGGATCATTTCAGTTGTCTTCTTTGCTTAAAGATGATTTATTGCGCGATAAGTTAATTGGGACTAATGGAGAGGAATATGAGTGTTGATGGGAAAGTAGCGATCATTACAGGTGCGGGAGGCGGTCTAGGTCGTCAGCACGCGCTACTACTGGCAAAAAATGGTGCAAAAATCGTGGTTAATGACCTGGGTGGGTCCGTTGACGGGTCTGGTCAAGGGGACGCCGCTGATGTGGTTGTCGAAGAGATTCGCGCTGCAGGTGGTGAAGCTGTTGCTAACAAGGCCTCGGTCTCTGATCGAGAGGGCGCGAAGAGTATTGTCGAAACCGCAGTCAAGGAGTTCGGCACCGTCGACATCGTGGTTAACAACGCAGGTATCCTCCGTGACAAGTCATTTAAGAAAATGTCACTCGATGAATGGGACCTGGTCATCAATGTTCATTTGATGGGTTCTGCTTATGTCACCTGGCATGCCTGGCCGATCATGTATGACAAAAACTATGGGCGGGTAATTTTCACCTCATCTGTCTCTGGCATTCTTGGCAGTTTTGGGCAGGCAAACTATGGCGCGGCAAAGATGGGCATGGTGGGTCTGATGAACAACCTGTCCCGGGAAGGTGCCTCGCACAATATTCACACCAACTGTTTGTCTCCAGGTGCGGCAACCCGGATGACTGCAAGTGTTCCTGGTTCAAGTATTGATGCTGACAATCCGGAAAAAGGTAACCATCCGGGTCAGGTAAGCCCGGTGATTCTCTATCTTTCTTCAGAAGAAGCACCCAACGGCCGAATTATCCAGGCCGCTGGTGGTAAGTTTGCTTCAGACGCTGTTTACGCAAACACGGGCATTGACCTGGGAGTAGATTCGACTGCTGAAGATTTCATCGAAAACGCAGAGGCTGCCCTGGATATGTCTAACGCGGAACTGAAAACCACTTTCTGGCGTTAGACACCGTTTCGAGATTCGGGAACCTCTGCCTGAGGTTCCTTGATCGAAACAGCGACACTAGGAGGCTGGCCTCCCCACGCTACGGTTTCTATTCGCGGTCAGTCTCCTAATATTCCGGCAGTATCTCCTCAACGAACAATCGGGTTTGCTCCTGCATTTCGGCACTCGATGCCGCCATGGGCAACATCACAAACTTGGAACAGCCAGCTGCCAAAAACTCCCTGATGCGGGTGTGGATTGCGTCGGCATTGCCCACCACCATAAACCTGGCGGGATCTTTTTTTAATCTCGCCTGTAACGCGTCAGCGGTTTGTTTCGCCGCTCGCTCACCTGGATCACCAAACCTGAAAGAAAAACTCGCGCCATAATGATCCTCATCTATTTTCCTGCCGGTTTTTACCAGGGCCCGTTTAATTCCCTTAACCATGGTCTCTGCCTGTTCCGGTGAATCCAAACCACCGATCCAGCCCGTGCCATACTCTGCAGTCCTGCGCATAGCTACTTCACTCGAACCACCAATCCACAACGGTATCTTCTGGTTTTTTGGTTTCGGTGAAATGGATGCGTTCTCATATTGAAAGAACTCGCCATCGAAACTTACATCGTCTTCAGTCCATAACCTGCGGACCAGATCGAGCGCCTCATTGGCTTTCTTTCCGCGCCGCCGGGTCGGTGTGCCCGTTGCGACATAATCCTGGCTCAGTGCACTACCCAGGCCAAAGGCGGGCAGCAATCGGCCATTGCTCAACAAGTCAATGGTGGCACACTGTTTTGCAACAACCAGCGGATCGCGTAACGCGATAGAGGCAACGTTCATACCGAACCGAATTCTTTCGGTTGCTCCTGCAAGCGCTGCCATGGTGGACAGACATTCGAGCATCGGTTCTTTCGAAACCAGGCGATCAGTTTGCCAGATAGAGTCGACACTCCCTGATTCACATTGCTCTACCCAACTCCAGTAATCCCGTACCTCATCGAACGGAAACCTCGAAATACCCAGACCCAGACCAATCGTCACAACTTATCCTCAACTATAAAATATTGATTGCCTTCAGCATAATATGCCAATTGACGGCATGATATGCCAATCGATTAACAAAAAGCATCTTCAACCCTTTCTTTGACCCTGATAACAAAATAGTATTCGTGACTCTTCTCAATCGAGTTGTGTAGATGCGAGCCATAGTCTGTGAAGCATATGACAGCCCCGTTAAACTTGCGGTTTCAACAGTAGATCAACCGGATCCAAAACCCAGCGAGGTCCTGGTCGCTATCAAGGCAACCGGGCTTGGCTATGTCGATGCCCTGACCGTTGCTGGTCTGTACCAGATAAAACCTAAACTACCCTTCATCCCGGGCAACGAGATATCCGGTGTGGTCGAGCAGGTTGGCGCTGACGTTAAAAACCTTCAGGCAGGGCAGCGGATACTCGCGATGCCATCCTACGGCGGCCTGGCAGAGAAAGTTTGTATCAATGCGGAAAAATGTATCCCTATCCCGGATGCGTTGAGCCACGAGGGTGCCGCAGGTTTTCAAGTGAATTACTGTACCGCCTACCATGGTTTAACCTATTGCGGAAACCTGCAGGCTGACGAAACCGTGCTGATCCTGGGAGCCGCCGGTGGGGTTGGGGTAGCCGCCATTGATGTCGCCAAAGCACTCGGTGGCATCGTCATCGCTGCAGCATCCACCCCGGAGAAACGCGAAGCCTGCATTAAATTGGGTGCAGACCATGTTGTGGATTATAGCCAGGAGAATTGGCGAGATGAACTCCGTCAAGTTCTGGATGGCAGACCCCTGGATGTTGTCTATGATCCCGTCGGCGGTAATTTTGCCGAACCGGCATTACGGTCTTTAGGTCCCGATGGCAGGTTTCTGGTGGTTGGTTTTGCAGACGGAGAGATTCCCAGGATCCCTATTAATCTTGTATTATTAAAACGATGTCGAATTATTGGCGTCAATTGGGGAGGATTTAGTGCAGCGAATCCATCAGAAGCACGACCTACCCTGGATCGATTGCTCGACTGGATCTCTGCAGGTAAGTTAGACCCTCAGGCAGGAGAACGTTTTCCACTGGAGGAATCGGGCATCGCAATGATGAAAATGCTGGATCGCAAAGCGGTCGGTAAGATCGTAATAGCAATGGATAAATAATCATGACTGAAATAACAGAGTTCAAAATAGACGTCCCACTGTCATCAATTGACGATTTGAAAACTCGATTGAAGCTGACGCGTTTTCCTGACAAGGAAACACCCAACGACTGGTCCCAGGGTATTCCCCTGGCCTATGTGCAGGAGATTCGCGACTACTGGTTACTTGAGTATGATTGGCCAGCCAGGCAAGCGCTGTTGAATCAATCTCCAGGTTTTATAACTAACATCCAGGGTCTGGATATTCATTTTCTGCACATCCGCTCCCAACACGAATCCGCCCGACCTCTGATACTTACCCACGGTTGGCCTGGTTCGATTGTTGAGTTCCAGAAAGTTATTCAACCACTAACCAACCCCGAGGCCCACGGTGGTGATGCTAAAGATGCCTTTCATCTTGTCATTCCCACGCTGCCGGGATTCGGATTCTCCGGCAAACCAACCCAGCCTGGCTGGAATATCGATAAGATTGCGTCTGCATGGAATGATCTGATGCTGCGACTGGGCTATGACGAGTATCTGGCCCAGGGAGGCGACTGGGGATCTATTGTGACGACGATGATTGGCGTCCAGAACCTGGGAAACTGCAAGGCCATTCACGTCAATATGCCTATTGTAGGCCCTGACCCCGACACCATGTCTGAATTAACCGATCAGGAACAGTCCGCCCTGGCGGCAATGCAGTTCTACCAGGAGCACGATTCTGGTTACTCCAAACAGCAAAGTACGCGACCACAAACCCTCGGCTACGGTCTGGCAGACTCTCCCATTGGTCAGGCAGCCTGGATCATGGAGAAATTTTACCAGTGGATGGATTGCGATGGCCACCCGGAGAACATCGTCTCCCGTGATGAACTATTGGACAATGTCATGATGTACTGGCTGACTGATACCGGTGCCTCGAGCGCCCGAATTTACTGGGAGAGCTTCGGCAACACCAACCAGGACCCGGTCACGATACCGGTCGGCTGTAGTATTTTTCCGAAGGAAATATTCAAGACATCGGAACGATGGGCGAAAAAACGCTTCACCCACCTGGTCCATTTCAATGTACTGGATAAGGGGGGTCACTTCGCCGCATTCGAGCAGCCCGAAACATTTGTTGACGAACTACGAACCTGTTTCTCCCGATCCGGAGACTGACTGATATATTGGCCAGGGCTGAACCTACTGCGCAGAAGCTGATTAGGTTAAACTAAATGTGAAAAGACGTAACAGACGAAATAGATGAAATCAGGCCAAATTTCACTGAAGAATGGCCTGATCTCACCTTTGCGAATTACAGCTAGCAACTGAAAATACGCGCTCAATTTAATTCACAATTCCTGGTCCACTGGAGGAGATTTTTACATGGCGACAATTAAGTTCATACAACATGACGGTACGGAAATGGTCGTCGAAGCAGAAGATGGCATTTCACTTATGAACGCTGCCATGGACAACGGTGTATCAGGCATAGATGCAGACTGCGGTGGTGAGTGCTCCTGTGCAACTTGTCACGTCATCATAGATGACGCCTGGATGGCCAAAACTGGTCAACCCTCTGATCAGGAAGAGTCGATGCTTGATCTCAATCCGGACAGAGGAAGCAACTCAAGATTATCTTGCCAGATTCAGGTCTCCAGTGAGCTTGAAGGTATTATCGTAAATCTGCCGGAATTCCAATACTAGACCGCCTCAACACACGATATCGCAGGGCATAACGAAGGTACCCAACATGAGTGAATCCGCCGACATGGTAGCACGCGTACTCGACCCCTACTCTATTCCTTTAGACGGCAAGTTCGATGTTTCGGACGCCTATCTGTTCCAGCAGGACTTGCACTGGGCATGGTTTGAAAGACTCCGCAATGAAGCACCGGTTCACTATTGTGAAGAAAGTGAGTTCGGTCCCTATTGGTCGGTGACAAAATACAACGACATTATGCAGGTCGATACTTCGCCGGAGATTTATTCTTCCGAAGGTGGAATCACCATTGTTGACGAGGACGAGGAATTCCCCTTGCCCATGTTTATCGCCATGGATCCGCCAGTCCATGATGTGCAGCGCAAGACAGTCAGCCCTGTTGTCGCGCCCATGAATCTGGCCAAGATGGAAGGTCTGATTCGGCAGCGGGTGTGCACCATTCTCGACAGTCTGCCCATCGGCGAAGAATTTGACTGGGTCGATAAGGTTTCAATCGAATTGACGACCCAAATGCTGGCTACCCTGTTTGATTTCCCATTTGAAGACCGCCATAAGCTCACTCGCTGGTCCGACGTCGCGACCACGGACGAAGATTCAGACCTGGTTGAATCAGAAGACCAGCGTCGTGAGGAGTTAATGGAATGCCTGGAATACTTCACAAAACTATGGCAGGAGCGTGCTGGCAAATCCGGCAACGATCTGATCTCCATGCTCGCCAACGGCGAATCCACCAAAGATATGCTGGACCGACCCGCCGAGTACCTGGGTAATCTGGTGCTGTTAATCGTTGGTGGCAACGATACAACCCGTAATTCACTCACGGGCGGCGTATTGGCGCTCAACCAGTTCCCTGCAGAATACGATAAGCTTCGCGCCAATCCAAAGCTGATCCCAAGCATGGTGCCAGAAATTATTCGCTGGCAAACGCCGCTGGCGCATATGAGACGTCGAGCTACCCAAGACACAATTCTTAACGGACAAAAGATCAAGCAGGGCGACAAGGTAGTGATGTGGTATGTGTCCGGTAATCGTGACGAAGACGTCATCGATCGACCCAATGATTTTATTATTGACCGCGCGAAGCCACGCCAGCATCTCTCCTTCGGTTTTGGTATCCATCGATGTATGGGTAACCGGCTCGCGGAAATGCAACTACGCATCGCCTGGGAGGAGATTCTCGAACGGTTTGAGAGCGTTGAAGTGGTGGGCGAACCGACCAGAATTCTGTCTGGGTTTGTTAAGGGTTACTCTGATTTGCCGGTGAAATTGACTCGCAAAGGTTAGTAAGCTAGGTCACTCGTGAGCCTGGGTCTCACCTGGGCGGCCCCCGAGGCGCAGTCGGCACGGGCTCGGCGCCCCCGGCTCAATGCTCTGGAAAAGGTCCTCCTTCTCACTCAACGCTAACAACGTGTTATCTGCAACACCCCAAGGATTCAATCCAGCCTGCTCCCAAACACACGCTCGATCGCCCAGATCGAGGTGTCGATATCATCCAGGCATCTTGTATTGACGGTCCAGACTTCCGGCGCAGTTCGTGGGCGTCGAAATGGCAGGATGCCACAGTCAGGGCAAAAGTAATCCTTCGCTGTTCTTGTATGCCATTGATACAAGGTCATATCATCCAGGGGCGTCAGAATTTTCAGCTTGTCTTCTGCGACCCTGATATTCAGAGCACCCCTTTTGTGACAAATCGAACAGTCACAAACCCTGACAGATTCGACATCGATATCCACTTCAAAGCGAACGCGTTTGCAATGGCAAGATCCTGAATAAACGGTCATATGATTACCCGAATATAAACTTCCCGTCGTTGATCACAATCTGACCGTCCTGGTTCATGGTCTTGAACAGCGCGGTGTTACCGTCAACCCACATTGATATAGTCAGCTCATCTCCAGGCATCACCGGCTTCGAGAATTTGGCACTCATAGACTTGAATTTGCTGGCTTCGCCGTTGCAGAGCGTGTGTAACAGGGCACGACCGGTAAATCCGTAGGTACAAAGGCCATGCAGAATGGGTTTTTCAAAACCGCCCATTGCGGCAAAGGATGGATCAGAGTGCAGGGGATTTCGATCTCCCGACAATCGGTAGGTTAACGCCTGGTCTTCTCTTGTTTTGTAGGTCACCTGGTGATCAGCGGCTGCTTCAGGGAACTCCAATTTGTCTGCGGGACCTCGATCGCCACCCCAGCCACCTTCGCCTCGGCAGAATAACGTCGTCGTAGTGCGCACTAACAATTTACCTGTTTTGACATCTTTGGATTCACTGGAAAATTCCAGCAAAGCAGCTGAACCCTTGTCGTAAATTCCCGTGACTTCACCCACGCTTTCAATTTCGCCATCGGCGGGTAGTTCACCAAACAATTCGATCCCCTGCTTACCATGAACCATCAACATGGGGTTAAAAGTGCCGACCTTGTCCATCGGGATACCGCCACCCCCAACGATAACGGCAAAGGTTGGCAGTACTTTTTGAGCCACATCCTTGGTATTTTCAGTGGTGTACTGCAATTCATCGAGACCCGCACCCACACCCACCGCATAAAGTAATGCGTCTTTTGAGCCCCAACTCCGCTTAACGGGGTTACCTTTTGTACCTACAGCTTCCGGATTGATTGGCATAACTTTTCTCTAAAGTGTTGATGAACGTGACATATTAACGCTACTGTTCACACAGTGCATCTTTGAACGGTATGACATAGCAGGAGCTGTTCAAAGTGCACTAACCAATAGTGCCACGCAATGGGAGATATGATGGAAGTCTATGACGCTATGCGAACCACTTTTGCTGCCCGTACCTATACGGATGAGGCAGTCAGCGATGAAACCCTGAACAGAATACTCGACAACGCCCGATTTGCCCCCAGCGGTGGCAATCGTCAGGGTTGGAGAGTGCTCGTGATCAAGGATATTTCGATTCGAGAGCAACTAAAAACCGTCATGGCACCGACGATTCAACAATACAAGGCCCAGGCCATGGCCGGAGAGACTCCCTTTAATTCCGTGACGGCTTCGAATGTTTCCCAGCAAACCATTGACGCCACCAGCGCTAATTTCCCCCTCGTCGATGACCTGGAATCGGCACCCGTACTGCTGGTGATTTGTGTCGACTTAACCGCGGTGAGTTCTTTCGACAAAGATCTTGACCGCGTTGGCATCATCTCCGGTGCCTCAATCTATCCGTTTGTATGGAACATCCTGTTGGCGGCCCGGAACGAAGGCCTAGGGGGTGTACTCACAACATTCCTGGCAAACCGGGAACCCCAGGCAAAAAAAATACTCAATCTGCCAGGCAATATTGCCATCACCTCACTGCTGGCCATCGGCAAACCAGTGAAGCAGCTCACGAAGCTCCGGCGAAAAAACGTCGAGGAGTTCGCCAGGGTCGATAGGTGGGATGGAGACCCTTTCAATCCCCAATAAGCTCGCTGACGCTACGAATCACGTCCGAAGACGTAAAAGGCTTGCGCAGACAAAGATATCCTCCCCTACACTAGCCAAAATCTTATAGATCGTCATAATACGCGCCCATGAAAAAGATATCAGAACATTCGCCCCAGGTCGTAGTTTGCGCACTGTATCAGTTTGTGGACCTGCCTGACTTCGAGGCTATTAAAGCGCCACTGCAAGCGCAAATGGACGAGCACCATCTCAGGGGCACGCTGTTACTTGCCCATGAAGGAATCAACGGCACCATTGCTGGCGCACAAGCTGGCATTGATGCATTGCTTGACTGGCTCCGCTTCAGCCATTTCGATCATCTGAGTGCCAAATTCTCTTTCCATGATGAAATTCCATTCCACCGGGCGAAAGTAAAGCTGAAAAAGGAAATCGTGACCATGGGCGTTGACTCCATCGATCCTCAAAAGATTGTCGGGACCTACGTTAAACCGTCTCAATGGAACGAGCTTATCGAAGATCCTGAGGTTACGTTGATCGACACGCGCAACGAATACGAAGTTCAGATTGGGTCATTTAAGACAGCGGTGAATCCCCACACTACGTCTTTTCGGGAGTTTCCAGATTACGTAAAAAACAATCTCAATCCAGTAAAAAACAAGAAGGTAGCCATGTTTTGTACTGGCGGAATTCGATGTGAGAAATCCACTGCCTACCTCAGGCAGCGAGGTTTCGACGAGGTCTACCATCTTGAAGGTGGCATCCTAAAGTACCTGGAAGATGTCCCGCCGGAAAAGTCCCTCTGGCAAGGTGAGTGCTTTGTTTTTGACAGCCGCGTGACGGTTAATCACCAGTTAGAACGTGGCAAATATGAACAGTGCCATGGCTGCAGAATGCCGCTCACCAACCAGGAGATGCAAGACGAGGCCTTCGTACCCGGCACCAGTTGTCCACACTGCATCGATAAACAAACACCGGAGCAGCGTGCCAGGTTCCAGGAGCGTGAAAAACAGGTCAAACTCGCGAAAAAACGCGGTGAAAGTCACATTGGGTCAGATGCCCGGGAGGCTCAGCAGGAACACAAACGCATGAAACAAATGATGAAACGCCAGCAACGTTGTTCTCAATAATCGACCTGCAGCACAGGGAGCTGATATGCCTGATCTCAAGGGTAAAAATGTATTCGTAACCGGTGGTGGTAGCGGTATTGGCCTGGCTTGTGCCTCAGCTTTCGTCCGTGACGGTGCTAACGTATTGATAATGGGGAGAGACCAGGAAAAACTGGATGCCGCTGTTGAACAGTTACAGTCCCTGGCAGCAGGCAACTGCATCGTTGATTCATTCCAGGGAGATGTAGGAAATGAAGACAAGGTCGCCGCAGCCGTCGACAAGGCGAGCATCAACGACAGTCTCGATATCGCAATCGCCAATGCCGGTATCGGTGGCCTGGCTCCCATCATGGCGACGGATGCCGACAACTGGAACCAGATTATGCAGACAAACCTATCAGGGACCTTTTACACCGTGAAACATGCTGGTATTGCAATGGCACGATCGGGTGGCGGCTCCATTTGCGCTATCTCTTCTATCGCCGGGATCAGGACTCACCGATTCATGGGTCCATATTGTGTCAGCAAAGCGGGTATTGACATGTTAATTCGCAATTCGGCAGACGAGCTGGGAAGGAACAATATTCGCGTCAACAGCGTTTGTCCTGGCCTGGTCGATACAGAAATTGCCGCTGGCTTAATGACCACGGAAGAAGTGCATAACGATTATCTTGACTGTATGCCCATACGCCGAACCGGCGTCGTCGAGGATATTGCCAATGCCGTCAAATTCCTCTGCGGTCCGGAATCGAGCTGGATCACTGGTGTATCCCTTAGCGTAGATGGCGGCCACCATTTACGCCGGGGTCCCAACGTCGAACCCTTTTCACGCATGTTATTCGGCGATGACATCACCGAGGGACGACTTTAACGCCACAGGCAGCTCCACAGAAATAGCAACGAACCGACTCTTTGTACAGACAGGATCAGTTGCGCAGTAACTCTGGCAATAATTTATACACTTCAACATTAGTGCCCATGCCGATATGGGATCCCTGGATCTCGAAATGCTCCACGTCGGCACTCACATCATCCATACAGGCTTTCCACGCGACAATCCCGTCCAGCTTGCTGTAGATACTTTTGATAGGTACCTCGATCTGTTTTTCCTGTCGGAGTTTCAGGAATTGCGCCATCGCCTCTGGTGTCATGCCGGTTTCACGGGTTACCCATCGACCAATACTCGAGGCTTGTGAACCACTCTTTACCGGGGAACCGATGGTAATCACCCGGTCAACCATTGCCGGGTCGTCACGGGCAAGTTCCCGCGCAAGCATGCCCCCCTGCTCCAGCCCACGAGTTTCACTCTCTGATCGTATTTCTGTTGCATCTTGCCAATGATTTTGTGTAATTCGGGCAACAAATCCATCATTCTGCCCCGGTTCAGTCCCAAACCCCAACCTTCGGTGGCGTAACCGATGGAATTCAGAAAGTGCCGCAGAACCAACGTCGATGTGTCATCCGCCATAAATCCGGGGAGCACCAGCACTGGTTCACCATGCCCGCGTTTTGATTGCAAACGGAGCAATGGAAGCCTCAACAGTAGATAACTGGCTTCAATGCCTGCTCGGCCTTCCAGCATGCGAAGCAACATACCGGGCGATGAAATCTCTGAGCTCATGAAATGAGGATTGCATATCAACATTAACCTTGTAAAGATGAATCCATGGATACACAAACCAAAAAATCAGAGCACCGGGCAAGGTTTGAGTCAATTGCCAGTCTCGCGGATGACGAGATTCACCTTGATGAAGCGGCGCTGGTCATTGCTGCAGAATCTCAGCCAGACGTAGACATTGATGTCTCACTACATTGCCTTGATACCCTCGCTACCAAATTTGAAACATTTTTCGACCCGACCACGGGATTTGGTGTTTCAGTCGCCAGCCTGATTGACTATATTCACAGTGCCGAGGGTTTTGGCGGCAATATGAACAATTACTATGACCCTCAGAACAGCTACCTGAATCGGGTTCTCGAGACTCGCAGCGGTATCCCTATTTCACTCGCCCTGGTACATATCTCACTGGGCGAGCGACTCGATATTCCGGTTAAGGGAATCAATTTCCCGAATCACTTTTTAGTCAGGTACGGGGAAAAACCTCATCAACTGATTGTCGACCCATTTAGCGGTCGAATACTCAGCGAACCGGATTGTGCAACATTGCTAAAACAGATCGCGGGTCCAAAGGCCAAACTGCAACAGCAGTATTTTGATGTTGCCAACAACAAGGATATTCTGTTGCGCATACTGGATAACCTAAAAACGATCTTCTGGCAGAAAAGCGCCTGGGATCAGAGTAAGGCTTGCATCGAGCGCCAGATAATACTGCGTCCTGAGCATGAAAAATTTTCCGTTCAGCTGGGCGCTGTGTATGAAATGCAAGGTAACTTTCAACTAGCCCAGGTGATCTATCGGGATTTCCTTCGGGAAAGTCAGGACGAGCATTTGCGAAATATGGCGAGTAATCGATTGCTGGCGATGCATAGTAATACCCAGACGATTCACTAGGGCTGCCAGCAAACTGTTAGAGTAGCTCAAAATGCTGCACCTCGGGGAACGGGTCGTAAAAGTGATGTAGCAGGGCTTTCCAGGTTTGATACTCATCAGACCCACGGAAGCCAACCGTATGATCCTCCAGGCAACGCCAGTTAACCAACAGAATATATCGATTGTCCTGCTCAACACACCGCTGCAGCTGATGGGACTCATACCCCGGCATTCCCGCAATGATCAGTTGGGCTTTGGAAAAGGCCGCCTCAAATTCAGCTTCCTGGCCGGGTTTCACATCTAACATCGCGAATTCAAGGATCATCTATATTTCTCGAGCAGCCGCCAGTGTGTTTTTTCTTACCCTCATCATAGTCGTTAGATATACTTCATCGTCAAGTTTGCTGAGATGCTGTGCTTCCTTGATCGCATGGTATCTGGCTCCCTTGTAATCCCCCATGACAATATCCAGAAACCCTGCAGTATTCGCGTTGTCCGGAGAGTACATCCGTGCTAGTACCGTCGCAGCAAACAATTCTTTGTTGTTGAGCCGGTCCCTGGCCAACAGAATGGATATCTCAGAGAGCGCGAACCCGTTGGCAACTTCGGCAAATCCAATTCTGCCACTGTCCTTTACCCCCACCCGGTAGTCAGAGACTAACAGCAGCATTGCGCCTACTGCCGTTGCATGTCCTGCGCAAAGGCTGACAACCCTTAGTCTCGACTCGTACAGCATCCTCAAAAATCTGGCGGTATCACGCTGCATTTGCTCAGCGGAATCGCCGCCCGCCTGCAAAACTGCCATATCAAGACCCGCCGAGAAGGATCTGCCATTCCCCTCAATCAACAGGCTGCTGACATCCGGGTTAGCGTCAATAAATTCAACTGTCTGCAAAAATCCGGCAGCGATGGCTGGCGAAATAATATTAAGCCCGCCATCATCAAACCGAATATGTGCTACAGAATTGTTAATTTCCGTTGTAATAGGCACTGGTTAACTCAGCAGTTCCATCGCAGCCATGGCGCGATTGCTGACACCTTCCTTCTGTCGATCCAGATCTACATCCTGATCTTCCCCCATGGCACCTACAAGATAGCGCTTGTAAACGCCCTGGCCGATAGCACCAAGACGCCAGTGTGAGAACGCCCGGTAATAGTTAATCTCACTCAAGTCTCGACCCGTGTTGTTCGAATATATCTCACACAGTTCGTCACGGCCCGGATAACCACCCACCGAAGTGGGGGGCGCATCCCCCTCACGCATCTCAACTTCACCTGGCGACACCCAGTTATTGAGGAGGTAACCCACATCAGCCAGCGGGTCACCCAGGGTACACAATTCCCAGTCAAGAATTGCCTTGACGCTACCGCCGACAATCATCATGTTTCCCAGTCGGTAATCCCCGTGAACAATAGTTGCACCAATCTGGTCCGGCATTGTTTCAGCCAGCAATCGCGCGCTTTCTTCCATCTCCGGTATTTCATGGGTCTTGGTGGCTACCCATTGTTTGTTCCAGCGCTTCAATTGCCGGGTCAGGTAAGCTTCTTTTCTACCCAGATCTCCAAGCCCTACATCATCGGGGTTAATCAAATGCAGCTTTGATAAAATATCAATCACATGCAGGCCGATGCTGCGACGATCATCCATCGTCACTTGCTGACCAATCACCGAATCATTCAGAACCACACCCTCAACATAGTCCATGACATAGAATGGCGCATCGTTAACGGCGGCGTCCTTGCACAAGCCCCATGTTTTTGGAACCGGTACTTCTGAATCGGACAAAGCAGAGATAATCTTGTGTTCCCTGCCCATATCATGTGCGCTCTCGAGCACATGTCCCAGTGGAGGGCGACGCAAGACAGCGTTGTTTCCGTTAGCGTCGACACACTTGAAGGTGAGGTTGGAATGCCCTCCGGTAATCAACGAAAATGTCAGGGGCGGCTCGAGACCTGCAATGTTTTCTTGCAACCATGCGGTAACCCTCGTCGGGTTGATGCCGTCCATATGTTTCTCCAGTATCAAATACCACTAGTCTGACAGCTGGTTGGACTTGATTCAATTGCGGCCGGGTCGAACCCCACAATACACGCCAAGTGCCTAGTGGACCGCTTCCCGGTAGACTTCGAAATCACGCTTTTCTCCAGCGTGCAAAACACCATAGGCCAGTATTGCCTGGTAAAAAATGCTCGTGACAATGGCGTTGAGTTCCAGCACCAGATCAAAGGTCTGCATCGACAGCAGGACCAGAATAAAAAAACTGTAGACAATGCTCATATAGGCGAGAATTTTGATGCCCTTTGCAATCCGCTGCATCCTGTCCAGGTTAGCCATGTAGGGGTCAATTCTTTTTCCGTAGAGTTTGTGGAAAACACCAAGGCCACCGAATCCGAGGACCATTAATGCATTCACAAACAGCAATGCGGGTAATTTCCAGCGGACATCGCTGCTCCAGAGATCATTAAGATAGATATAACCCATCGCAAACGTTGCAAAAACATACATCACTATGGCCACGGTGATGGACAAGGGTGAAACAAAGTCAGACAGGTGACGAACTCGTAACTCGGCTTTGCGCGTGGTGGATTGATCCTTCGCACGCATTTGATGGGCCCGTTGTGCATCCCAAATTTCCCACATTGCAACGGGGACAATCTGCACCATACAGAATAGCAGCACCACACGCGTCATGGTGACCTGAGAGTAGTTTGAGACCCAGGCCAGGCAGAAGAAACCAAGGCCGACCAGCGCAATGAACAAGGGTAGATTTCTGCCAATTGTTAATCGCCTGCGCTCAAACTCAATAGTCTGAGGATAATATCTTGGATACTCAGAGACAGGGTGAGTCTCAAAAATCTCCCAACGCAATTTGTACCTCCTGAGAGGCAAGTAGACGGAGACAACGAGTATCTGGCTCAGGAATATCAGAAAAACGGGTAAATTGTCGGGTATCAGGCTATCTGGCATATCTACCTCCTTGCGCGTTAACGCTCTTTCATTACGGTGGTGAAAGCGATTCGGATTTCAGAATCCGTCAACCCGGAATCGCGAAGTGTTGACACTGAACTACCCAGCACATCGGCCGCCTTTTTGCTCAGGTCAACCACGCTGTTGGATTTCGCATCAGGATGAATATAAGTACCTCGATGCCCCCGGGTTTCTATCACCGAATCCCGTTCCAGCAGCCGATAAGCCTTGGCAACGGTGTTGTGATTGACCCGAAGATCATTGGCAAGTTGCCGTATAGACGGTAGAGCGAAGCCTGCTTCGAGTTCACCTGAAAGCACCGCTCCTTTTACCTGGGATATCAACTGGGCAAAAACCGGTTCTGAAACACCGGTATCAATCGCAATTTCCATGAGTCTTTTACCAGCCCTGTATGTTTTGTATTTCCATTTACAAGCACTATTTAGTTGATTTTGCCAAAATATATGTACTACTTATACTAATAGTACAAGTAGTGCTACAAATTGCAAGCTGAAGATAGGATTTTTAGCTAATCACGGATCGGGCCGACAGGCATTCACCGTTACCGTAATCTGCGGATTGTCCATTTGCTCAATTAGAGGGTCCTTTCACCACCCCGAGGCGTAGCAGTTTATCGATATCAGCTTCAGAAAAACCTGCCTCACCCAGCACAACACGGCTGTGCTGCCCCACGTCCGGCGCTTCTGTGACAGGCTTTTTGCTGACCCCTCCGACCTCAATGGGGCTGTTGACGGTCCATTGAAAATCCGGGTTGTCTGAATTTGTTTTTATAATCACATCATTTTCCATGAGGTGAGCGTCCTGTAGTACGTCCTGCAGTTTCTCAACCACACTATACGTGACATCGTTTTCATCCAGGACCCTGACAAGTTCGTTCAGGGTGCGTTTCGCAAACTCCCCGGCGAACAACTGTTTCACTTCGTCGCCTTGTTTCATTATTGCGGCTATATCGACAAACCGGGGATCAGATAGCCAGTCGGAGCGACCCATTGCCTCACAAATTCTAGGCCACTCACGCTGGGAATTGGGCCCGACCAGCACAACGTAGCGGCCATCCCGTGATTGGTAGGTATTCACGAACGGCGAGCGATAGCCTTTGGCATCAAGCATCGCGCTCAGGTCATAGCCCGCAATGGCACCTTGCAGGTGCATGCCATTGGACCATGCACCATTTGCTGCCAATGAGGTGGCAACATAAGATCCTTTACCGGTTTTCTCTCGCTGATACAACGCCATCATAATGGCACCGAACAATGACATCGCACTGGCATGATCGCCGACGCCCCCTACGCCATTTATGGGGGCACCGCCAAGAGGCTTCATCATGTCCATGATGCCAGACCTGGCCCACCAGGCCGCAACATCGAATGCGCGGCGTCCTGCGTCCGGACCGCGAGTTCCATATCCGGTGATATGTGCAAAAATCAGCCTAGGGTTCCTGAGCTTCAGGTCATCGTAGGTTAAGCGGTACTTCTTTAACTGCGCGGCATTGAAGTTTACAAGCAGAACATCTGCGGACTCGATAAGGCTGAGCAACGTGTCCTGCCCTTCCTCGCGGTTAATATCAAGCGCCAGCGACCGTTTATGACGTGAAGTGAGTAACCAATTATAATTTGTTCTGTATCTGGCAGCTAATCCTCGATAGCCATCGCCCGAAGGCGGCTCAATTTTTATTACATCTGCACCATAGTCTCCCATCACAGTCGCTGCAGCAGGCCCTGCGACGTAGGATGCCGCATCTATCACCCTTAAATCTTGCAACATATCATTCCAACCTATTCGATTTGCATCACGACCCGGGAATTCATATCGTACGGCACAAATGATAACAATACTTGAAAAGAAGTACGGAGCTTGGGATGTACAAAATACTCCAGGAAACCTGGGCAGAACTGACCGCTGAGGGATCCCCGTTCCAGATTATCGATGTTGAAGTGCGTGGTGCAACCTTGAAAGCCTATGGACTGGCACCACCCACTCTGCGGGAGGTCTGGCTCGCGT
This sequence comes from Pseudomonadales bacterium, assembly GCA_029941905.1. GTDB lineage: Bacteria > Pseudomonadota > Gammaproteobacteria > Pseudomonadales > Azotimanducaceae > JAHRVQ01. Next base: position 134,415 of record JAPYTQ010000003.1, on the reverse strand, counting down.
CCGGGCAATTTGCCGAACGTGACTATCTTGTTTACCAGGACGAACGCTGGACCTACAGCGAAGCACATCGCGATGTAGCAGCAGTCGCGATCTGGTTGCGGAATCTAGGGGTCGAGCCAGGCGACAGAGTAGCCATTGCCATGCGCAACTACCCTGAGTGGCTACTGATCTACTGGGCTTGCGTATCCCAGGGAATCTCCGTCGTCGGCATGAACGCCTGGTGGGTCGCCAGTGAGATGGAATATGGCTTAGAGGATTCTGCACCTAAAGTCCTGTTTTGTGACCAGGAGCGCCTCGAGAGATTCGACGAAATCAAAGGCTCCTTCGCAGATCTTACGGTTGTGGGTATTCGCATTACGAAGGGTGACGACTCAATCATCCCCTTTTCTGATGTAACAAGGAACAAGGGCGAGCTGCCCGCAGCGACGTTTGACCCGGATGATGATGCCTGTATCTTCTACACCTCGGGTACCACCGGGCAACCAAAAGGTGCCCAGTTGACCCATCGGGGTTGCGTTAACAACATTATGAACCTGGCATTCGCAGGTACCGCCTTCTCAACTGCCACTGCCCGCCACAAGCAGGTTGAATTACCCAGCCCGGAAGAAGCGCCGATTGGGTCTGCCCTTGTCACAACACCACTCTTTCACGTGACGGCGAACAACTGCCTGACCCACGGTACAACCATGAGCGGCGGAAAGCTGGTTCATATGTATCGATG
>JAPYTQ010000003.1:71944-133594 GCA_029941905.1 Pseudomonadales bacterium | reverse complement strand
TGTATCGATGCAAGTGGCGACCTTGTACCTCCGGGAGAAGTCGGGGAACTGCTGGTGAAGGGCGCACCCGTTATCAAGGGTTATTTGAACCGCGAGGAAGCGACGAAAGAGAGTATTGTCGATGGCTGGTTTCATACCGGTGACGTTGCCCGTATTGATGAACATGGCTTCATCTTTATCGTCGATCGCGTTAAGGACATGGTTTTACGAGGCGGCGAGAATATTTACTGTGCCGAAGTTGAGACCGTGATTTTCACCATCGATGGCGTAACAGAATGCAGTGTCTTCGGTGTCGAGGATGATCGACTAGGTGAAGAGGTCGGTGTTGCCATTTTCCTGAAGGACGGCGCAGATCTTTCAGCGGAGCAGATTCGTACCCATTGCCTTGCCAATATGGCAAAACCCAAAGTTCCCCGCTACATTTGGATTCTCGATGATCCCTTGCCAAGAAACGCCAACGGTAAGTTTCTCAAACGCGAGCTACGGGATACTCTCGAAATCGCGGAGGCGGCTTAACAGTTAGACTACTAGTCACCGGTGATGGAGATCCGCTGATTGGTTATATATCGGCCGTCCTCCGAACACAGGTGGGCAACGGTTGCGGCAATATCGTCCGGGGTACAGACGAAGCCGAATGGCATGCGGGCATCAACCTCACGGATATCCGAGCCGCCACCGGTCGCTTCAACAATACGACGCCCCATATCGGTATCCACCAGACCCGGAGCGATGATGTTGACACGCATGCCATGGGACTTCTCTTCCCGGGCCAGCGTATGGGCCATGGCCTCAAGCGCAGCCTTACTGACCGCGTAGACGCCAAACCCCGGATTCAGGGACTGGGCTGCGATAGATGAAATCATTATAATGTCGCTCCGCTCCGCCTGTCGCATATGTGGCACCAGGCCGCGACAAAGGTAGATTGGACCCCAGAGGTTAACATCAAGCAATGTGTTCCACTGCTCGTTCGTTGCATCTGCGATGGCTGGTCGGTTTACCGCAGCAGAGCCAAGTCCGGCGTTGTTAATTAACGCATCTATCTGACCAAAATCGCTGATCGCCGCCTCAATCATCGCGGTGCATGCCAGTTCATCGCCGACGTTAGCCTGATAAGTGTGAGCCTTGCCGCCTAATTTTTCCACTACTTCAGCCACTTCCTGTGCTGCAGCTTCATTGCTGGTGTAATTAATAGCCACATTTGCCCCTTCCCGCGCAAACCGTTCTGCGATGGCGCGTCCAATGCCCCGACTTGCTCCTGTAATCAAGGCCGTTCTTCCTTCAAGCTTTCCCATTTTTGTTTATTTCTCCAGGTTGTATCTTTCATCCAATCGTCAGATCCGAGAATTCCAATCTTACTCAGGCCGGTTCGCGTAGAGGTTGATTATCTCCATCGCAAGCGTCGCCCCTGCCAGCGCTGTGATTTCACCAACATCGTACGTGGGTGACACTTCAACAAGATCCATACCGATGAGATTAATACCCATCATGCCGCGAAGAATGGCGATCGCCTGGTGCGAAGTCAGGCCACCACACACCGGTGTGCCGGTACCCGGCGCGTAGCTCGGATCCAGGCAGTCGATATCGAAGCTCAGGTAAACTGGCCGATCGCCCAGGACTTTTCTTGTCGCATCGATCACGGCTTCAATACCGTTGTTCTGCACCCAGGGCCCATCAAGAATATTAAACCCGAGGGTGTCATCATTCGTTGTCCGTAGCCCAATCTGAACAGAGTGTGCGGGGTCGATTAAACCTTCGTTTGCGGCGTGCCAGAACATGGTGCCATGATCAACGCGACCCTGCTCGTCTTCCCAGGTATCACTGTGTGCATCAAAATGTAGCAGTGACAGTGGTTTGCCATACTGTTTGGCGTGTGCTTTCAACAATGGCCAGGCAATAAAATGGTCACCACCCAGTGACAGCAGTCCCGGACCCTGGCTGATAATGCTGGTGGCATGCGCTTCAATAGAGTCCGCGATGGTTTCCGGTCGACCAAAATCGAAGAAGCAGTCGCCGTAATCAATAACAGCCAGCTCATCGAAAGGATCTACCTTCGTATCGTAGGGACGCATCCAGGCGATGATTGACGATGCCGCCCTGATAGCTCGCGGGCCGAAACGTGCCCCGGGCCGGTTTGTCGTTGCACTGTCGAGTGGAACGCCAGCGACAACGAGGTCAACACCGGTGAGATCCTGGGTATATTTACGGCGCATGAAAGAGGCGACGCCCGCGTACGTCGGCTCGTTCCTGGTGCCGTAGAGACTTTCCCGGGTAATCGCAAAGTCACCCGCTTTCTTAACCGTCATCAGTAGTTATTTCCTTTTTATGTTTAGATTCAGCGACTGCAGGGCTGAGTATGAAGCTTCTGGCGCTGTGTACAACATGATATCCAGACGTCTAAGCCGTCCCGGTCATGAAGGTATGGTATTCGTAGACGCCGTGCATCTCAATATCAGCGAAACCCGCGCCTTCCAACTCCGCACGCATGCGGGCAACCGGTACCCGGCGACCAGGCGGTGGACTTTTACCGTTGTCAGCATCCGCCCAGTCGACAATGGCAATGGTGCCGCCCGGTTTCAACAGGCGTTTGCATTCAGCCAGGAGTGCTTCTGGCGTGTCCAACTCATGGTGAAGCTGGCCCATGATGACTACATCGGCAATGTTGTCGTGCAGATCGACTGAGTTGGGTGCCATCAACAGTGCTTCAAGGTTTCTGAGACCTCGCGTGTCAGCGTCCTCGCGGAGCAGGTTAATCATGCCTTCGAGGATGTCGCAGCCATAGGCCCTGGCCTCTGCAAAGCGTTCGGCAAAGGGCAAGGTGAGAAAACCCACTCCAGCACCAATATCGATCAGCGTGCAATCCGCCGCAGGCTGTAACACCTCCCAGATCAGGTCAGGATTGAAGTACTTGAGACGATCAGGAGAACGCAATCGTTCGATTCTTGCCGGATCCATGCCCAATAGGTCTGCCATAAAGAAAATTCTCATTTAGTCACGCAGCTTTACAGTAGAGTATATGCACTGTAGACGCCGTTTGCTCGTGTTCGCGCAGAGATCGAAGCACAGATTTTGAGTTATTGCTGCACCGTTGTAGGATCGACCTGGTTGGTGACTTTTCAACTAAAAGAAATTTTGGCAGGCTTTCTGCTAGAGGACAGATTTTATGCTTAAGCCGTCTATCTGGATTTCACTCCTGTTCGCCCTACAGGTTTCCGCCCAGGAGTATTCGCCTGTGCTCAATATCCAATATGCCGATAATTTGTACTGGGGAGATTTGCATGTACATAGCAATTTGTCACCGGACTCTTTTGCGTTCGGCAACGCCAGGCTGACAACCAATGACGCGATGCTGTTTGCCAAGGGACACCCCGTTAAAGCAAATAGTGGTCAAGTGGCACAACTGAGCCGCCCACTGGATTTTCTCCTCGTCGCAGACCATGCGGAGTTCATTGGCGTTTTTCCGAAATTAATCGCCAACGACCGGAGCTTTGTAGAAACGGAATTAGGCAAGCGCTGGCGCAAACTGCTTGATGAAAACGGCAATCTCGGCCCCATCGTTCGCGAATGGGCGAGCCTGATCCAGAATCCGGATTACAAACAGGAATTGTCTCCCGAATTCCGAATCAACGTCTTCAGGGACGCCGCAAACAGCGCAGACAAACACAATGACCCCGGTGTCTTCACAGCATTCATCGGCTACGAGTGGACTGCAATGGTCGAGGGCAACAACCTTCATCGTGTCGTGCTGTTTCGCGATGGACCTGATATCGCGACGCAACTGGCCCCCTTCTCAGCACTGGACAGTCAAAACCCGGAAGACTTATGGACAGCGCTGTCTCATTACGAGCAACAAACCGGTGGCCAGGTCATGTCGATCCCCCACAATGGCAACATATCCAACGGGTTGATGTTCGCCAGTGAGACGCTCGATGGCAAAGCATTCGACCGCGACTACGCCCAGGCCAGAATCCGCTGGGAACCTGTCTACGAAGTCACCCAGGTTAAAGGTGATGGAGAATCTCACCCATTTTTGTCGCCGGATGACGAGTTCGCAGATTTTGAAACCTGGGACGAGGACAATATTGGTCGCACGGCACTGAAACAAAATGAGATGCTGAAGCACGAATATGCACGCAGTGCATTGAAACTTGGTCTGGAGATGCAGGACGAACTGGGTGTAAACCCCTACGAGTTTGGCCTGTTAGGCAGTACAGATTCGCATACCACCTTATCAACTTCAGATGACAATAATTTTTGGGGTAAATTCAAAGACTCTGAGCCGACAGCTGACCGATTATCCAACAGAATGGGTGGCAGGCTCTGGTACAACTGGAAGCTGGCAGCCTCCGGCTATGCAGCCGTCTGGGCGAAGGAAAATACCCGGGAAGCCCTGTTTGATGCGATCAAGCGCAAAGAAATCTATGCCACTACAGGTCCTCGGATTGCGCTACGTGTATTTGCCGGGTGGGACTTCGCAGCGGAAGATCTGCACGCGTCTGATCTCGCCTCCGTCGGTTACGAAAAGGGCGTGCCGATGGGCGCGCGTCTAACGAAATCGTCCAGGGTTGGAAACACCAACCCCAAACTGCTGATTCAATCATTGAAAGATCCCGACGGCGCCAACCTGGATCGCGTTCAGGTTATCAAAGGCTGGCTTAACAAAAAGGGAGAAGCCGTCGAAAAAGTTTATGACGTCGCGGTTTCAGAACCGGCCAGAGTCGACAAAAAAACAGGCAAGGTATCCGCTATTGTTTCAACCGTTAACGTTGCCGACGCCAGCTACAATAATTCCGTCGGCGCAATCAGCCTTGGCGCCGTTTGGGAAGACAAAGCGTTTAATCCTGCCCAGCGTGCGTTTTACTATGTGCGGGTAATTGAAATACCCACCCCCAGATGGTCGGCTTATGACGCCAGGTACTTCGGCAGAACCGCCCCCAACGAAATACCCATGATCACGCAGGAGCGGGTCTATAGTTCACCAATCTGGTACAACCCCGACTAGCATTGATGTCGGTGGGATTAATCCAAGGCTGCTGTTATGGGGCTAAAAAGGAATTATCTGAGATGATCAAATTTCGTGACGCAATCATTGAAGACTGTGATGGGATTGGTCTCGTCATTGTTTCTGCCTCACATTCTGCATTCATCGGCGCAATCCCTGAAGAATTCATAGATTTCACATGGACACCTGAAGTGAGTGCCGCTAACTGGCGTAAGTCATTTGAAGAAAACACAGATCGGGGCCAGCTATTTCTGGTAGCAGAAGAAAATCATCGAGTATTGGGTTTCATTTGGGCTAAACCATGGGCAGAGACAGCCGGGTACGAGGCATGTGTTCAAGGCCTTTACGTTCTGCCATCCTTTCATCGTCGCGGAATTGGGCGAAATCTTATAGGCTGCGCGGTGAAAGAACTGATGCGACGAAATCTCAAATCGTTAGAGATAGGGTGTGTTGTCGAGAATCCCAATTGTGATTTCTATCGTCAACTAGGTGGAGTGGAAATTGGCAGGCGAACTGTGAGAGTGGATCGATATGATACCGAAGAGATTATTTTTGGCTGGCAGGATATGTCGATACTGCAGGGTAGCTAACGGCTCAACAGAGGTCGGTAGTCGGACAAACTGAGCTCGGATTCAAATCAGTTCCTGCTCTCGTAAACGACATCCCCCTTAAAGATCGTCTTTTGCACTTCCGTCTTGTGAATATCAGTTACTGGAATCTCGAACAAATTGTGATTGAGGATGATCATGTCTGCGAACTTGCCTACCTTGGCAGACCCCGTAACATCATCGATGCGTAACGACCATGCCGCGTTAACCGTATAAATATCGATGATTTCCTCCAGTGTGAGCGCATGATCTTCACCCATCTTGCCTTTCTCGGGCTTTCCCGGAAAACCGCGAGTGATCATTGCCTCCATGCCAAACCATGGCCACATTGTGGCGACAGGTGCGTCGGTATGATTGACGAGACGAATTCCTGCATCCTGACGCTCACGATTCGCGTACATGCGGTCCCAGGTCTCTGGTTTGAGTACGGGTTTTATACCATCTACGTTGTATGCAAGTGGCGCGTTCAAAGGCGGCCAAACTACCAAGATTACCCTTGAAATACTGGTTGATGTGTTGTTTGATCATGCCCTCGCGATGCAATGCCTGCCAGGCTTCGAGTCCCAACAGCAATGAACTTGCCGTCCTTAAGCGCGACAGCCTCGGCCCACGGCTCGGCTTGGTTGACGGTGTAGATTGTGCCGTTGGTGTAGACCGTATCTGCTATCATCCTCATGGATGTATCTGAGGTATCTGAGCAGGCATTCAACAGAATCGTTAGCGCAATAAGTGTTGAGTATCTCATCAGTGATATATTCCTTATAAACCGACTCGCAGGAAATTGTATGAACAACGCGAGCGAATATGTATTAGTGGCTTTGACCAAATCAGGAAAATCGTCCGTGAAAAAATTCATCGTCGCTATCCTTATCCTACTCATAACATTAACGTTGCTTGTGTCGAACAGACACCTGGTACTACTCACATTGCTGTCATTCACCGACACACCGCTGCTCATTGCAAAACAAGACGAGGGACCCAGAGTTCGTTGGCATGATGACTACTACACCATTGAATGGCTTGACCCGCAGACCGTAGCCATCGGTGAACCCTTGTATTATCAACAGAATATCAACTATCTCATCATCGGTGAAGATCGAGCGGTGTTGTTCGATGCAGGCTCCGGTCTGAGAAAAATCCTACCTGTTGTTGAACAACTAACCGACAAGCCCATCACATTTGTTCCGTCGCACTTTCACTATGATCATCTTGGTGACGGGCTGCCATTCGACAACATTGCCGTAATCGATCTTCCCCACATTTCAAATCGTGTAACGAACAACCAGCTAGCTCTCCAATGGCATGAGCACCTTGGGTCTGTGGAAGGATATACATCGCCGACTTTCGAGGTTAGCGAATGGTTGCAGCCAGGCCATGAGATGGATCTTGGTGATCGCAAATTGATAGTGTTGTACACACCTGGTCACACCAATGATTCGATTTCGCTCTACGATTCGCGTACGGATATTCTCTTTAGTGGCGACTTCATCTACCAGGGTGATTTTTTTGCATTCCTGCCGAACAGTTCGCTCGGTGACTACGATCAGGGAGCAAAAATTGTGTTAGCCACAATTACCAGAGAAACGTCGATATATGGGGCACATCGAATGCGAGCCCCGGGAACTCCGATTGTGAATATCACGAATGTCCAAGACCTCAAACAAGCCCTTGATGACATTCGAAATGGATCACTCAAATCTGAAGGTTTCTATCCCGTAACCTATCGAGTCAGTGACGAGATCAATCTGTTGGCTGAACCATGGTATCTCCAGAGTTGGAAAGTGAGTTATCCGAACCCGGGATCGACCGGGAACCAGCAGTAATCAAAGGAAGTGGTTGCTCTATGCCAATGCACTCAGTCTTGATTCATCGAATCCGTAAATGCGTGCAGCATTGCCTATAAATATTTCGTACAGTCAGACGGGCGAACCCAGGGGTGGAATATCGGCAGACCATTCCTCGGCTTCGAGTTGCGCCATCACCTGAATCTCGAGCATTGCTTCAGGAAACGCCAGCGCAGATATCTGCACCGCCGTTGTCGCCGGGTTAGCGACCCCTTCATAACGTTTGGCTCGCGCCGCAATGGCTTCCATCAGTCTGGCCATGTCGGTGGTGTAAATGACTTCGCTGACAACGTGCTCAAAGGTCGCGCCGTTTTTTGCCAGCGTCTGTTCGATAATATCGTAAACCCTCTCGATCTGAGCAGCCATATCGTTAGGCCCGATCACATTTGCGTTTTCGTCTATCGAGATAACACCCGAGAGATGCAAAAGCCCATTGGCATGCACGATGGCAGAAAATCCCATGCTGTCTTCCAGCGGTTTGTTAAAGTGCTGAACCTGACCCAGTTTTGCCATTTTGTACTCCTGAACTTAATTTTCTTTGGGATTGAATTACTTAATAAAATCCGATGAGTCGTGAGAGCGCGGAAAATTTCTAACCATGCCCAGATACTTCGCTAACGCCCGATCTGACTTCGTCATAACGCCTGGTGTGTAGTTGAGCGAATGCAGTATCGGCCGATCGTCTGTAATGATGCTTTTTCCGAGGCGAAAAAGCAGGTCGTGGGTCATGGCCACGCGAGCGTCATCTTCGGCGCTGCCGTCACTCTTCGGAGTTCCCAGAGAATAGTAAACCTGAGTTCGACCTGGCGCGACGAGATGGAATGCGGTTAACGCACAGATCCACTGGCCCATAAACTCACCATGCAAGCGAAAAAAACTGGTGCCGTATATACCAACCCGGGCGTTCAACGATGGCCCGTCACCTTGATCAAACTTCGCATCCAGATCATATTCCATGGAATGATCGGTCCAGGCGATTTTTTCAAACAGCCATTCGTGATCAAAGTCGAGTCGATGCACAGCCTTGAGGTGCTGCCAGTCCGGTGTATTGGCGCAAACTACCCAGGGATCAACGGGAAGTGCAGGAACATCGTAGCTGACCAGAAACTCAAGTTCCTCGTCTGCCTTTGGATAATCCGGAATCTCCCACCAGGGTTCATCGCCATTGAACGCCCAAACCAGACCAAATCGCTCCACTGTATGAAATTTATAGAGACACGCCGTCTTTGGCGGCGGATCACCTAAACCGGTTTTGTCGCACCAGCCGTCTGCATTGAATTCCCAATGATGGAAGCCGCACTGGAGCTGGTTACCCACTACCTTTCCAGCCGCAAGATCGGCACCCATATGAGGGCAAAACGCGGAAAACACCTGCGCCGTGCCTTCTTCGCCGCGAAAAATCACAATACGGCCATCGAGAAATGATCGCCCGATAACCCGACCGACCGGTACTTCACTCGACATGCAAACCGGAAACCAGGATTCCGTAAACAAACCATCTTGCCCCTCTTTGGGTATCAGCTTGCTCCGTGGACGGACTCGCTTAGGTTGTTTATTTTTGATTAACTCTTTGGCTTTCATATAACCCCTTCTATGGCAGAAAATGAGTAGCGCAGTTCGAACCCTGTTTGTATTCTGGTTGACCTCAACGGAATATTAGATAGCCAGCATAACTGATTCCGGGAACGATGTTCTTGTTCGGGTTGTTAAGTGTAAATAACGTCTCTTGAAAATTCCGCTCCCGGCTATACATTTCCTATATAGAAGTGACTTTTCTAAGTTCGAGCACCTTGGGAGTTAAGTGATGGAACATTCTTTGATCTTTATCGCAGGCGGCATTCTGATGGGCCTTGGTGCAATCGGTAGTGGCGTTGGCATCGGCATCCTGGGCGGCAAGTACCTTGAAGGCGTTGCACGCCAGCCTGAATTGCAGCCAATGCTAATGACACAATTGTTCATCGCCCTCGCGTTGGTTGACGCAATACCTATTATTGCGGTTGGTATCTCCTTGTACATGATCTTTGCGGTTTAAGTGTGCGAAGACTCTAAAGCTAGGACAAGAGCCCACCCGCTTCGGCTTTGTCAATCTCAGCATCCTGCATGCCAAGCCAATCTTTCAGTACTTCACGGTTGTCCTCCCCAACCTGCCTTACTCTCTCATAGACCTCACAGGGCGTCTTTTGGAAATGAATAGGCAATCGGTCGGCGTAGGTCATTCCAAACCCCGGCAAAGGATCCATTTGCTGCAGGAAACCACTGTCTTTAAGCTGTGGATCGTGTTCCGCAAGATCGATAGCGTTTTGAACAACCCCAGCAGGGACACCGGCTTTCTGGCAGCGATTCATTATGTCTTCAGCTGTCAGTGACTGGGTCCATTGCGCGAGCTGTTGATCCAGTTTCTCAACGGATTTGACCCTGGACTTGGCACTGCTAAATTCTGTTGCATTTGCCCAGTCTGGATTGCCCATGACCCCCTTCAGAGCGTCCCATTGCGTTTCAATCATACAGGCAATCGCGACCCAGCGTTCGTCCTCAACTGCAGGTGATGTAGCACCAGCACAAGGATAACAGCCGTGAGGTACAGCCACATCGTAAGGCAGATGATTGGCCATTGGCCGGGCGGGGATTCCATTTGCAAAGTAATCAAGCAAGGTAGGTCCCGCAAAATTTGCACCAACCTCAAACTGAGATAAATCGACGCGCTGACCTTTGCCGGTAGTTCTCCTTGCCTCGACTGCAGCAAGTATTGCCACGGCACCGTGCAAACCAGCCTGATGGTCATTGTAGGAAAACCCAATACCAATATCTTCCCGGCCGGGTACACCCGTTAGATGAGTTAACCCGGATAGTGCATGAATGGTCGGTGCGTAGGTAACGAACTCGGACCAGGGGCCACCGTCACCCATACCGGACATCTGAACATAGATGACCTTGGTATTTATCTCGCTGATTGCATCAAAGCCGACACCCCAGCGATCAAGCACGCCCACAGAAAAGTTATCAATTACCACATCTGCCTGCAGACACAATTCCCGGCAGATTTCACGACTCTCTTCCTTCGACAAATCAAGCGCCAGTGCCCTTTTATTGCGATTCCACATAACATAATAGGGGTGAGCAGGATCATTGGCACCTACCGCACGGTCCGCAGAATTTATTTTGACCACATCTGCACCCATATCGCCAAGCACCCGGGTAGCAAATGGCCCAGCAAGTACATGGGTAAAATCCAGTACACGAAGCCCCTCAAGTGGACGGCTCATATCTGCGTCTCCTTGTCAGCTTCTGCATCCCAGCCGATGTCTGCAAGAATAGCCTGCATTTGCGTTTCAGGATTTTCTGCCGGTTTCATTTTCCAGGGGGTATCACTGAATTGATAAGGCGCTCCGGGTCCCGATATCTCCTTACCGGCTGTAGAGTACGTTTCCCACCATTGCCTTGCCTGGAGTTGAGGATTTTCTGCAACTTCCTCAATCGGTAACACCCAGCCATAAGGTGCATGACGTGATTGCGCCTCAAAAAAGAGTTCCTTAGCATCACGTGTGGCAACCCAGGCACGAAGAACTTCCATCATTCTTTTGACCGTTGCCGCATAGTTTACCGGGTCAGCGTATTTCTCATCTAACAAATCTTCAAAGGCATCCACTTCAACCAGCCAGGCGAGTTGCCGATCGAAGTCCGGTGCGGGTGTGATCATAATCGAACCCTTGATCGCCTGCATGACGACGTAAGCATTGGACCAGTGCAAGCTTGCACGACGGGGTAACGCAGGAATCGTCGTTGCTAAAAGATCATCGTACCAGTAACACATAAAAACATGCTCCAGGCAGGAGGCGATGCATTCATGCACCGACACATCAACCTGCTGGCCCGACCCCTTTTCTCTCATATGATACAGGGACGCAAGTGCCGCAATAGCAACATAGACACCGGACACCATGAAATTCAGTTCACCAAATCCCTTCAGGGGTGAGGTGTCCACATCCCCCGTCGTTGCACAGAATCCGCCGAGTGCACCAGCAATCAAATCTGGAGCGAGAAAATCTTTCCAGGGTCCTTTTGTGCCAAATGATGAGGTATCGATAACGATGAGTTCCGGGCGTTGCTGTCGCGCCAGGGCAAGCTGGGCGGCATCCAGGGCAAATGTTCCCGGGCAACTCAGTACGATATCAGCTCTGGCTACCAGCTTTTGAATCTGCTCCCTGCCATCTTCAGATTCAGGATCCACGGCAAAGAACCTGCGGTTGGATGCGAAGAACAGATACCAGAGTGATGATTCCTGCTCCGTTACAGCATCAATATGGGGGCCTCTTTTCCTTAGCGGGTCACCATCCGGTGGCTCAAGACGAATAACCTCAGCGCCAAGGTCTGCCACCAGTTTTGCACCGTATATACCGCGTTCATCCGTTAGATCCAAAATCCGAACACCGGCCAGTGCGCCTTTTTTATCTACCATCATTCCCCCGAATTCATCTGCTGGGTGCCCGGTGCTATGATAAGCCACAGGGTTCTTGCTGTTACAAATAACAAAAACGAGAATATCATCTCTACACGCTTTCTTTCCACATGATGCTACGGTTCGGAAAGCAGCCAATAAAACTTGCAGGAGAAAATCATGAACTGGCGTGATTTATGTGGTCCTAAACTGGTCACGGCTGAGCGGGCAGTACTGAACGTTCAGTCAGGCCATATCGTCAATATCGCCCCTTATACAACCAGCCCCATCACCCTTTGCAATGCGTTGATGGCTTCAGGACGCGAACGTGGGCTGGAAGGTGTTCAGGTAGAACATCTCGCATCGGTTGTACCCTGGTCGGCGAACGAGTTCCAGGGAATCTTTCGTCTCCGTGACAACTATGCCACACCCCCGAACCGAGCTGCCTGCCACGCGGGTGATATGGATTATCTGCCAATTGGACTATGGAAAAGTCACGAGTTACCCGCGGGTCTGAGCAGTCGTCCGGATGTTTTTCTGGTGCCAGTATCACCACCGGATAGACATGGTTACTGTAGTTTCGGAACCGGGGTGTGGATGTCTCCCACTTTAGTCCGTGGCGCATCCATGGTAATAGCCGAGGTAAGAGAGGATTTTATCCATACCTTCGGCGAGAATTACGTGCATGTTGACCAGATTGATTATTTCGTCGAAGTCGAAAAACAGAGTGCAGAAGCCGTTCCTGTTGCTGAGCTCAGCGAAGAGGAGATCGCACAGGTTGAAGCAATCTGTACGACCGTTGCCGTCGAGCTTGTGAATGACGGTGACACTTTGCAAATGGGCGTCGGTACTGTCTCGGCCTCACTGGCCCAGTTTCTGGATTTTCGCAATGATCTTGGAGTGCAGACCGAGCTGATTACCGGCGGCGTTGGTGAACTGGTGAAAAAAGGCGTCGTCAACGGCAGCAGAAAAACACTTCACCCCAACAAGGTTGTTGGCAGCGCTATAGTCGCATTGAACAAAGAAGAGCTGGATGAGATCGACAACAATCCTGTTTTCGAGTTATACGACTTTGGTTATACCGACGATCTGCGACGATTGATAACGCAGGAGAACTTCGTCGCGGTGAATAACGCCATGGTTGTGGACCTGACAGGTCAGGTTTCAGCAGAAGCTTATGATCATCGTATGTACACCGGGGTCGGCGGACAAACCGTTTTTATGTTAGCCGGTGCCTATTCTCCTGGTGGAAAATCTGTCAGTGTGGTGCCGTCCAGCTCTGTCCCCAGTTCCACAGGTAAACGGGTCTCGCGCATCGTGCCGACACTGGCACCAGGCACACCGGTCACGGTTCCAAGAACCTACATCGACTATGTGGTTACCGAATTCGGTATAGCGGAATTAAAAGGCAAAACTGTTATCGAACGTGCCAATAGCCTTTGTGATATTGCTCACCCTGATTATCAGGATGAACTCAGGGCAAGCGCAAAAGAACTCTACGGGGCCTGACGGGGAGTTTTCGGCAAACCCGTATGCTGGGTCTTGAATACCTGCTGTTTTTTGCGACCACGCACCGGTCTTGAAAATTGGGTCAGGGGTACAAGGTGTTTACTACCATTGCCAATCAGGTCCTTGCGCCCCATTTTCTTTAAAGCCTGCCTGAGCATGGGCCAATTGTCAGGGTCGTGGTAGCGTAAAAACGCCTTGTGTAACCTTCTTTGCCTCGCACCTTTGGGTACGTTAACAATTTCACTGTGGCGATCAATTCGCTTCAGGGGATTCTTACCGGAGTAATACATTGCTGTGGCTGCCGCCATGGGGGAAGGATAAAAATTCTGTACCTGGTCGGCACGAAATCGATTGCGTTTTAACCACAGGGCAAGGTTCACCATATCATTGTCGGTGGTCCCAGGGTGACCTGCAATAAAATAGGGTATGAGGTACTGCTCCTTGCCTGCCTCTTTTGAAAACTTATCAAACAGTTTTTTGAATTCGTCGTACGTACCCATACCGGGCTTCATCATCTTCGATAAGGGCGCATCTTCGGTATGTTCAGGTGCGATCTTCAAGTATCCGCCCACATGATGAGTGACCAGTTCTTTCACATACTCCGGTGTCTGTACGGCCAGGTCATAGCGTAACCCCGAAGCAATCAGCACTTTCTTCACCCCGTCAAGATCCCGCGCTTTGCGGTACAGCGAGATCAGTGGAGTCTGGTCCGTATCCAGGTTCTTGCAAATATTCGGGTAGACGCAGGACAGGCGCCGACAGTTCGCTTCAATTTTTCGACTCTTGCATCCCAGGCGCCACATATTCGCTGTCGGGCCACCAAGGTCAGAGATCACACCGGTAAATCCAGGGGTTTTCTCTCTTATATTCTCGATCTCACTTAGAATCGATTCTTCAGATCGGCTCTGGATAATTCTCCCCTCATGTTCCGTTATAGAACAGAAACTGCAACCACCAAAGCAACCACGCATAATATTGACTGAAAATCGAATCATTTCATAAGCCGGAATCTTCCTGTCGCCACAATTAGGATGCGGCACCCGCTGATAGGGCAATCCAAATACCCAGTCCATTTCTTCCGTGGACAGGGGTATGGGTGGTGGATTCAGCCAAACGTAACGATCACCATGGGCTTGGACCAGAGGTCTCGCATTATGTGGATTGGTTTCGCGATGAAGAATTCTGGAGGTATGACCGTAAAGCACCTTGTCCTGTTTCACCTGTTCATAGCTCGGCAACTGAATAAACACTTTTTTTAGCGCGCTGGATTTTGCATGGGGATCCAGTATCTGGATGACTTTCGTATCCGGCTCTTTCGTGTCTGCTGCATCGTCAACCAGCCGTGTGGCATCAATGCACTGGTAGTCTTCAGGCAATTCTTTGACAGCGAAAGCAGTACCCCTGATATCCTTCATCTGAGCGATGGTTTCACCATTGGCGATTCGATGAGACAACTCTACAATGGCGCGTTCGGCATTGCCATACAACAGAATATCGGCCTTGGCATCCAGCAGAATTGAACGCCGTACCTTTTCACTCCAATAATCAAAATGTGCAATTCGCCGCAGGCTCGCCTCGATGCTGCCGATAACGACCGGCACACCAGGGTAGGCTTCCCGGCACCGCTGGGAATATACAATCACCGCGCGATCAGGCCGTTTACCCCCTTCATTACCCGGTGTATAGGCATCATCCTGGCGAATCTTCTTGTCTGCCGTGTAACGATTGATCATCGAATCCATATTCCCGGCCGCAACGCCGAAATACAGATTGGGTTTCCCCAGTTTTTGAAAGGGGGTTTTTGATGTCCAGTCCGGCTGGGCAATAATCCCGACCCGGAAACCCTGTGCTTCCAATACCCGGCCGATCACAGCCATTCCAAAACTCACATGATCGACATAAGCGTCGCCAGTCACAATAATCACGTCGCAACTATCCCATCCCAACTGATCCATCTCCTCTCTCGAGGTCGGGAGAAACGGGGCTACACCAAAGCATTCCGCCCAGTAAGGCCGATAGTCAAAAAGTTGCTTCATTTTTCTTCAGGTTTATGAAGATGCGAGGGATAGCCATAATACATCAAGCTCTAGTTTGTTGTATCAGCACTTTTATCATCTCCATCCGGTAGCTTCTTTACCCGATTGGTGTATTGCTTCGCTTCTTTAAGAACACCAATCGGTTGTACGTGATGAGAAAGCGATTCAAATATCCCACCCCACAACCTTGAATTATGTCGTTTGCGCCGGGTAGCCTTCACTACCTGGTACATAACGAAACCAACCGCGATAAATACCAGGGTCAACAACACATTTTGTAAACCACAGTCCATTTTAACCTCGTCTTGTAAAGTTGATAATATGCTGTTGTACAATGATTGCGCCATTTTACGGAATTCGATCGTTATTCCCCTTCGGCATATCAGGATACCATTTTCAGACAGGGTCGTTGGCGCGTTCTAATGTTGACCATATCGATTTACGATTTTAATTCAGTTATCCTACGCATTTCCGAACTGCCAAGTTTCACTTGGGTTTCCTAGCAAAACTAACAACGATCGACACAGGAAGGTCAATATAAATGTTGAAAAACAAGCACTTGCAGAATTGGCTTGAGCAAATGAAAACACTTTGCCAACCAGATGAAGTTGTTATCTGCGATGGCAGCACTGAAGAATATGACCACATGTGGGATCTGATGGTCAGTGCGGGCGCGGCAAAAAAACTTCACGAAGAAAAACGTCCCAACAGTTACCTCGTGAGGTCGGACCCGGCTGATGTCGCCCGGGTTGAAAGCCGAACCTATATCTGTGCGGACAATGCCGAAGACGCGGGTCCGAACAACAACTGGATCGATCCCGATGAGATGCGCTCCACCCTGGAGGGTTTGTTTGAAGGCTGTATGCGCGGCCGAACCATGTATGTTATTCCATTCAGTATGGGCCCTGTCGGTTCGCCAATTGCTCACATCGGCGTTGAAATTTCTGATTCACCCTACGTTGTAACCAATATGCATATCATGACGCGAGTTGGTGAACGCGTATTGCAGGAACTGGGCGAAGAAGGTGCGTTTGTCCCCTGCATCCATTCTGTGGGCCAGCCATTGATCGATAGTCAAGCCGATGTAGCCTGGCCTTGTAATCCTGAGAACCTATATATCGCACATTTTCCCGACAGCCGGGAAATCTGGTCCTTCGGCTCCGGATATGGTGGTAATGCGCTGCTCGGCAAAAAATGTTTTGCGCTGCGAATTGCATCCGCGATGGCCAGGGACGAAGGTTGGCTCGCAGAACATATGCTGATTTTAAAATTGACCAATCCAGACGGCGACTCCAAGTACGTCGCCGGTGCTTTCCCCAGCGCGTGCGGAAAAACCAACCTTGCCATGTTGATCCCGACCATTGAAAACTGGAAGGTTGAGACCGTCGGTGATGATATATGCTGGATGAAATTTGCCGATGACGGCCAACTCTATGCCATCAATCCTGAAGCAGGATTCTTTGGTGTAGCGCCGGGCACGAGCATGGAATCCAACGCCAACGCAATGCTCAGCCTGACTGAAAACTGTATCTTCACCAATGTGGCCGAGACCGATGACGGTGATGTCTGGTGGGAAGGTATGACCGCACCACCGCCTGATCACCTGATAGACTGGACCGGCAAGGACTGGACACCAGCCTCGACCAGACCCGCGGCACATCCCAATGCGCGTTTTACCGTCGCAGCCGACCAGTGTCCTGCCATAGCAAGTGAGTGGGAAGACTTAAAAGGTGTCCCTATCAGTGCGATCTTGTTTGGTGGTCGTCGAGCTACGGTAGTCCCGTTAGTAAATGAAGCCATGGACTGGGTCCAGGGTACTTTCTTTGGTTCCATCGTCTCCTCCGAGAAAACTGCCGCGGCAGCCGGTAAGATTGGCGAGTTGCGGCGCGACCCGATGGCGATGCTGCCATTTTGTGGGTATAACATGGCGGATTACTGGGGCCACTGGCTTTCCGTGGGTAAACGGGCAGGAGCCAGTCTTCCCAGGATCTACTATGTAAACTGGTTCCGCAAAGATGATGACGGCAAATTCATGTGGCCTGGTTTTGGAGAAAACTCTCGTGTGCTTGAATGGGTCTTTAATCGATGCAACGGCACAGCCGATGCCATTGAAACGCCCATAGGCAACCTGCCGACCATGACTGGTATCAATTTCGATGGCTTGAGTCTGACAGATAGTCAAAAGGCTGAATTGCTGAGAGTTGATGTTGACGGCTGGCTAAGTGAGATCCCGCGGATCAACGAATACTTCGACCAGTACGGCGATCACCTGCCTGCTGAGCTTCGCGACGAAATTAACGAACTGCAGAAGCGATTGGAAGCAGCAAAACAGGCAGTTGCCTAGCCTGCGGCCATAGACGATATACACGTGCCGATTGCCGGGTCCAGCTCATTCATTGTGGGTTCGCAATAGTGCTTCCAGTTCCTTGATCCGATCTTTTAACAGCGCGACTTCCGGGTCTGTACTCTGTTTGGCAAGTAGCCCCGTGATTTCGTCCCGTAGTTGCACGATTTCATCCTCCAGGAACTCAATTTCTTCTTCCTGCAGATTCTCCAGGTCACCATCCATATCAAGTTTGTAGTTGCAGCGATCTACCTGGTCGGGCAGCGTCACCAGATCGTAGAGCCAGCCAACAACAAATAGTCCCCCGGTGAAAAAGTAGGCAACCCCAAGTAACGGCTGCCTCAAATAGAATTTGTGCAGGCCAAGAATTCCCAGGGGAAAACAGGTCATGTAAGCAATCCAGACATTTCGCTCTCAGTACATGATTTATCCTCAGACACGCATGAAGTGTCACAGCGCATGACATGCTATCACACGTCAGTGCATATCGATCTAGCCACTGCTAATATGGGGTTGTTCGCGTGTTTTGGAAGCCGGTGACGGGGATCCAGTGATATCAATCAGCTTCTCATAATCCCAATATTAATAAGAGGAGTTACAAATGCGTCACAATATCTTCCTGCTCGTGCTGTTTTCAGGCGTTTTATCCAGCATTCTTTCCCATCCGGTCTGGGCAATTGATCCCAATGACCGGCTTGAAAACTTCCAGTTGTTAAGCCACCTGGGCAAGTCTCACGAGCTATATTACCTGTCTGATGCCCGTGCTGTGGTACTCATGTCCGTCAATAATAATTGTCCCGCCCTGGATGATTCCCTAAAACAGTTCCAACAAACCCGCGAGATGTACCGTGACAAGGGGGTGGAGTTTTTACTGCTTAATTCAGACCTTGGCGATGACCGCCAGGCTATCGTGAGGGAGGCTGAACGCCTGGGCATTGAGTCGCCCATTTTACTAGACCGGACCCAGCTCATTGGGGAAGCGCTGGGTATCGAGTCCAGCGCCGACGTCTTCGTGGTCGACACGAAATCCTGGAAGCTCGCGTATCGCGGTGGTACCGCTCAACTCAACGCATCACTGGATTCTGTCCTGGCTGGAGAAACAGTCGACCTCGTATCAAGCAAACCCTCAGGATGTGAAATCAACTTCGCCGAACGGGCTGTGAAACAACAACATGCAGAAATCTCCTATTCGGAAACAATCGCGCCCATTCTTATCGACAATTGTATTACCTGCCATCGTGAAGGCGGGATCGGCCCCTGGGTTATGGCTGACTACAATATGATTCGTGGCTTTTCACCGATGATTCGAGAGGTTATTCGAACCCAGAGAATGCCCCCCTGGCATGCGGACCCCGCCTATGGTGACTTTGACAATGATCGTTCCCTGAGCACGGAAGAGATTCAAACCCTGGTGCACTGGATTGAAGCCGGTTCACCCCGGGGAAAAGGTCCGGACACACTCGCGCGGGTAGAACATAACTGGCCTGAATGGGGTATGGGTAACGAACCGGACCTGGTGATTGAAATTCCCGGCTATGAAGTTCCAGCCACGGGGATTGTTGATTACCAGTACCCGGAAGTGACCAATCCGCTGGATCATGATGTCTGGGTACGTGCATCAGAGATAATACCCGGTGATCGCCAGGCGTTGCACCACGTAATCACCCGCTTCTATATCCCGGACCCAAGCGCACGGGGAAATGGAAGGTTTGGCAGACGCGGCGGCGGTCTTGGCGGATATGTACCTGGCGCGGTTGCCCGTCAGTATCCCGATGGTACAGGGACACTACTGCCTGCAGGAGCCACCATCAATTTTCAAATGCACTATACACCTTACGGTAAAGCAACCAGCGATACTTCCCGAATTGGACTGTACTTTCACGATGAAGCGCCAGCTCACAAGATGGCTGGCACCGTATTGATGAATACAAAAATCAGCATACCGGCCAATACCAAGGCACACACTGAATTCAAGTCACAGGTGTTAAAGCGGGATGTGCTGGTTTACTCCATGTTGCCGCATTCGCACTATCGAGGGATCGCATCAGACTTTGTTGCCTATTATCCTGATGGAACCGAGGAGATCTTATTGTCGGTACCTGCCTACGACTTTAACTGGCAGACAACCTATGTCCTCAAAGAACCCAAGGTACTGCCAGCAGGCACCAAAATCGTCCATAGCACAACCTGGGACAACTCTGCACAGAACCCCGCCAACCCTGACCCAAATCGCACGGTGCCATGGGGCCAGCAGTCCCATGACGAAATGTTGTTTGGGGCGATTTCATTCAGATACCTCGAAGAGGTTGAAAAGGACAGTTCAGCAGGTGTTGACCAGTTTCAGGGAACTGGTAGCGACTAGGGCGTCTGGCAGTTGCCAAAGAAAAAGGCCGGGATAAACCCGGCCTTTTTTACTCATATAACGTAACCGCGTTCATCATGGGAGGATAAGTCGAGACCTTCCTCTTCTTGTTCATCGGTAACTCTAAGGCCCATCACCGCATCAAGCCCTTTCAGGATGATGAAGCTCAGGGAGCCTGAGTAAACGATTGTGACGATAATACCTACAGCCTGGTTGAACACCTGGGCAGGGATTCCACCTTCGGTTACCGCCAGACCAGAGCCGCCCAGTGATGTCGCAGCGAAAACACCCGCCAACAGCGCACCGATGATTCCACCGACAGCATGGACCCCGAATACATCGAGAGAATCGTCATACCCGAGTGCGCGTTTGAGCCGGGTCGCTGCATAGAAACAACCAGCGCCAGCTGCTAAACCAATGACAAGAGCACCCATTGGGCCCACATTTCCACAAGCGGGTGTTATTGCAACCAATCCCGCAACAGCACCTGACGCCAATCCCAGCGCACTTGGTTTACCATGGGTAATCCACTCAACACACATCCAGGAAACAACCGCAGCGGCAGTGGCGATCTGCGTGACAGCCATGGCCATACCGGCAGTCCCATCGGCAGCTAACTCACTACCGGCGTTAAAGCCAAACCAGCCGACCCAGAGCATCGCCGCACCAATAACCGTCAAGGTCAGGTTATGGGGAGGCATAGGTGTTCTTGGATATCCACTTCGTTTGCCTAGAACCAGGGCTGCAACCAATCCGGCAATACCTGCATTGATGTGTACAACGGTACCACCGGCAAAATCGATAATGGCAAACTGTTGACTTAACCAACCGCCCCCCCAAACCCAATGACAAATAGGTGCATAAACGAATGTCACCCAGATGATCATGAACCACAGCATCGCTGAGAATTTAATTCGCTCGGCGAAGGCACCAACAATCAGCGCGGGTGTAATGATTGCGAAGGTCATCTGAAATGTCATAAAGACCGTTTCAGGGATAGTACCGGACAAGGAATCGACTGTTACCCCTGCAAGAAATGCTTTCTCGAATCCCCCAAAGAACCCGTTCATATCGCCACCGTCACCGAAGGCAAAACTGTAGCCATACACTGTCCAGAGAACAGACATTACCGCGGTGATGGCGAAACACTGCACCAGTACCGACAGAACATTCTTGCTACGAACCATTCCGGCATAGAACAACGACAGGCCCGGGATGGTCATAAACAAGACCAGTACCGTGGCAACAATCATCCACGCCGTATCGCC
This sequence comes from Pseudomonadales bacterium, assembly GCA_029941905.1. Taxonomy (GTDB): domain Bacteria; phylum Pseudomonadota; class Gammaproteobacteria; order Pseudomonadales; family Azotimanducaceae; genus JAHRVQ01. The sequence goes on along the minus strand of JAPYTQ010000003.1, from coordinate 112,189 downwards.
ACTATTTAGTTCGTCAGCCATTGCCAGGCCGGGTAGCATACAGAGCATAACTCCAACTACTCCGAGCCACCTTTTTGTTATCGTTCTTTTTTTCATGGTCATTCCTCGTTTTGCCCCTTCACAGGATTATTGTGCATTCAGTGAATTTTCATTAATGGTGCAGAGCAAACTTGATGCCAAGCTCGCTTTCAAAACGATCAAACTTCCACAGAGCCCTGTTACCGGGGCTTGTAACGACCAGAATAGTCAGATTCGGAGTGATTTGGTGGTGCAGGCGCACCATATCGATGCACATATATGAGGCAGAGTCGCTTTTCACGCCCTCTTTCGATGCGCTCTTCCGACAAAACGGGGGTCCCAAACTGGCACCCCGTCAAGCCCGTCGAGATCAGTCGAGTCTTTCGATAATCGTGCCGGTACCTAAACCACCGCCGCAGCACATGGCGATCAAGGCATATTTACCACCACTGCGTTCCAGTTCATGCAATGCAGTTGTAATCAAACGTGCGCCGGTACTCCCGGTGGGATGCCCCAGTGCAATTGCACCACCGTTGACGTTGGTCTTCGCAGGATCAATACCCAGGTCTTTCTCCCAGGCGAGGACCACGGAGGCAAACGCCTCGTTGACCTCGAAGATATCAATGTCATCAATCGTCAGCCCGGCCCGGTCAAGTACTTTGCGGGTAGCGGGAATCGGTCCTTTCAGCATGGTGACAGGGTCAACACCTACCAGGGTTGTGGCGACGATCTTTGCTCTGGGTTTCAGGCCATGTTTCTTAACAGCATCTTCTGACGCCATGATCACACAGGCTGCACCATCAGAAATCTGCGAGGAACTTCCCGCAGTATGGAGTTCCTGACCGGCAACGGCATCCAGGCCCTGCAAGGATTCGAGTGTTGTTGCTCGCAAACCTTCGTCTTTGCTGATTGTTTTCGTTTCACCGGTGGGCTTGAATTCCTTATCGAGCACTGGCGCTTCAATGGGAACGATCTCGCGATCGAAACGATTTTCTTCCCAGGCTTTTCCCGCCTTTTCCTGGCTCGCCAGTCCAAATGCGTCTGTGTGTTCCCGGGTGATCTGGTATTCTTCTGCAATCATCGCCGCGCCCATGAACTGGCTCGTGGGCTGGTAATGCTCCATATAGCTATCTCCCATCGGAGAACCACCTTGCATATTGGAACCCAGGGGAACACGGCTCATCATCTCGACCCCGCAACTCATGACAATCTCTTCAATGCCTGCCGCGATCATTGACGCACCCATGGTTGTCGCCTGCTGGCTTGAACCGCATTGCGAATCAACGGTTGTCGCTGGTACTTCAAGGGGCAATCCCTGGGACAGCCACGCGATCCGGGCAATATTGAACGCCTGTTCCCCGACCTGGGAAACACAGCCGCCAATCACCTGGTCTATGTTTGCGGGATCTATGCCACTGCGATCCAGTGCACCTTTCTGGACTGCACCTAAAAGATCTGCTGGTTTCAGTCCCGCCAGACCCTTGCCTCTTTTGCCTATGGCACTTCGGCATGCTTCTACGATATATACATCACCCATAACGGGTTCCTCTTTGCTTGGTTGAATTCATGGTTTATTAATTCTGCGTAGGATAAATGTCTGGAGCAGAAAAGGCTAACTTGGGGTTAACAAAAACTGGCCATGGGCTGCCGCAATCGGTTTGGCTTTTTCTTCCTGCCAGATTTCCGCTCGCACATTCGCCACTCGCCTGCCCTGCCGGGTCACGATGGCACGGCCATAAGTATCAACGGGGCGCCCGGAACGAAGAAAGTCGATGGATATATCCACGGTTTTCGGCAGTCGTTCAACCGAGGCATCGGACAGTAACTGAATCACGGCGGTAATTTCAAGGAAGGCTCCAATAGCACCACCGTGAATCGCGGGCAGATTCGGATTACCGATAAGCATTTCCCGGAATGGCAGGATGGTGGTGATCTCCGTGCCTTTTCTTTCCACCTGAATGCCAAGGAACCTGGCATAAGGCACATGCTCGATCAACAATCCAAAATCCAGTTCCTGTCCGTCCTTGCGTAACTCCTGCAGAATCTTCACAGGTTTTTACCGGAGATATTGGGTGTGCCCAGCATAAACGCGGCGACCGACGTGGCAACGGGGTCCTGCGGATCACCCTGGTGCGCAAAACCACGCACAAAGGCAATAGTGCGGGTCATCTTGTAGCACTCGGCCTCGACGATTAACTCCACCTTGGGCACTGCGGGTTTCATGTAGTCTATTCGAATGTCCAGTGTCGCCATACTCTGGCCTTCTACCCAGTCTTCATGGCAACGCACAGACCATCCAGACGCATTATCCAGTGTCGCAGTGATGACACCACCATGTATAACCCCGGTATCAGGATCGCCCACGAGATGTTCGGCATAAGGTACGCGGACTATGCATTTGCGGTCTTTCAAATCAACGAGTTCAACACCCATCGCTTTTGCATGGGGTGGGAGTTCAGACATATTTGTGGGTTTAGATACCACCACCTAATCCTGGCGGCTCGCAGACTGGAACCGCTGTAAAAAATCATCGGTTGAATTACTTCGCGGGTAGTCAGTCTTCGGTACCGGGACTTCGAGGAAGTCACACAATGGACCCCAGCCCTGGGATGCCTCAAACACGAGGAGTCTGTCCGCCGGTACGGTATCAATGACCTCCTGGTTATGGACATTAAACACCTTGATGGCATTATCCTTATCCGTAAGATCGCCGCCAAACGTGTTCTCAACGACTATTGTTCTAGCCATATTTCGATGGGGATCGTCCAGTGCCCCCTTTGTCATCGTCATACCCTTGAATATTGTCGAGTCTGCGCTCTTAAACCAGGCATCAGCATCTCGTTTTGTCAGTATCACTTTCGCATCAGGGTAAAGCTCGATTAACTCCCTCCAGAAATAGCATACCGGCCAATCAACAGCACTGTTGTAGCCTTCAAAAACTTCTTCCCAGTCAACAGGCTTCCCCGAGCCTGCGGCCTGCCACAGCGCAATGTGATCAGGTTTACCAAAAACTTCCATCATATGATGGCAGGGTCCCAGACCTAACTGTTCCAACGCCATTTTCATGGACAACGTGCCTGTTCTTCCGAAACCGGCACCAATTACCTTAAGTGGCATTCATCTATCTCCTTCAACTTATGTTCCTAACTTATGTTCCTAACTTATGTTCCTAACTTATGTTCCTAACTTATGTTCGTGTACTGTCCTAACAAAACAATTCGCCTTTCGCTACCAGTCCGACTCTGCCGCCAACATTGATGTCGAATTCGCCATCTTGCTTGGTGGCTCGAAGGTGCAGAGTGGAGGGTCGATTGATTTCGTAACCCTGTCCTACCCGAATATCGATGCTACTGCTATCAAAATAACCATGCTCAACCAGATAGCTTGCCAGGCAACCGTTTGCACTTCCCGTGGCGGGGTCCTCTGAAATACCTGCACTACCCGCGTACATACGCGCCGCGATGGACTGGTCACTGTTGTAGCCATCGCGGCAAAATATGAAGGCACCAAAACCTAGCGATTTCCTTACCGCGCTTCGTCTCAGGGCATCCATGGATACCAGCGGAATCATTGCAAATTCCAGCCCGGTCGAAACAAACTGGGATGGGAAATCCTCGTCGAGTTCATCCAGTGCCAGACCTAAACTGTCTGCGACGATCTGCCTGTCAAGAATATCACCAAACTCGGGCGATCTTTGTTTCATCCACAGGACGCCATTTTTGTGAAACGTGACGGGTATTTTTCCTACCTTCAGGTTTAATTCGATTCGATCCACATCCATCGGTGCGATATGTTCCCTGATTAAATATGCAGTCCCCAGGGTCGGATGTCCGGCAAAAGGCAGTTCATCGGTCGGCGTAAATATCCGAACACTGAATCCACCATCAGAATCCCTGCCCATAAAAAACGTTGTTTCAGAGAAGTTGAATTCCCGGGCAATCTTTTGCATTTCTTCCGTTGATAAACCGCTGGCATCCGCGACAGTTGCCAGCTGATTGCCGCTATAGGGCCCCTCATTGAAGACGTCTGTAATGTAGAACGTTCTGGGCATGGCTCTTGTGTTTTTGTGAGTGTGCTCTGGTACAGCTCTCTGCTACAGCTTTCTGTTACATATCAGAGAGAATATGGATTATAGTCTTGAAACATCAGTGATTGGTATTTTAGCCATGAAACCAGTTTGTCTTGTCACAGGCGTGGGCCCCGGCACCGGACGGGCCATTGTCGAACGATTTTCGAAGCAGTACGTCGTCGCGATGCTTGCCCGTAAAGAAGACCGGCTCGCAAGGTTTGTATCCGAAATTGACAATACCCATGCCTATCCTTGTGATGTTGCCGTTCCACAGCAGTTAACCACGACCCTTGAAACGGTTCGATCCGAACTGGGACATCCCGCGGTCGTCATTCACAACGCGGTTGGGGGCGCATTCGGAGAGTACCTGGACATAGATCGAGAGACGCTGCAAAAGAATTTCGATGTCAATGTTCTCGCGATGTTGCAACTGGCTCAGGAGGTCACTCCCCATATGATCGAGCAAGGCCAGGGCGCATTCATCTGCACCGGTAACACCTCCGCTTTTCGTGGTTCAGCCAATTTCTCCGGCTTCGCGCCAACAAAAGCTGCGCAAAGAATTCTCGCGGAATCCATGGCAAGAGCGGCGGGGCCCAAGGGTGTTCATGTCGCTTACGTCGCTATCGATGCGGTCATCAACCTGGAGTGGACTCGGAAAAGATTCAAAGACAAACCCGATGATTTTTTTTGTGAGCCTGGAGATATCGCGGAACACGTCTGGCAGGTCGCGCACCAGGCAAAATCAGCCTGGACATTCGAATCGGTAATCAGGCCCTTTGGCGAGAAATGGTAGGACACTAAACGAGGGAACCTCTGACTAAGGTCGGTATGCCGCATCACTACTTCCTGAACGGAGAGTGGCCCTCGATATAGTCGATTTCTTCATCGATATATTGCCGTTCCTGTTCAAGGAAATTATAGACGGCTTCACTGAAAGACTTGTTGACGATCCAGTGAGCGCTGTAGGTATGCGTCGGCAGATAACCTCTGGCCAGCTTATGCTGGCCCTGGGCCCCCGCTTCGACCCGCTTCAGGCCCCGTTCAATGGCAAACTGGATCGCCTGGTAGTAGCACACTTCAAAATGAAGCAGTGGATGATGTTCGATACATCCCCAGTTCCGGCCAAATAGACACTCGCTGCCAATGAAGTTAATTGCCCCTGCGATGTATCGACCGCCTCGCTTACACATCACCAGCAGAATATCCTCTGGCATTGATTCACCAATCAGGGAGAAGAACTGACGAGTCAGATAAGGCGTTCCCCATTTCCGGCTGCCGGTATCGACATAGAACTGGAAGAATGCATCCCAGTGAAGCTCTTTAATTTGCGAACCTGTCAGGCATTGTATTTCAACACCATTTTCGACGGCAATTCTTCGCTCGCGTCGAATATTCTTCCTTTTCTTGGAACTGAGTTCTGCGAGAAAATCATCAAAACAACCGTACTCATTATTCAGCCAGTGAAACTGATTGTGTGTTCTTTGGAGAAAACCCATTTCTCCCATATGTTCATATTGTTGCTTGTTGGCAAAGGTTACATGGACTGATGATACTTTTAGCTTTTCAGCAACCTGCATCACCCCTGAGATGAGCATCTCTTCATGTTCCCGTGATTCGCCTGAGGTTCTGGTTAACACCCTGCGTCCCGTTGCCGGTGTAAACGGCACCGAGATCTGCAATTTGGGATAGTAACGACCGCCGGAACGCTCAAAAGCGTCTGCCCAGTTGTAGTCAAATACGTACTCACCCTGGGAGTGGCTTTTCAGGTACATGGGCACAACGCCACAGATGCCGGAAGTCTCATGCTCCAACTGCAGGTGATAAGGTGCCCAGCCTGTCTTTGCAGCGGCTGAGCCACTCTTTTCAAGGGCGTTTAGGAAGTGGTAAGAAACAAACGGGTCATAGGCAATGCCGCAACCCTTATCTTTGAGATAAGGGTTTGCGCAAGCATCCCAGTCTAATTGACCTACTTCACCAATGGTGCCGACGGGCTTCAGGGTATAGGTCATAACCCGTTATAAATTGCTACAGGCAAATTGATCCTGACAGTTGGACGGTCGAATCACAAAATCTCACTGGCAATCAGTTCAAGCGCTTCGGGCTGACCCGCTCCGATCAGCATGCTGCTTACATGCCCATCGATGCCAGCCTGTTTCCAGGCTTTCAGCCGCTCTTTAATATGCTCCTTCGGACCCACAAGATGGCAGGCATCAACCAGTTCATCGGGAACAGCAGCCATGGCCTGATCTTTTTTACCTGCCAGGAACAGATCCTGGATTTTGACGGCTGCATCCTCGAACCCCAGTGCCCTGGCGTAGTCGTTATAAAAATTCTTGTCCCGTGCACCCATGCCACCGATGTACAAGGCCATATTACCTTTTACCGGCATCCGACAGGCATCGATGTCATCACCAATAATGCAGGTGATAAATGGCGCAACGTCATAGTCCAACATGGTCTTTCCCGCCTTATCCAGGCCTTTCTGGATCGGGCCTTGAAGCACATCAAACCGCTCCGGACTCATCCAGATCGGAAAGACACCGTCGGCAACTTCTGCGCTGCCTGCGAGTCCACGCGGGGTAATGGACGCGGTATAGATCGGAATGGATGTGTCAGCCTGCAGAATACTCTTCAAAGGTTTACCAAGGCCCGTTCCGTCTTCGCCGGTGTATGGCAAACTGTAATGGACTCCCTGATGTTCCACGGGCGCTTCACGGGCCATGATCTGTTTGACGATGGATACATATTCTTTTATTCGCGTCACAGGTTTACCGTAGGGCACCCCATGCCAGCCCTCGACGACCTGGGGTCCGGAGGCACCCAGACCCAGTATGAATCGACCATTGGAGAGCTGGTTCAGCGTCATTGCCGTCATTGCCGTACAGGCCGGAGACCGACCGGGCATCTGCATAATCGCCGTACCGACTTTGATCTTCTCGGTCTGCGCCAGAATCCATGTTGCGGGTGTTACCGCATCGGACCCATAGGCCTCTGCGGTCCAGATAGAATCATAACCGATATCTTCTGCGCGTTTGATTCGATCAATATCAATGTTGATGACCTTGCCGCCGTATCCAGCCAATAGACCAAGTTTCATAGTGGTTATCCCTTAAAGTTATTTCCAGTAAATGCGTTGTAAGTTGCCTCAGATTCTCCAGGCGAAACACAAGATATGATATGGGTCGTGATACCCATTTCACCATATTCGCGAATACGATCATGGCACTGTTCTTTCGTACCAAGGATCGCAATATCATCCACCAGTTGATCGTCCAGCGCGCCAGTGGTTTTTGCCCGGTCCTTGGCTGCCCAGCCTTCAGCTATGGTTTTGGCCACCTCTTCATAACCAGACCAGGCCAGGAACGCGTTGTATACCGGTGTCGCATAATAGGGCGCGAAACCCGCGCGAATCATATTGCGCGCGTTATCGATTTCATCAGTCACAATTACCTGGTGTCGACAAACAATTTCGACATCCTCAAGTTTCTTGCCAGCCCTTTCTGCGCCAACTTTTATATGTTCCATCATGCGTGGCAGGCTGTTCTTGGGGAACAGGTTTAAAATCACGCCGTCACTGAATTCTGCGGCGGTTTCCAGCATTTTGCCACGTAATGCCGCCATATAAACCGGCTGTGCATCCGCTTCCAGGGGCAGTTGCCGATAGCCTTTGCTTTTGACGGTCGTTCCGTCGAAATCTGTCTTCTCACCTTTAAGCATTTGCTTGATCAACAGGGTGGTTTCCTTGACGCGACTCAAAGGTTTTTCAAATGTCAGGCCATGCCAGTTCTCCATCATCGTCTGACTGGATGAACCGAGCCCAAGAATAAACCGCCCGCCGGATAACTGGTGTAACACATGGGCTGTCGATGCCAGCACTGCGGGTGTTCGGGAAAATACAGGAATGATCGCGGTACCGATGCGACAGCGACTGGTGTTCAGCGCTACGGCTGCTGCTGTGGTGAGGGCATCGACACCGTTACTGTCTGCAAACCATAAATCGTCATAACCTTCACCTTCGGCCCACTTCGCCTGGTCAATGGTGAGATGAACTCCCCGGGGATCAGGCAGGGTCAATGCGGTTCGTTGTGGTACAGGCATGTTTTTTCCTTCTACTGGTAACTATCAGAGGATGTCGGCACTGGACAGCGTATCCTCACCGGAAACATCCAGCCCCGGCCGGTAAAGTTCTTTCTTGGTTCTCTGGGTACCGCTGCGGGTTCGGTTATACTTCTTCGCTGAAGTGTAGGTCGGCTCGATCAGCGTTCGGGCACCAAACGACTTTTGTCGCTGCAGTTCTGGCACATTTTTATAGTCGGTGGTTCTCTGCCTGGGTTCCCGGCCCAGGCTGCGAATGATTTCCTCCATCTCTTCCGGCGAAGTTTCCTGACCGTGACTCGCCCCTGCCGCCCGGGTGATAGTTTCATTCATCAATGTTCCGCCCAGGTCATTCACCCCGGCCTGCAAGCAGGCTCTAACACCATCGTGGCCCAACTTGGTCCAGGAAGCCTGGATGTTTTTAAACACCGGATGAAGCACCAGCCGCGCAATGGCGTGAATCAGCACTCCCTCCCTGAACGTCGGTCCTTTGCGTGCATTTCCCTTCAGATAGATCGGCGCTTCCATATGAATAAAGGGCAATATAACGAATTCAGTAAAACCGCCGGTTTTTTGCTGTAGATTCCGCACGCGAATCAGGTGCCGGGCGATATGTTCATATCGCTCGATATGACCGTACATGATTGTTGCGGTGGTGTTAAACCCCTGACCGTGCGCCGCTTCCATCACCTCCAGCCACTGTGCCGTATTAATCTTGTCCGGACACAGGGTCGCCCGTACTTCATCATCGAGTATCTCCGCGGCTGTTCCTGGCAATGTACCCAGGCCTGCCTCTTTTAACTGGCCAAGAAATTCACCAAGACTGAGACCCAGGGTATGTGCGCCTTGCCAGACTTCCAGCGGCGAAAACGCATGTACGTGCATGTCCGGCACAACCTGTTTGATGCTGTGGACGATATCAATATAGGTTTGCCCGGTATATTCCGGGTGAATACCCCCTTGCATACAGACTTCGGTGGCTCCCCGTGCATAGGCCTCGCTGGTGCGGCGCATGATTTCTTCGTGGGACAGATCGTAGGGCCGACCTCTGAGGTTCTCGCTCATCTTGCCTTTTGAAAATGCACAAAACTGACACTTGAAGTAACAGACGTTGGTGTAGTTAATATTGCGGTTAACACAATAGGTCACCGTGTCACCATTGACCTTCTTTCGAATTTCATCGGCTAACTGACAGATGTGCGTGTAGTCGTCACCCCGAGCTTTGAACAATCGGACGATTTCAGCTTCGCCTAAAACTTCTTCCTGCCTGACTTTGTTGAGTATCTCTGCAATATCAGCGCTGGGCCGGGACTTCGGGATAGCAGTTACTTTCGCCAGGTCTCCTTCCGGCGGATCAATCACCGCACCGGCAGACCATTCTTCAACCCGCGCGAATCCTTGACCATCAATGGCACGTCGAACCTGGGGCTGGACATTCGGATCGAGCCATTGCTCCACATCCACTGCGTAATCAGGGTAGATAGCCAATCGCTCGATCAGCAGCTTGCCCGCATTGGCAGTTTCGTCCGCAAGGTTGGTCAGGTGCGGCCAGGGTGCCTCGGGGTTAACAAAATCCGGTGTGACGGGTGAAACACCACCCCAGTCATTGATACCGGAACCGACAATCTGTTCCAGTACCCCGGGGCTCAGATTCGGCGGTGCCTGGATATTCATTTTCTCACCGAAGATGATTCTCGCCAGCGCAATTGTCCACAACAGCTCGTTCAGATCAGGCTCTGGCGCGTTGGCCATTAATGTTTCGGGCTTGGCGCGGAAATTCTGGATGATGATTTCCTGAATATGCCGGTCAGCCTGGTTCAAATCTCTCAGGGCCAGCAGCGACTCAATTCGCTCCTGCCGGGTTTCGCCGATGCCGATCAGGATTCCCGTAGTAAAAGGTACCCTGGCAGCGCCAGCCAGTCGCATGGTTTCGAATCGAACGGCCGGATCTTTATCAGGCGAACCATGATGCGGCATGCCTTTTTCCAGAAGGCGCATCGATGCTGATTCCAGCATGATCCCCATCGACACCGAAACCTTTCGCAATTCCTCGAACTCACTGGCATTCATGAGGCCGGGGTTCAGGTGTGGAAACAGGCCGGTTTCGTTGAAGACCAGTTCTGCCATATCCCGAAGGTAGGACAAGGTCGAGTCCTGCTTTAATGCTTTCAGGCCATCACGGGCTGCTTTGTAACGCAGTTCCGGTTTGTCCCCAAGGGTAAACAGCGCCTCCTTGCAACCGGCTTCTGCCCCATCCCGGGCAATCTTCAGAACCTCATCCGGCGTCATGTAGGGTGCTTTGAGTTTTCTCGGCACCTGCGCAAAAGTACAGTAGTGGCAAACGTCGCGACAAAGATGTGTCAGGGGAATAAATACTTTTCGTGAATATGACACCGTATTATTGTGCCCGCGGTCACGAATGACCGAAGCAGCCTGCATCAGTGCCGCGGTATTATTCGATCTGGCAAGCGCCATTACCTCGTCATCAGACAGCTGCTGCGTCGAGGAAAATGACAATGCCTGTTCCAATAATGAAGTGATCTCATTCATACCATTAACCTTTTCTCAACCTCAATCGCCAATTCATCCAACATACCGCTATTCTCTAAAAACACACTGGTATTGGTGTGTAAATTTTGCTTCTTCAACTCTGCCACCAGTTCAAATAAATCTTCTGGCGTATCGACATCAAGACCGATTCCCGGAAGCTTCGCCACCACAGTCTGGATATTCCTGTCCTTGGCAATCCGTAGATGACGTCGAAAGCTATCTTCGCCAAAACCAAATTCCATGCAGTCAGGGGGCGAGCAGACAACGCAATTTGATCCGCCAAGATCACTAGCCGGTACAATCATGAATTCCGCATCCTCACCGGTCTGGCCAAAACCATCGAGAACGACTTCCAGTTCCTCTACCGTCACCAATGGCACATCCCCTGGCAGAAACGCCATCACCTCGACACCTTCCTTGCGCAGCTGTGCTGCCGCATAGGTAACTGCGGCAATCAGCCCGGGGTTTTCCGGTTCAGGAATGACCCTGGCTGAATATTTCCCGGCCAAATTCGATACGGTTTCATCGCTGGTGACCACGATCACTTCATCCACCAGGTCACAGGTGGTTGCGGCTTCCAGCACGTCTTCCACCATCGCCTGGAACAAATTCTGTCGCTGATCCAGGGACAACAGACCGCCCAGCCGTTGTTTGGCATTTTCAAGCTGTTTTACCGGGATGACTAGCGAAATACTCATGCAACACTCTTAACAAACATGATAATGAGCGGAGCGTAACGTTACCATGACTAAGCGGTTATCTGCGAGACAAACTGCAGGCAAGCGGCAGCCAGGTCTACCCTGTCCTGTAGAGATACCATGACCGTATCGGTTACCAGGGTTGGAATTCCCAGTGCTTCAATATCGGATTGCATCGCTTTGTCAGCCTTATCGATGATGAAACCATCAATTCTGCCTTGATAATGTGCAGCGACTGCCAGGGCAGTTTGCGGCATGCCCAGTTCGCGCATCATCTTCGCCGCCGGACCTTTAATCGCCTTGCCGCCGACAATCGGTGAGACCGCAACTACCGGTGCGCCTGATTTTTTTAACGCCTCCATCACTCCTGGAATTTTCAATACCGGATCAACACTCACAAACGGGTTTGAAGGGCAGATCAGAACGCATGCCAGTGTTTCACTTGCCAGTGCTTTTGAGAACCCGGGACTTGGTAAGGCGGAGTCAATGCCCACAAATTCAAACCCTGTGACCACCGGTACACATTTGTCCCGGACGAAATAGTGTTGAAACGCCAGGGTCTTACTGTTGGCAATATGTACCCGGGTAGAAATAGTGTCATCGGACATGGGAATAATCGGGTGTGCAATACCGAGTGCTTTAGACATTATCATTGTGGCCTCGGACAATGTCTTACCTTGACGTAACAATCCGCTGCGAGCCGTGTGGGTAGCAAGATCCCGATCACCAAGGCGAAACCAGGTTTCACCTTCCAGCTTTTCCAGCGCCGCCAGAAAATTCCAACTTTCATTGGCCAGACCCCAACCCAATTTCTTGTTACTCAGATCTGCCAGGGTGTACATCACCGTGTCCAGGTCCGGGCAAATAGTAAACCCCAGGTGCTGAAAGTCATCACCGGTATTAGCGACAATGCTGAGTTGTTGGGGAGATAAAACTTTCGTCAATCCCAGGGCAAGCTTTGCACCGCCGACACCGCCGGAAATTGCCAGGCAACTTTTACCTTCAAACTGAGCTTCAAACTGAGCTTCAAGCTTGTGTTCATCTTCAAGAGAGCCAGGCATCAGCGAAACAGGTCCATATCCTTCGGGCGAATGAGAGGCTGGACGCCACGATTAACAGGATCAACCGGTTGCCTGGGCTGATATCCCCGAACGAGAACCACCGGAGTTTTCTCGGTTGTCTGACCCATCACCAGTGAAGCACCCGCAGCAAGCTCATCAGCGGCTGCAACCTGCGTCACCATGAGTTCCCGGCCATAAATATCATTCTGACCAATATAGTCTTCGAGGGCTGTGAATCCTGCCACCCCTATGGAAAGGCCAAGGGTGCCGTTGCGCCAGGCGCGGCCAAGACTGTCGTTGATGATAACCCCAACAGACACACCAAGCCGCTGAAGTATCGCCTCACGAATATTGTTGGCACTAAGATCAGAATCCACTGGTAACAACAGACAAGTATGGTCATCATCATCGCCGTCATGACTGATATTAGATTGATCTATACCGGCATTGGCCTGGACAAATCCCAGTTTCTGCTCGACGATCAACACACCCAGGCGCTTTCTGACGACCTCATTGGATTCATCGAGAATTGCCTGTACCTTGCGCGGGTCTTTATCAACTTCCAGGCCGAGTTTGATGGCTTCCTCGGTGGGCTCGACAGTTCGAAGATCCAGGTAGCGATTTTCAGCCTTGGATATGATTTTTTGTGCAATGACGATCACGTCATCTTGCGCAATGGTCTCTCCCATGAGTTCGATTGCAGTGATGATATGCTGAGCCACATCATCACCCGGCTCTACCATGGGTATTCCTTTGACACCAATCAGCTGAAGATCCATGATCGTTAACCCTTGGCCTCACCGGAAATGACGATACCGGCGCCATCGATACCATGATGGCGATTAATCGAAATCAGTACTGATGTCATCGCTTCTGCGGCTGCAGCATTCGCCAGGGGTCCGGCATGCCAGCCTCGCAAGCCTACCGCTTCAACCAATTCAATCACGATCTCTCTGGCTGCGCGTTTGTTACCGGTGACCAGCACATCACATTCAATCTTGTGATCTTCCTGCAAATGCACAGCACCGACATTCTGGAACGCGGATACAACCTGCACATCAGCACCCAGCAGCTCCTGCGCCATTACCGCAGCGGAGCCCTTTTCAGGTAACTGAACGGTGCCAACCTTCGGCGGCACCAGCGGGACGGTGACATCAATCAGGATCTTACCTGACAAACCCTGCTTGACGGTTTCAAGGGTGCTCAATTGATGCGCAAAAGGAACAGTCAGGACGACCAGGTCAGCCTGGGTCGCTGCATCCAGATTTTCGTGTCCAGTGACATTCAGGTCCGGGAATTCAGCCAGCAGCGCAGCAGCCGCAGCCTGGCCTTTTTCAAGAGTCCTGGAGCCGATCAGAATTTTGAAACCTGCCCGGGACCACTGCCTTGCGAGACCGCCGCCCAAATCACCGGTTCCCCCCAGAATCGCGATGGATTCAATCTTGTCAGCCATTTCACCTACCTGCTATGAAGCGCATTTATAAAAGCGTGTGATTATAGGGACTGACCATCAGAATTGTCGATCATATTCATTCTGAATAAGCACAACACATTGCGATGTATGCAACATGATGGGCCCGAGGGACAAATTGTTTACTCCCTGGCGGCGCAGGGACTTAAAGGTCTTTCTCGGCATGGGAATATGATCCGTGAGCAGAAAGATAGCATCATCTGCCAGGGGAACCGACCGTATGTCCTCGCCTTTTTTATCCAGCAGGTAGACCGGGTGAGCTTCGAGCCTTAATTTCACCAGATGCTCGAAACTGATGGCCTGAACTTCGATACCATTATCGAGAGAGACACTGGCTTCTTTACTTAAGTTTGCGGTGCCAGCCAACGATTCAACAATCACCTTGAGCATACCGGCTTCCGTATGGTCATGAAGGGAACCGAGAGAATCACCATTTAGACTCAACGCCCTGGAGAAGTCGGTCGAGTCTTCGAGGACTAAGGTTAATGTTGTGTCCCGGCGATGGCCTTTGGATACAAACAGGCAATTGGTCATAATTTGTGCCAGATATTCGACCCGAGCCGCGCTGCCGATTGCTTTGACGAACAATCCCGCATCGGTGGGCGCTTTTCGCGCTCGAACTATGTATTCTGGCATGCGCCGCAATGTAGCATAGTTTGGTGAGATGTATCGGTGACAAATAAGAAGTCCCAGCTTTCCTGGTATACAGGCGGCTTTGCCCTTTGGATGGGCGCTTACAGCTTACAGCAGCTCCTGGTGACGTGGATTCTTATTGGTATGCTGCAGGAAACGCCTGAGAGGGTTGGGCTTGCACAACTGTTGATTGGTATACCGGGACTTCTGTTCCTGCTCTGGGGCGGTGTCATCGGTGATCGGATGGACGGGCGGGTCCTGCTGATTCGGACCCACTACCTGAGCGCAGTCCCACCACTGGTGTTGGCCCTGGCTTCCTGCAACGGCTTGTTGGGTTACTGGATACTCATCCTGACAGCCCTGTTCGCCAGCCTGTTAAATTCAGCCTCCAGTCCCGTCCGCAATACGATCCTCAACGCCGTCGCAGGTAGAAAGCTACAGTTCGCAATCAGCCTTTCTACCGGCATAGGATCCATTGCCGCTATTGCCGGGACTCGACTTGGCGGAGAAATAGAAAGTCTCGGCCTCAATCTCATCCTGATTATCCAGGCCCTGGTGTTCGTCGCGGGTGGCCTCCTGACGGGCAGGCTTTTGCCGGCAAAACCAACGCCGAAAAACAGTCACCAGTCCACGCTGGCTACCATCGCAGAGGGACTAAAGCATGTCTGGGAATTTAGACTCTGCCGGGACCTGATCGGACTTAACTTTATTTCGAGTCTTTTCAATGCAGGAGGCTGGATCGTCGCATTCCCGTTCATCATCAATCGCGTCTATGATGGAAATGCCACGCTCTTGGCCAATATGCTAATCACATTTACGTTTGGTTCCCTGGTCGCCAATTTCGGTTTGCTGAATTTCATGCCTCTCAAACACCCAGGGAGACTCTACCTTGGGATGCAACTGTCCCGGGTCCTGATTCTCATCCTGATCTGGGTTAAGCCTTCTGAGTCCCTCCTGTGGTTGGCTGCCGCCCTGTGGGGGTTTAACATGGGTATCACCACGACGACTTCACGGCTGATGCTGCAGGAAATCGGCTCTGCAGAGTTCAGGGCCCGAATCATGGCGGCGTATAATGTAAGCCTGATGAGCGCCGCACCCATCGGATCAATGGTTCTAGGGGTTATTATCGGCCTGTGGGGTCCTCTGAATGCCCTTATTCCCGGCATGATTGCATCAGTTTTGATCTTTTCAGCCGGTTTCTGGGGCTCAGAAATCTGGCACTATCGATCTCCGCAGCCCGAACACGTACGTGTTGGGGAGTAAAAATCCTGATTTAGCCGCTCTTTAGCTACTTACCCACAGATTCTGTGGATAAGTCTGGTGATAACTCACCAGAAATGCCGAAAACAAGTGTTTTATTGGACTATTTGCAGATGTATACTTTTTGTACAGCTAAAGTATTATTTCTTTATATTCAATAACATAGATATAAAAGCACGCGCTTTTGCAATCAAATCAATCTGTACCCCGGGATTTAGATCGAATTCCCCAAAATGTGCATAAGTCAGGTCTTGAATCTTTAAAATCCCCTATAAACACAGTGGAAACAAGCCAGTTACAGTCGATTTCTCGACATCTGACCCTCAAAAATTGACGAAATCCGCTAGAGAAATAGGGATTTATTCACACAAGTGAGGGAAAAAACGCACACGCAGAATTTCTAGTATCAAACCTTAATAAATATGTGAACTGTGTCACGTGTTGAAAATTTTAAACCGCCTTTATCCTGTCTAACAGTTGATCAAAGTCTTGGTGTTGACCGGCCGTTCGAATTGCTCGCTTCAACTGCTGCAGATTAGCGGAATCAAACCCAACAAACCTGCCTGCAATATCCTTTGCGACTGTCAGTACCTCCGAATCCTCAACACTGCGGTCGGCAATTCCCAGGCGAACCAGCGCTTCTCCATAGTGCCGCTCTCCCATCAAGGCCATTTTCAGGGAGCTGTGGTAGGAGTGACGTATTGTCAGCCAGGCAATATTGATGGGTGCCATCATGTTCCGCTCAACCTCTGATACGTGGAGAAAAGACTTGTTTCCAACCACCAGAAAATCACAAGCCAGCGCCAGTGCGGATCCACCGGCAATGGCAAAACCTTCCAGTGCACCTACAATTGGTTTGTTAGAACAAAAAATTGTTCGATGGAAGCTGAGCCAGTCTCGCTGGAACTGACCCCTCCACTCAGGAGCAGGGTCTTCGGCGAACGCTTTCAAGTCGAGACCGGCGCAAAAATAACCCTCGGCGCCGTGAATCACGATCGACTTGCAGTCATCGGTTTGTTCCAGCAACTCCAGCCCGGTTTGCAGTTCACGAACCAGAGGACCGGTTAACGAGTTTCTCTGTTTCGGTCGGTTAAGTATCAACTCCCCGACACCATCTTCAATTTTTACTATCGCAAGTTCTGTCATACTCGTTCACTCCTGTAAAATCATGTAGTCTAAGGTCATATGCCATCCAACATCACTACATACATTGCGGCCGTTGTGGCGATCTTTTTGACAGTGTTTTTGTTCACCGTTCAACACTTGTCACTTCAACCCCCGGCAGTAAAACCAGATACAGCACCTGCCAATGAATTCTCAGCTGTTCGTGCCCACGATATCTTAAAAAAACTGCTCCGTGAAGGTAAGCCGCACCCTGTGGGTTCAAGGCTGAACAAATTAGTAAAACAACGCATTATCGATGAACTGGCCAGCTACGGTATCGAAGCCTCTGAACAACATACCTGGGCTTGTGCCAACAGATATAACGTCTGCGCATATGTCGAGAATATTATTGCGGTCATCCCAGGTAAACCTGATACGCCCTATGTCACCTTAATGTCCCATTACGATTCAGTACCCATGGCTCCCGGCGCAGGCGATGACGGCGCCGGTGTTGTTGCCATGCTGGAAACCGCCCGAATTCTGAACACTGAGGCGCCATTTAACCATCCCATTCTGTTGCTCTTCACCGATGCCGAAGAAATGGGGTTAATCGGTGCCGAGGGTTTCTACAACCAGCACCCTCTTGCTGAAAAAATTGACGTGGTGCTGGATTTCGAAGGCTGCGGTACCACTGGTGTCAGCATGGTATTACGCACAACCCAACAGAACGAAAAAATGATGAATTTCTACGGCGAGACCAGCAGCAGCCCGGTTGGATTCTCCTTCGCTAATGAAATTTTTGAGCGCATGCCTAATGACACTGATTTCTCAGTGGTTCAACGCGCCGGAATTTACGGTATTGATTTTGCGTTCGCCGGAGAAAGAAATCACTACCATACACCCAACGACAATGTCGCAAACATTGATCTGCGAGCCATTCAGCATCATGGCGAAAACATGCTTCCCCTGGCCAGGAAACTTGCTACCGAAGGTATTCGCCAGCCAGGTTTACACCATGTGTTCGCGAATTTCTATGGTCTGTGGATTTCCTGGGACGAACGGCTTAACGGATTCATGGTGCTGTTTAGCTTTTCTCTGTTGTGTTACGGATTTATCAAACTGCAGATGAATTTTTGGGGCGCGGCGTTTGCTGCATTGAGCTCGTTAGGCATTATCCTGCTAACAGCCCTGTCGTGTTTTCTGGTGTTCCAGCTGATTAAACTCATCCAGGGTACTGTCGTCTCCTGGCCAGCACATGACACACCCTATCGGGTCGCACTGTTCGCGTCAGCTGCCACCGGCGGGTTGCTGGGTTCATTGATCACCAGCCGCTATCTTCGCCGCGACGACATGTTATTTGGCGTCTGGTTTTTCTGGCTGGCTCTTACAACCGCTTTGGTCGTTTATCTTCCTGATGCTGCCAACATGCTGGTTGTGCCAACCTTGTCAGCCAGTCTGATCATCGCAATCTCGACATTAATGGATGGTCAGGCGAGAAAACTGTTCCAGGTATTGACCCTGGTATTTGTAATTCCCGGAACATTGGGATTAGTTTTTCACTTGGAAGAATCTCTGGGGTACACACTGATTGCTTCTACTTTCCTTTTTTTTGGTTTGTTTAACACGGCCCTGAATCCCCTGTTGGATGGCGCAAAACTGATACCTCCGCTACTGGCAAGCGTGGCAATCACCATTGTCTCGATTAGCTTTGTGGTGTTTAACCCGCTCTATTCAGAGTGGCGACCACAACACCTGAACATCAGCTATTTTGAAGACCTTGATACTGGTGATGCATTTTACCAGTTGCAAAGCCCCAACCCGCTGCCGGAGAACATCATGTCTTTAATGCCGTTCAAGACGAAGAAAGCAGCCCTGCTGCCATTCTCCGATACAGAATTTGAAAACTGGACCCAGGCAGCAGGTTCAGGTTATCCGGGCCCCCAGGTCGATATCCAGAACATTGTGAGGGATGGTGGCCATCAGACCGTTAAGGTTTTGCTCCGCAGTCCAAGAAATGCTGACGCAATGACGCTGATTTTGCCCGGCGATTCAGAATTGACCAGTTTCAGCATTGATGGTGCGGCGTTCGAGGCCGTCCGAGTGAAGACCGGCGTCTTCGCAGACAAGTATTTCATCAGGATAGTGAACATCTATGATCGCGAAGTAGAAATGGACCTGGCTTTTAATTCCGCTAAACCCGTTTCCCTCTATTTGTCCGACAAGTCAACACAACTGCCAGACACAGCCAGTCAGCTATTGCAAAAACGTTCTCCACTCGCCTCCCCTGTGCATCAGGGCGATCAAGCGCTATTATTCCGTAAAATAGATCTTCAGCAAGTGGATTAGACCATGGGTATCACCAGTTTTCTAAGCGATGTTAAGGTGCTTTTTAGTGCCGCGACTACCAAACCCCCGACTTCGGAGACTATTGGATCCCTGCCACTGGTTGTCGAGGAACAGGCTAGAAAGAACCCTCAGGCCATTGCCCTGCTCTGTGAAGACCAGGTCGTTAACTGGCAGGAACTCAATGAAAGGGCCAACCGGGTGGCAACCAGACTGCAGCAGGGAGGCATTGTCAGGGGTGATTGTGTCAGCCTGTTTATGCAAAACCGGATTGAATTTATTGCCTGCATGTTAGGTATCCAAAAGCTGGGTGCCATCGCAGGAATGATCAACACGAACCTGGGCAGGCAACAACTGATACATTGCATTAACCTGGTCAAATCGAAGAAATGTATTGTCGGCGAGGAGCTGATAGCGCCGCTCAGTGAAGTGACCAGCGAGCTCAATCTAAAAGACGGGGAAGACTACTTTTTCGTCAGGGATCAAGGTGAGAATCCTCCACCCAACTGGGCTATTGAACTCGACGTCAAAGACGAATCAATCAGCGCTGACAATCTTGCCGTCACCGATAGCGTCACCATGGGTGATGTTTGTTTGTATATCTTTACCTCTGGCACTACAGGTTTACCCAAGGCAGCAATCCTGTCCAACAAACGTGTCATCGTATCGAGCCTCATGGCCTCAAAAATGCTACTCCGAATCAATTCGTCAGACCGACTGTATAACTGCCTGCCACTCTACCATGCAACCGGTCTTATGGTGGGGCTGGCAGCAGCATTCCAGGTTGGGGCATCCACCGTGATACGGCGCAGGCTTTCTGTAAGTGCTTTCTGGGACGATATCAGAAAATATAACTGCACCTGCTTCGTCTATATAGGGGAGTTCGTTCGTTACCTGATGAGTCGCCCACCTGCAAAGAATGACGCGATGAATCCTATTCGCGCCATCATTGGCAATGGCCTGCGCCCGGACATCTGGCAGGAGTTCAAGAAACGTTTTGATATTGAACGTATCGGTGAATTTTATGGTGCGAGTGAAGGTAACGGCGCCTTCGCAAATATACTCAACAAGGAATGTACCGTGGGCATGGGGGTCACTCCGGCAAAACTTTGCCGCTATGATATTGCAAGTGATGAATTGGTAAGAAGTGCAGACGGTGCATGCAAGGAAGTACCTGACGGTGAACCCGGCTTGTTATTGTACGAAATCACGGAGACCTCCCAGTTTGAGGGGTATACCAGTGAAGAGGCATCGAACAAGAAAATAGTCAGGGATGCTTTCGAAAAAGGTGACATGTATTTTAACACCGGCGATATGATGAAGATCGTTGATGTCGGTTTTTCCTTCGGTCAAAAGCACTACCAGTTTGTCGATCGGGTCGGCGATACCTTCCGCTGGAAAAGTGAAAATGTTTCCACAAACGAGGTTGGCGAACTGATGAACAGTTTTGACGACATCATCTTCACCAACGTTTACGGAGTTGAGATACCCGGTACAGATGGCCGGGCCGGTATGGCAGCCATTGTTTTAAAAGACGGCAAGACGCTGAGGAGCATTGACCTGCAGGCGCTCACCGACCACGTGATCGATGCCTTACCTTCCTACGCCCGACCGGTATTCATCCGTATCTTAAAAGAACTACCTACCACCACGACCCACAAGTTGCAGAAGAACGACCTGCGTGACAACGCCTATCATCTGGACAAAGTTCAGGATGACTTATTGGTCATGAAGCCGGGAACAAAATGCTATTCCCGCCTGGACAGCGACTTTTATGATCAGGTCATCCAGCGGTCGGTCTCTTTTTAGGCTTTTATTCGGCTCTACAGTGATTGCAGTATGAACGACTTTGACAAGGCAAGACCAACCTCCCACAGCTATTTCTCCCAGCGATTGCGCCTGCACTACCTGGATTGGGGCAACGAGTCAGCGCCACATGTGTTGCTGATACACGGTGTTCAGGATCATTGCCACAGTTGGGACTGGGTCAGCCATGACCTGTGTCCCGATTACCATCTGGTCGTACCTGACTTGCGTGGCCATGGTGATTCAGAATGGGTCAAGGGTAGCGCCTATACCAATCTGGACTATGTGTATGATCTGGCGCAGCTGATCCACCAGGAAAATCTGGAACCGGTCAATATTATTGCCCATAGTATGGGCGGCACGATTGCCAGCTTACTGGCTGGTGTCTATCCCGAGAAAGTCGCCAGCCTGATTTCTGTTGAGGGCGTAGGTGGTACGCCCATGTGGTACCGCGAAGACCGGCATCCACAACAAATACTCAGGGAATGGATAGACAGCACGCGGGCTCTCGCCGGGCGAACACCCAAGCGCTACACTTCACAGTCGGACGCTTTCCAAAGGATGCAAAAATCAAACCCGCACCTGGACCAGGAGCAGGCCCGACACTTGACCGTGCATGGCAGCAATCGCAACGAGGATGGTACCTACACCTGGAAGTTCGATAACTATACTCATTCCCGGGGGCCCTATGGCCATACGTTTGAGGACATGACCAGGCTCTGGGAAAAAATTACCTGCCCGACGTTACTGATTAATGCCAGGCAGGGCTATGATTCACGAATAGGCCAAAATGATACGCTAAAACACTTCCGGCACGGCGAACTGGTGGGTATCGACAATGCCGGGCACTGGCTGCATCACGATCAGTTCGATGAGTTTGTATCACTGACTCGAACATTTCTTTCAAAGCACGCAAATTAGTCTTGAGATGACAATCTCGCTACTGGAATCCGCTACGAGTACGGTATGTCTTTATCTGGACTCGTACCGTCATTCAATCGGTGAAAAAATAGGGTTGTCGAACTTCCTGTGATCATTTCCTGAATCTTAGTACACTGCGATCAGTTTTCCTTTGGTGCTGTTTCAGGAAAACTGACTCTGAATAGTCGTCATTTTCATTAGTCAGGATGTCAGAGGTTGCTTCGAGCGTGAAACCGACGGCTTCAAGATCCCTGATTACTATCCCCTCATCAATACGGTGTAAGTTCTTTGCGACGTTGACGTGGTCAACGGGTGAACCCTTGTGGTCAATGACACCCAGGATGCCGCCTGTTTTTATCAAACCATAGATCCCCGCCAGGAACTTCGCCTTGTCGATAGCTACCCAGCCATCTTCGGGATTGGAATAATAGACATCGTGCATTCCAAGAATGAATATTGCGGCATCGTATTGACCATCCATATCAACCAGGGATTCTGGAGTCGCCGTATTCCTGGTGACATTGGGTAGTCGATTATTCAACAGACGCTTATCAACAGATTTCATAACAAACTGGTTCCAGGGGTTATTATTGTACAGAACCACAGATCCTCCTGGGCCGACAACATAGCTCAGCAGCTCACTGTAATAGCCGCCACCGGCAAAAATATCAAACACGGACATTCCTGGCTCAATCTGGAAAAATTTCAAAACTTCTGCCGGTTTTCGGCCAGGATCATTGGCAACATCCGCCTCGGGGCGGTTCGGGTTGGCAATGGCATCGTCTATCACATCGGCGGTAGCAGCCTGAAAAAATAACGGATAAGTCAACAGGGCAACTGCTAGTAGCATCTTGATCATTTGTCGTCTCCAAAAAAATTGTCTGACAATTCTAACGGTTCTTGGCAAAAGTTCCCCTCATTGTTACTCTGCTTACCCGACACGCGGAAATTCAATTGAAGAGGGAGAGCCAAATGATTGAACTTTATACCTCGGGTACACCCAATGGCCACAAGGCCTCTGTCACGCTGGAGGAGCTTGAAATTCCCTACGAGGTCTTCCCAATTAACCTGGGTGCAGGCGATCAAAAAACACCTGAATTTCTTGCAATGAACCCTAACGGCCGAATCCCGGTGATTAAAGACCGGGGCAATGATGACCTGATAATTTTTGAATCCGGGGCGATCATGGTCTACCTGGCAGAACAAGCCGGTAAATTATTACCAACGGATCAGAAAGGTCGCAGCAATGTGATGCAATGGTTGATGTTTCAGATGGGCGGAATCGGACCCATGATGGGCCAGGCAAATGTGTTTTTTCGATACTTCCCGGAAAAAATTCAACCCGCTATCGATCGATACCAGAACGAAACCAGGCGATTGTTCGAGGTGCTGGACCGTGGTCTGCAAGACAAGCAATGGCTCGCGGACGACTACTCCATCGCTGATATCGCCAACTGGTGCTGGGTAAGGACCTACAGGTGGTCAGGGGTATCTCGCGATGGATTACCGAACCTCGATCGCTGGCTGGATCAAATGAAGCAGCGCCCCGGCTGCCGGAAAGGGATCCAGATTCCTGCACCCCCACCCGACCTGCTCGAAGGTAAAGACGAAGAGAAGTTTGTCAAAGGCGCAAGGAATATGTTGCAAACCTAGCAAACCAGCATTTCCCTCCGCAGCCTGAGTTCAAAGACCTCGGATGATATCGTTGAATGTCAATCTGAGCGGGGTATTTCGGATGTCCTCTTTTAGATCAGGCAACATACGGTTCATCGCATAGGCGAGGCAGGTTCTCGATTCGGTATCCATAATGACAAGAGAACTTCCTGCGCCACCCCAGTGAAGCGATCCCTCGCCCGGGCATACAAATTCTTTGCTATTCAGGCCCATGCCGAGACCGTAGCGTACCGGCATATCGATGACGAGATCATGTCGATAAGACTGTTCCGTGAGCAGTAATTCGATTGTATTCTTTGACAGAAATGTATGCCCATCAAGGCTGCCGTTCATGGCAATAGTGGAACCAATCTTCGCCAGGGATCGGGCGTTACCGATACCGTTTGCACCTGGGTTTTCTATACGGATACTTTCAAGACCTTGCCAACTCGCTGGCAGAAGACAGTTTTCAACGCGTTCACTCAATGCGCCAGGTTCGCCCCATATTCCAGATCCTCATTCTGCGTCTCCTCGGCAATCTGCAAGGCCTCGTCAAGATTGGCCCTGGCCTTCAGAAGAAACGATGGTTGATAATCGATGAGTTGCGCGGTTGCTACCAGCGCCCTGCCCAGTTCTAACTTATTATCAAGTTCTCGCGCCAGTGATATTGTATCTTCATAGGCTTCGATTGCCTTTTCGGCGTAGCCACCAGCTTTATCAAGTGACAAGACATACAGTGCTCTGGCCATCCAGAGCTGGGTCTCGAGCTCCTTGTCCCTGTCGTCACCTGATCGGCGACGTGCCAACAGGTTCTCAGGGTCATCGATCGCCTCACTGCCGCGCCAGATATCGAGCAGAATTCTACAGCGTTGCAGGATGAGATCGTCCTGAAGATTACTGAGTTCGAGCAAATTGATGGCGGATTTCAGCGTGTCCAGCGCTTCATCGAACCTTTCCATGCCTTTCAGTGCTGCAGCTCGTCGACTGTGGATCCGCGCTATCTCCTCCTTCTGGTTTTCAGCCACGATGCCGATAACCAAATCAAACTGGCGTAGTGCATCCTCGAAAGCAATAGCAGATATCGCGCGCTCTGCCGCCAGTAGCAGATACCTGATCGTCTTTTCTTCATCCGCCGCGGCCCCTGCCTGGTACAGATGATGAGATATTTCACCAGCATATTTGCTGATGTTCTCACCCGCGTGGGATTCGAGCGCATGCGCAACTCGCGAGTGGATTCTCTGTCGTCGCGGAAAGGACAAGGACGACAGTAACGTCTGTCGAATCTGTTCATGATCAAATCCGTAGCTGGCCTGCCTGTCTTTCGACAAATCAGTAACCAGACTCGCTGCCATGGCTTCGTCCATGGCGTCGAGCAGATCGTCATCATCCATCTTTGGCGTGGCCCGCCAACAGCACTTCAAAGTTGAACTGACGCCCTATCACCGCACCAATGCTCAACGCGGTACGACAATCTTCAGTAACTTGCTCCAGTCGCTCTCCGATGATGAGTCGAATACCCCTCGGCACCTCGGTGTCGGCGATCTCGATGCCCGAGGCAAACTCACCGGAATCTGTAAACATTTTACCAGCTTGCTGTAAATGCCTGTAAACCTCCTCCACAAAAAACGGATTCCCTTCAGTCTCGGAAAATACCAGGTCCGTCAGTTCGGCAGGTGGAGGTTGTTTCGCCATGCGGCTCAACATCTGTTCAACCATTTCACGATCGAACCGCGACAGCTGCAGGTCCTCAACCAGTCTCTCACGATTGAGATCCTGAACCGTTCGTGAAAAAGATTTTGTTGTTGTCAGCTCGGATTCCCGATAGGTCCCTAACATAAGCACACGACTTTGCTTCAGGCGATCAGCGAGGTAACGCAGTAGTATACAAGTGGATTCGTCTGCCCAATGCAGGTCTTCAAATATCAGGATCATAGGCTGACCCTCTGCCGCGTGATCGATGAAATCGCCCAGCCCATGCAACAGGTACCTGCGTTCCTGTTCCGGCGGGAGTGTTACCGGGTCAGGAATATCATGAAAACGTTGCCGGAGTTCTGGCATCAGTTTGGACATCTCCGGTGCATTGTCAACCAGTGTCTCGCGCATAACCTCCTCGGTGACGAGTCGCGAAGCCTGCTCGATCTGTTCGATCAGGGGTTGATAAGGTGGCGCCGCATCCATGTCCAGGCAGTGCCCAGTCAGTACCATGTAACCACGCCGACCGGCAATATTTTCTGCTTCTTTTGTGAGCCGCGTTTTACCGATACCGGCTTCTCCCGACAGTAATACGAAGCCGCCTTCCGCCCTGTCGATTTGCATGACCCGGCTTTCAATAATAGCCAACTCTTTACCACGCCCAACGAATGACGTGAGGTTAGAATTCGATCCCGTCGGCAAAGCGACAAATTTCGCGACAGCCTCTGTTAATTTATCAGTGTTATCGAGCGATGTCAGATCGATGCTTTGAATGCGGCGAAAAGCGAGCGGTGGTCGGACCGTTTCAAGCGCGACTGGGATCAGCAGGTTTTTCTCGAACCCCTCATTGGCTTCCGTTCGTACCCATTCCGAATCGACAGAGTTGGCAGTCCAAACAACCAAAACGCATTTTGCATCGTCGATCGCCTTTTCAATCTCACGATCAAAGGTACTCCCGGCATCTATCTGCCTGTCCCACCAGACACTCCAACCCACCGCCTCCAGCGCCTCAACAATGGGTCTGACTCTCTCTCTCTGTCCTGGGACGCATAGCTGACAAATACATCAACCATGCAATGGACTCATGGGTCGAACGATTGATGCAAACAACCTTGCCTCCGCAAAAAAGCCACTAATTTCAATAAGGCTGCACTGAATGCCAGATCAAATCAAGTCAAGTACCCACCAACCAGTAATTCCTGTTACGCATTGGCGTACCAACGGACACGCCGCTAGAAAATAGCCAGCATTTCCTCGAAGGCAACCATCTGGCCGCCATTGGCAGAAGAAGGCACCAGGATCGGCGTTTTGATGCCCGCATCAAACCAGGCCTCGACACCATCCCTGACTTCCGTCGCTGAACCAAACAAGGTTGTATCAGCTAGCCATTTATCCGTCAGAAAATGCGGCACCTTCTCAAACTCCTTCGTCTCAATCGCTTGTTCGATGCCTTCCATTTCTTCGCGGTAACCCGCTTCCTTCCAGTAGTTACGATAGTTGGGCAGCATTGCATAAGAAGTGAGTGTTTTTCGATTAACCGCTTTTGCCGCTTCGACATCGTCGTTGATACAGGTTGGGATCATGTCGCCGATAAAGAAGTCATCATCTTGCCTGGCGGCATCAGAAATAACGCTCAACGAATCTTGCATATGTGACCGTGCACCGTTTGCAAACACCATACCCTGTCCAATCTCCTCCGATAGAGCAATCATTTTCTTGCGCAGGGTTGCCAGAACAATGGGTGGCAGCTCACCGGCACGGGGAACAGCTCTTAATTCTTCAATAAAGTTGCGAGTGTCTGTTAATGGCTTACCGGCAGCCAAACCTCTCTGTTTTAACGCGGGTGCATGACTGACACCAATGCCGAATTTAAAGCGACCGTCAGAAATTTCATGAATAAAAGAAGCGGTCTGTGCATAGTCTGACACCTGCCTGAAGTAGATCGGCATAATGCTGGTACCAAAATGAATCTCATTGGTCGCGAAGGCAAGCGCTTCACAAAGCGACAATGAATCTCCAAGGCTGGGTCCATAAATACCACTGAATCCACGTTTCTCAATTTCAGTGGCCAGTTCGATGGTGGCTTTTCTGCGACCGGGGACGGCCGCGAGGCTTAGAGCGGGCATGCGAGTCATTTTCTCTCCTGAGGTTCTTTTGACAAGTTTCACGGAAGTCTACACAAAATAGTGGTTATAATCAGCTGCTTTGAAACTTCGAGAATATTCCCATGGCACGTAGAGAATCCCGCTTTCTCAAACAACAAAAAATGGCCGTCGGCGTTGCCCTTGTCATCATTCTCGGAGTCATGGTTTACCTGTCGACACTCCTTGTATCTGACGTCCCGGGCGGTGAATTCGTGGAAGGGGAGCACTATACCTTGCTGGAGAATCCGCGCAGAATTCGCGGCGACAAGATCGAGATCATGGAATTTTTCTCTTACGGATGCATCCACTGTTATAACTTTGACGATGACCTCGCAGATTGGGTCGAGGCGCATGAGGATACCATCACTTTTATCAGAACCCCGGTACTCGCGAACGAACTCTGGCGCAACTATGGCCGCGCTTATTACGCGATGGAGGAGCTCGGCATGCTCGAAGAAAACCATGCGCGACTGTTCCGTGAAGTACATGACGGCAGAAAGATTCTCGGTTCCGCAGATAAGCTTGCCAGTTTGTTGGCCTCAGGGGATGTATCACAGGAGTCCATCGCTACCGCCTATAGCTCAACAATTGTTAATCAAAAAATAGCCCGGGCAGACAGTCTGTCACGAAGGTTTAAAATCGCAACAGTACCCAATGTTGTGGTTAACGGTAAATACCTGGTGAAGTCAACACGGGAAGTGGGGCTTGCCCGAATGCTGGATGTGATGGATTACCTGATTGAAAAGGAAACGCAGCCAGAGGCTGACTAAAGCATCCACGTTCTTAGAACGTGGACCTACCTTTTTCCAGTTGGTCGAATAATCCTCCCTCGACTCCCAATAAAATTGACGCCAAGATAATTGGGTAGGTATGTTGTGAATTGCGGCTGATCCGATTTCGTTTGGCTAGCGGCAGATTGGATAGACCCAATTCCACTACTGGTTTAGTTCAGCTTATCCCATTTTTCGGCTACTAGTCGTTCTCGCTCAATAGGTGCTCCATTTAGTATCACTGTGTCGATTGAATTCCAGGCTTCTATTGTATCCAAAGGGTTTTCATCCAATAAAAGCAAATTGGCGATCATACGTAGCGCTCGATATTGCCAGCAGAATTAGAACTACTGGTAATCGCACTAAGAGTCTCCCTATCCTTCAATCTTTGCTGTTGTCAATTCAGGGGGCTATCAAGCGGTGGTGGAGATCGCTACACCGCCAGATAACCAAAGATTTTCCCCGGATTCATGATGCCGCTGGGGTCCAGTGCTTTCTTGATACTCTGCATCAACTCTATTTCTTCTGCACTCCGTGACCAGGATAGATAGTCCCTTTTCTGTAATCCGATGCCATGCTCTGCTGATACCGACCCTCCCCGCGTCGTGAGCCCCTGGTATACCATTTCTTCTACGGCCTTTTTCGCTTCTTTGGAATCGTCACCCATCCCGACAATGATATGTAAATTGCCATCCCCAAGATGACCGAAAATCATGCAGCTGTGATCATTCCATTTTACCGCAAGATTATTCTTCAGTTCCTCAACATAAGATTCCATTTCGTCCAGGGAAACGCTGACATCAAATGTGAAAATAGGCCAGTTCTGTGCGACCTGGCCCACATCATCTCGTATCGCCCACATGGCATCACGCTCAGACTGGCTCTGGGCAACAACTGCATCGATGATCACCTCGTCTTCCAAGGATTTTGAAAGTACCTCAACGAACCTGTCAGCATCTGCTTCAAGGGACCCACCCATGGCCTCCAGCAAAATATAGTAGTTGTAGTCGTGGACCAGTGGAGGTGAACCTGCTGCGGGCGGAGTAGTAACAAGTTTGTAGTAGTCCTTCCACAACACCTCGAATGCACTCAGTGTTCCACCTAACGCTCGATCAACGTGATTAAGGAATGTTGTCACCTGACTGAATTCGTTCACTGCAACCAGCGCCATATTCTGACTTATAGGCATGGGCCGGACTCGCAAGACCAGGCGCGTCACTACCCCCAGCGTGCCTTCAGCGCCTATAAAAAATTGTTTGATGTCGTAACCAGTATTATTTTTGATAATTTTTTTCATTGTAGAAATAATCGTACCATCGGCGAGTACTACCTCCATCCCCAGAACCTGGTCTCGCATCATGCCATAGCGAATCACTCGATTGCCCCCGGCGTTGGTGGAAACGTTGCCGCCAATAGTGGCTGTACCGCGAGCACCGAGATCCAGGGGGAACAACATACCGGCCTTTTCTGCCTCTTCCTGCACGAGCTGTAACGGCACTCCCGCCTGCACAGTGATTGTCCTGCTTTCGATATCAACTTCCTCTATCTTATTCATTCGCTCCATTGTGATTGCGACCTCTCGCTTGATGGAGGCGGCGCCTTCCACTAATCCTGTTAGCCCACCATGCGGAACCACCGGTTGGCCTGCCGCGTGACAAACCCTGAGAATTTCTGAAACTTCCTGGGTTGATCTGGGCCTGACCAGTGCAAGAGGTTCAAGGGTTCCGGTCGGAAATGCGCCCCCGCCAGGAAACTGTCTCTCGGCCAGGCGCTCACCGTAGAGCACACCATTTTCGCCCAGCAGCGACTCAAGTTCTGTGATTAACTCACTCATGTTAATTTACCAGATATCAAATTAATGGTGCCTTTGTTGCACCTCTATGGCATAAAACGCCTGGACGGAGACCAATTCCTAGTCTGTGATTTTTTTGTCCAGATGAGGCATTGAGTCCGGATCCCCGGCTTTCATGTAACGTTCTTCCGTGCCGGTTCGCGTCACATTTTCGTAAACCCCATTGTCACGTTTTACCAGTTTGGTAAACCCCAGGTTTTTAAGCCCGCTGTTGCCAACCGGTGTATTCGCCATGGGTGCTGTCGTGATGACTCTTGATACAGGGGCATCTGACAATACATCTCCAAGATCCAGGTCTGCGAGTTCGCATACCTCACCCCAGGTTTGCAGCTTTCTTGCTATAGGGTGAACTACCTCAACGGTTCGTTGATTCTCTTCGCAAAAATAGTCATATCGTGGCATCGTATGTTTCCTTGTCTACGAAAAAACCCTAAACCGGTGCTGGTCCAGGAAAGTCCTCCCTTAACAGACGTTTTAGCACTTTTCCACTTGGGTTGCGTGGAATAACATCGATAAAGGTTGCACCTTTCGGCAACTTGAATCGCGCAAGTTTCCCATCGCAGAACTTGAGGATATCGGCTTCGGATAAATCGTCGACATTCTTGACGATAACCGCAAATGGCGATTCACCCCATCGTTCGCTTGGCTGGCCAATAACAGCCACCTCTGCAACCCCCGGATGTCCCAGAATAATGTTCTCAATCTCTGCTGGATAAACATTCTCACCGCCGGAGATAATCATATCCTTGATACGATCTTGGATGTAGATGAAACCTTCTTCATCCATGCTCGCCACATCACCAGTACGAAGCCAGCCCCCATCGACGATGGTTTCTTTCGTTGCTTCGGGTCTGTTCCAGTATTCTTTCATCACATGCTGGCCAGATACCCAGACTTCACCCTGCTCATCAGGTGGGCAATTGTTACCCTCTTCGTCAACTATACGGATTTCTGTATGAAAAAAGGCGCGGCCAGTAGAACCAATTTTCTTGATCGCATTTTCACCGTTGATAACAGCGGCTGGGCCGCAGGTTTCCGTGAGGCCATAGATCTGTTGCACTTCAACGCCAATCTTGTCATATGCCTCAATAAGACTCACGGGTAAAGGCGATGCGCCGGACAGGATGTACCGCAGCGCACTGATATCGAACCGATCCAGGTCAGGCACCTGCAACATAAAGTTAAGCATGGCGGGAACAAACAAGCAGTGATTTATCTTCTCATCCTGGATCAGTTGCCAGGCCTTCTGGGGATCGAATTCTCGCATCACAACACTGGTCACCCCGCGGTATACATTGAGGATGAGAGGCGTCAGGGCACCAACATGGAACATCGGCAGGGCTGCCAGGTTTATATCACCATCCCTGTAGTCGCAAGTAATCGCGAAAGTGAGCAGCGCCCACAGTGAGGTCGCATGGGTGTGCACCACGCCCTTGGGTAAACCTGTCGTACCCGAGGTATACATGATGTAGAGCAGATCATCATCTACAGCACTAACCTCGGGCTCAGAGGCGTTGCCGCTCTGTTCGAACCTCGCGTAGTCTTTGGAAAAATTGCTCTCGCCATCAGTTTTTGAAACCTGGATCCACTCATTCAGGTCGGTTTTGTCTCCACGACCATATAGATCAGTTACCAGGTCAATAAACTCCTCGCCAAATATCAGTGTCGTCGAGCCACTGTCTTTTAGAATAAACTCAAGCTCATCGGCAACCAGTCGCCAGTTCAGTGGAACTACGATGCCACCAATTTTTGCGATGGCAAAGTAAGCCGTCATAAATTCCGGGCTGTTCATCATCAATAACGCAACCCTGTCGCCGGGTTCTACGCCGGACGCAAGGAGCGCGTTAGCAAGCTTGTTACAGCGCGTGTTTAACTCCCGGAAAGTCAGGCGCAGGCCGGAACCACTGTCAATATAGGCTTCCCGATCCCCGTTTAGTTCGGCACGTTTTGTCAGTAACAATCCAATGTTATTCTTCATGAGTCTCTTCGCTTTTGTTTTGTTGTTTACTCGGAAGTCCCACTACGATTTTAACTAGTTTCCCCGGACTAACGACCTACCAGGCTTCGGGAAATCAGCTCCTTCATAATCTCGGAGGTACCGCCATAAATTCGCTGGATCCGGGCATCAACGAAAGCCCTGGATATCTTGTACTCTTTCATATAACCGTACCCACCAAACAGCTGCACACACCGATCGGCCACTTTCCCCTGCATCTCACTGGCGGCCAGTTTACACATGGACGCTTCCTCCGAAGAAAGCTCACCATCGATAAATTTTTGCGTAAATTTCTCTGCCAGCGCCTTGTTCAGCTCAATTTCGGTTTTCATGTCAGCCAGCACGTAACGGGTGTTTTGAAAACTGGCGATGGACTGACCGAACGCCATTCGCTCCTTGGTATACTCTACCGTCCAGTCAAGCATCCCTTCAGCGGCTGCTACGCAACCAACACCCAATATCAAGCGCTCCCTTGGCAATTCGTTCATCAGATTGGCAAAACCCTTGCCTTCGCCACCCAGGATATCCTTTGCCGGAACCCTGACATCGCTAAGAAAAATCTCGGAGGTATCCCCGGAGTGCAAACCCATCTTGTCCAGGTTTCTCCCTTTTTCGTACCCCGGCAGGCTGCAATCAACAGTAAACAGGGTCATGCCCTTGGCGCCCAGCTTGGGATCAGTTTTCGTGGCCAGGACAATAACATCCGCATGCTGGCCATTGGTGATAAAAGTCTTTTGGCCGTTGATCACATAATCGTCGCCATTCTTGATGGCTGAGGTCTTCATTCCCTGCAGGTCACTGCCAGCGGAGGGTTCTGTCATACCTATGGCACCCACGACCTCTCCGGAGACCATTTTGGGTAACCAGTGCTCTTTTTGTTCATCGTTGCCCAGGTTCAATATATAAGGTGCCACAATGTCAGAGTGGACGGAAACGCCGGATGCCAGGGCACCATAGCCTCCCCGGGAGATCTCCTCGACAACGACACAACTGAGTTCAAAAGATGCATCATAACCACCGTACTTCGAAGGCATGTCCACACACAGGAATCCGTTCTCGCCTAATTTGTTCCACAATTCCCGGGGCCAGATTTCATCTTTTTCCCACTGCTCGTAGTGGGGTTCAACTTCAACTTCAAGAAACTTTCTGACACCATCGCGAAACAGTTCCTTTTCCGAAGCATCCAGTTTGATGGGTTCATTCATAGTTGTTGCCTCACTCGCTCTACTAATTACTATTCACATCATCCCAGGACAATAGTGTCACAGGACGAATCTGGTTATCGTTCACGCGGTCGCATTTTATTGTTTTCCTGGCCAAAATTCGAGCCACAGCCTCGTCAAACACGTAACTCTTGAAATTCGCGGAATGGGCTTAACAGGAAGTAACGACGTTCCCATCCAGTTTTAGCCGCATCCGGACGGTTGCAACCTCATCCAATCGTTTATCTGGGTTCCAGCCCAGTAAATCGCCCATAATTTCAACCGCAGGTTCGACTATTCCAGCCACTTCCCTGGGCTGATACAACGCAGCTCGTGTGCGCCGATACAAAACATCTTCCAGGGTGAGCGCAAGTTCCTGTTCGACTGCCCAGTAAATTTCTCCTTTCAACACCAGACCACCAATCACCAGGTGTTCTTGCCCCAGACCCAGGACCTGTTCGCTTTCACCACCGTAGAGACGAACCAGCCGCTCCGCCACCTGGTCTTTCAAATTGAATTTCAGCTTCAGGCTTGCCGCGTACTGATCCAGTGAACCGTCTATTTCTCCACCTGGCAGAGGCACATCCTGCACCCGCGTCGGGACGCTGGCACCTAGTAACTTACAAGCCTCGACGACGGTATCTTCTGCCATCTTCCTGTATCCGGTCAGCTTTCCACCAGCAATGGTAACCAGTCCGGACTGACTCACCCACACCTCATCCCGGCGAGATATTTCCTTGGTCGCTTTACCTTCCTCGTGAATGAGGGGCCGAAGTCCTGCCCAGCTCGTGAGACAATCTTCCATTTTCAGTTCAACGCCAAAATAGCGCTGCACAGGCTCAAACAGGTACTCAACTTCGTCAACCGTCACCCCGGGCCAGAGCTCCGGTCCGGTTGTGTGTTCACTGTCGGTTGTACCGATGTAAACAACATCACCGCGAGGAACAACAAAAACCGGCCGCTTGTCTTTGGCGATAGTGAAGACCAGCTCTTTAACCGGTAGCTTTGACAGGGGCACAACGATGTGAACGCCTTTGGACAGCACCATTGACCTTGGCATTTCGAGACCATCATATTGACAGACACCTTCAACCCAGGGGCCAGCAGCATTAATGACGACCTTACCCTTAACAAGGACTTCCTCCCCGGTTAATTCACAGGTCGCCCTGACCCCGGTGATCCGCGAATAATCCTTCAAAAAACCAGTAACCTTCATCCGGTTGACGGCACTGGCACCCGCCAGAATCCCGGCACGCACATTGGCAATGACCAGCCTCGCATCATCCGTAAGATATTCTCGATAGACACAGGCATATGGAAACTCTGAACGGTCAAGCAGGGGTTCCTGCTCCTCTAGTGAGGAACCTGACAGACTGAAATGACCGTCTGATTTACTGACCTGGCCGAGTCGTTCGTATATTGATATACCGGTTGCATATTTCAACAATTCAATTCGATGCGCTGCCGGTACCATGAGCCACTTGGGTTCCGCCAGATGGGGCGCAAGCTGGTTAACCCGCTTACGTTCCCGCGCGGCTTCCCTGACAACATGGATATGCCCCATGGCAAGATAACGCAGACCACCGTGAATCAGCTTGGTTGATTTACTGGATGTGCCCGAGGCAAAGTCTTCTGCTTCAATCAGTGCCACAGACAACCCTTGCAGCGCGGCTTGCCGAAGAATGCCTGCACCCGTGATACCGCCACCAATGACAATCAGGTCGTACTGATTCTCTCGCAGATTCTGTAGCTGGTGGGCTCGTCCCCCGCTCAGAGGATCACCTCAATAAGCCTCGGCCCCATCGCATTCATTGCATCCTGGTATTGCTGATTAAAGTCTTCAATGGTATTGGCGCGGGTAGCCGGTACCCCCATGCCTTCAGACAACTGCATAAAATCAATATCAGGATTGCTGATATCCAACATATCAAGAGTCTTTTTGTTCATTGACTGTGCACCGACCCGGGATAACTCCACCTGCAGTATCTGGTACTTGCGATTGGCAAATATAATGACGCAGATATCGAGGTTTTCCCGTGCCATGGTCCACAATGACTGAATGGTATACATGGCTCCACCGTCGCCATGCAGGCAAATTACCTTGCGGTCCGGACATGCGACAGCAGCACCAATAGCCGTCGGCAAACCATAGCCAATCGAACCACCGGTGAGCGACAACCAGTCATGCGGTTCACTGGTCGCAGTATAGGCATAGCTACCTCCGCCTGAGGTCGCGCCTTCATCGACAACAATGGCATCGACAGGTAAGTATTCGGCTACCGTCATCCCGACACTAAACTGATTCAACTCGCCGGAACCAGCCCCCTGTTTTTCACGTTTTACCCTTCTGGGCTCATACTCCTCAGCGGACACAGCTTTACACAGGCGCACAAGGGCATCTTCTGCATTTTCCTTGACTGTCGTCAGGGTGTGTAAGGTTGCACCCTCGGGATAAAATTCGCTGGCTTTATCCGGATAAGCAAAAAACGCAACCGGCGCTTTTGTGCCGACCATGATAAATTGCTCAATACCCTTTATCTGTTCATCCGCCTGTTCAGCAAAGTAACCAAGCCGCTCCACGGCGCAACGCCCCTCCCCCCTGGGCAAGCGCGTGACAAAGGTATCGCAAAAAACTTTTGCTCCAGTGGCCTGAGCAACCCTGTCAACGAGTTCCAGGGCATTTTCACTCAAACCCATGTTACCAAGCAGAATCAGGCTGGGTTTTCCGTTGCCCAGCAATTCCGCTGCTTCGGTGACTGCGGGCTCCGCCGCCAATGGCGCTGTTGATGTGGCCTGTAATGCAACAGGATCACCAGACTCATCCCAGGCACAGTTGGCCGGAATGATGAGGGTGGCAATCTGGCCTGGTTTTTCGTTTGCAGCAATAACTGCTTCCGCTGCATCTGCAGGTAGACTAGGCGCATCGGCTGAGCTTTTGACCCAGTGAGAGACGGGTTGAGACAGCCCGATGATGTCGGAGGTTAGCGGTGCATCGTATTTTTTGTGGTAGGTGGCGTGATCCCCAATCAGGTTCAAGACCGGGGAATTAGCCTTGTTGGCGTTGTGCAAATTGGCTGAGCCGTTAGATAATCCGGGTCCAAGGTGTAATAAAGTACAAGCAGGTTTTCCGGCCATTCGGCCATAACCATCAGCCGCCCCGGTACATACCCCTTCAAACAGTGCCAAAATGGATCGCATCCCGTCGATCTTGCCGATGGCCGACACCATATGCATTTCAGACGTCCCGGGGTTAGTAAAACAAACCTCGACCCCATTATTGATCAGGGTTTGCAACATACTTTCAGCACCGTTCATGCACACTTCTCCTTCAACCACACTTAATTTTAAGGGCGCGAGTATAACCCAGTGTCGTGTCCTGTTGCTGTGACAAATTTGAGGGATACTTGAAGTGCTATCTATTCAGAACACCCCACTGGTCCTCATTCTAAATATACCCAAGCTTTGAATTGGTTAGAAAGACCATTTGAGAGTTACTTTTACCAAACATCTCTGGTCAATCCCACACACCAATAATGGGAGCAGAGTTATTTACCCTTAAATATCAATTACTTATTGATATTATCAACATTGGCATGAATCCTGAATTAACAACAATAAGAAAAAATCAGCAACAATCGTTAGTCAACCTAACCACGGCAGGTTTAACAAATGAACAGGGCAATCAGCACATTCCGACCAAATTCAAACTGGCTTAGCATCAGCCTGCTCACTTTATTTGTATTGAGTTTTGGTGTTTTTGCTGAATCCCGGGTAGATGACGGAACCGTTATGATGGCCGAAACAAGCGGGACGGTTTGCGACCGCGGCATCACCCATTGGCTCAGTCAATTTTCCTGGTCCGAAGCACGGACTTCAAAACCCCTGTCTTTCGTTTTAACACAGTAGTCTCAACACACCAGCCTTACCGCAGCAGAGGAACTCCACATGAGCGTATTCAACCGAATTTCAGACATCATCAATTCTAATCTCAACACTATTCTTGAGCAGGCAGAAGACCCTGAAAAGATAGTCAGGATGATTACCCAGGAAATGGAGGAAACGCTGGTTGAGGTCCGATCGTCAACCGCCCGTTACCTGGCCAACAAAAAACAGATCACGCAAAGGCTTCGGGCGTTAAAACGCGAAGTATCGAATTGGGAAACAAAGGCGGAACTGGCAATAGAAAAGGGTCGGGACGACCTCGCCAAGTCTGCCTTGAGGGAACGAAGCCGCTTCGATACCAGCGTCACGGCGGTAGAGGGTGACCTGATTAGTGTTGACCAAGCTATCGAGAAGCTAACGGGTGATGCCGCCCAGTTAGAAAGCAAACTGCAATCTGCCAGGGTACGGCAAAAAGCGCTGATCGTTCGTGGCCAGACTGTTAAGTCACGGATGAAAGTAAAACGCCAGATTCATGATGTATCTGTAGATGAGGCTTTCAGTAGATTCGAGTCCTATGAGCGAAAACTGGACGAGATGGAAGGTGAAATCGAATCCTACGACTTGGGCACACAGTCACTGTCAACACAGATTGAAGATCTTGAAAAAGATGAATTCCTCAACCACGAGCTTGAAGCATTGAAGTCGCGTATGACCCACGTGAATGCCGGTCAGCAAATCGGCCGCAACGTTAACAACAATGTGAACAATAGCGTCTAGGCTGTTTAACAACTGCCAGTTTGCATCGGACCAGGAGACGATCATGAGACGACATCACTTCAGATTCAACCGGCGCCATCTAGCACTGGACCCTGTTAACAAGAAATTCGGCGGGGTCTGCGCCGGAGTCGCTCGCTACCTGGATGTGCCCAGCCTCTACGTTCGCGTTGTTACCCTGATCGCACTCTGCTGTGTACCGCAAGTAGTTCTTATCGCTTACGGATTGGGGTACATCATCCTCGACGAGGATGCCGATGACGAACCTTATGGACATCGTTAGATACCAAACATCTGGCCCATGATAAGATCCGGGCAGTGATAAGATTTCCATGACAAGATCGGGTCCGTGATAACATCAGGAACATGCTTAACGTCAAAACCCAGGACACAACACCCCGGATTGGTATCGATCTTGGAGGTACAAAAATAGAAGCCATCGTCATGGCAACTGACGGCTCCATCATTTGCCGCGAAAGAATAGATACTCCAAAAAACAACTACCCGCAAACCCTCGATAAGCTGGCAGAGATTATCCAGCTCGTTTCAACCAAATCGAAACATTCCCCGACCCGGCCTGTAGGAATCGGCACACCGGGCGCGGTCTCCTTAAAAACGGGGTTGTTGATGAACTGCAACAGCACCTGTTTGAACGGCCAACCACTGCGAGAAGATCTTGAAGCATTAATCGGGCGGCCAGTCCGTATTGCCAATGATGCCGACTGTTTTGCATTGTCGGAGGCATCCGACGGGTCCGCGATGCATGAAGATATTGTATTTGGCGTGATTCTTGGTACCGGTGTTGGCGGCGGTATTGTATTCCAACAGCACCTGGCCCAGGGCGTGAACGCAATCTGTGGAGAGTGGGGTCACAACACGCTGCCACTTGCTGCCTTTCAACCCGATGAAAAGTCAGCAGCACCGGAAGGTAATCGAGAGTGCTTCTGCGGACGCCACAATTGTATCGAAACCTGGCTCGCTGGACCCGGTTTAGAGACTTCGTACCTGAACAGGACAGAACAACAACTTTCTGCGAAAGAAATCGCTGAGGCTGCACGGGATGGTGACCTTGATGCAGAATATCTCCTGGACGAGTATTGCAATTTACTGGCACTGGCCCTGTCTACTGTTATCAATATTCTGGATCCCGGTGTCATCGTCCTCGGTGGCGGCATGTCCAATATCGATGTTATTTACACAAAAGTACCTTTGTATTTGCCTCGCTACGTGTTCTCCGATCAGGTTAATACCCGCCTGGTAAAGGCCAGGCATGGTGATTCGAGCGGTGTACGTGGCGCCGCCTGGCTTTGGCCTGCAACCCCTTAAACGAATCATCATGCCATAGCGCTCAGGTTGCAGGTTCGTTATCCTATGGTGACAACAATTCGTGAGGAACCGTGGTGTCCATTTCACAACAGGCAATTCCCAGTAACTGGCAGGCAACCGCATTTAATCAATCCACCGATTCAACGAACCAGATCCATTCCGATGAAATGGCCCAGGCTTATGGATTTAAAGGCGGACTGGTTCCCGGTGTAACGGTCTCATCCTATCTGATCCACCCGGCGGTAGTTGCCTGGGACACCGATTGGTTAACTCGTGGTAATGCCCATGTTGTGGTCAGTAAACCCCTGTATGACGGCTATGATTTTGAGGTAACCCTGTCTGACGTTACGGAAAATTCCTATCGAGCTACCCTTACAGACCAGGAAGGAACACAATGTGCCACTGGATATATGCATCTACCTGAGAAGGTAAAAGACGCACCTTTGATGCGAGGTGATTCAATTCTGCAGCGCGGCCAGGATATCCCCAGGGCAACCCGCCAGGAAATGGAGCAGTTAAAATTAAACGGATTGTTTGCCCTTCGGGCAAGATGGGATGACAACACTAATATGGCAACCTATCTTAAAGACCCAACCCAGATGCCTGACATGCACAGTTTTAACAAACGAGCGTTTGCTAACGGCGCATTCATGCTCGGCATGACCAACTGGGTCCTGGCTGGTAACGCATATATGAATCCCTGGATTCACCTGCAGACAGACTCACAGAATTACGCCATTGTCGAAAACGGTACTGATCTCATTGTCGAGTGTGATATCAGCGACCTGTTTGAAAAGAAAGGCCATGAGTTTGTTGATGTGAATGTGGATATTTACGACGCTGAAACCTCCAACGCAGTGATGTCTGCCAGGCTTCGTGCTATTTATCAACTCCGTAAAAAAACCCCTTGATGGTGTCCATTGGT
>JAPYTQ010000003.1:19770-71844 GCA_029941905.1 Pseudomonadales bacterium | reverse complement strand
TCCATTGGTATCCATTGGTATCCATTGGTAAATCTATCCTGATAACTTATTCAACATTCAACTTTAAAACCACAACAACCCTAAGGAGGTTGCTTCAATGTCCCCAATACCAAAAGGAGGTACAGTCGCTGTCACAGGTAGTGCTGGTTTCATCGGCAGTTGGGTCGTGCGACTCCTGCTGGACAAAGGCTACCGTGTAAGAGCTTGCGTCCGTGATGTTAATGATGCAGCGCGCACCGACTTTTTGAAAGAAATGCCGGGTTATTCATCTGGCCGACTCACCCTTCATGCGGCAGATCTGGACAACCCAGGCTGTTTTGATGAAATATTCACGGGTTGTCATGGTGTATGCCACGTTTCCCATGTCAGCAACTACAATGACCATGAATACGTAAAGATGGTTTGTGACCACATCATCGACAGCGTCAATAAGTCTGAAAGCGTCACCCGAGTTATTGTCACCTCCAGCATCGCCGCGGTGATTTCAGAAGCGGACCTGCAGGAACTCGTCAGGCGGCCCGTTTGCTACGAAGATCGCTATCCAGACGAACAGAACCCGAAGCGGACACCTGAGCGCGGCCAGGGTTATTCCATGGGGAAAGTGATCGCCCAACGGGTGTTTTCTGATGCCGCAGAAGAGACTGGAAGCTGGGATGCGATCACCTGTTGCCCTGCAGACAATGTCGGACCCATTCAGTCAGCCCACCAGAAAAATATGGGCCCATGGCAACACAATATTGAAATGATGCTGGCTGGGGAATATGAACAAAATGGTGTCTACAGACCATGGATGACCGTGGACGTTCGTGACGATGCGGCAAGTCATATCGGGCTACTGGAGAGTGTCGACGTCAAGAATGGTGAACGGTATATCGCGTGGTCCACAGATGCCCGTAATGTCGAAGACATCTGTGCGAGCATTGATCGACTCCTCCCGGAGCTGAATCACGATACACCCGAGGTAACTGATAATCACCCGGACAGGCATAAGGCCCGGGAAAAAGAATTTCGCGCTATCTGGGCGGGTTGTGAGCTGCGCAATGATCGTATCCGTGCAGTGACGTCAGTCAAGTTTCGAGCGCTGGATGACTCTATTCGAGATTGTGTTGAATCACTTATATCGGTTGCGAACGTGCCTGTGGTCAGGAGATCGTCATAATACCGGTCTACCTCATCTCGCTATTCGATAATCGCCTGGTAAGTCAGAATCCTAAATTCAGAACCCAGGCGTGTTCGATGGGGAATACTCTGCACCATGAACAGCCCTATGAGCTGCTCCTGGGGATCTATCCAGAATCGTGTTCCGGCGGCGCCGCCCCAATTGTATTCGCCCACGGACCCTAATTCGCCAACATCACCCTGATTAAGAGCAACGGCAAAGCCCAGTCCGAAGCCAACCCCACGACGGCCAAAGCCCATCGGCAGCTCACCGAGATGGTTGGTTGTCATCAGCTCAACGCTTTTGGGTGAGAGTATTCTAACACCGTCGAGTTCACCACCATTGAGCATCATCTGACTGAATCGCAGGTAATCTTTTGCGGTTGATACCATACCACCGCCGCCACCTTCAAAGGTTGCACCTTCCATATATCCGGCATTAACACGATCGCCCGATGGAACAAGCTTCGTTGACTGGCTCGCTTTCAAAAATAAGTCGTCGCCTTCTCCGGTCCCCTCCGGGGAATAAATTTGCGCAAATCGATCGAGCTTCGAATTGGGAACGATAAAACCAGTATCTTCCATGCCGAGCGGCGTAAACAGACGCTGTTCCAGGAATTCACCAAATGACATACCTGATAAAACCTCGACTAATCGTCCTTGTACATCCACGGAAACACTATAGTGCCATTTCGTGCCCGGCTCATATTGCAACGGCATCTGTCCGAGTTCAGCGACAAAATCCTTAAGGCCTTTCTGGTTCATCACTTCTTTTTCACGGTACAGCTTATCAACTTCAGTGTTGCCAAAAAAACCGTAGGTGAAACCCGCGGTATGACGCATAAGGTCCCGAACTGTTGGCTGGCGGTTTGGCTTGCGGGTCTGCCCTGCCTTGCTTTCGTCCCCTGCACCGATTGTGCGGCTGGTCGTACCATCTGAAACCATGGATGTATCGCCATCTGCTGTCGAAACAGCAACCGTAAGGTTTGCAAGTTCGGGGATATATCTTGCTACCGGATCATTGAGGAAAAATTTTCCTTCTTCATAGAGCATCATCAGCGCAACACTGGTGATTGGCTTTGACATGGAGTAGATGCGAAATATCGTATCCTCTGTCATCGGTTTATTCTCTTCCCGATCACGTAAGCCGTAGGTTTCCGAATACACAATCTTGCCATTGCGCGCGATCATCGCCAGGCCACCAACCATGGTGCCTTTTTCTACAGCCTGATTCATATGTTCGGTAATCCGATCCAGACGTTCCTGGGATACCCCTTCTCTCTCGGGCTTAGCATTCCCCAGATCCCTGGCGAACAACTGGGTGGAGGCGACAATAATGAATACAGCACCGAGGTACGCGATGGCACTTCGAGATTCAAATTTCATATCATGATCCTTAAGTTGG
Source organism: Pseudomonadales bacterium (assembly GCA_029941905.1). Lineage (GTDB taxonomy): Bacteria > Pseudomonadota > Gammaproteobacteria > Pseudomonadales > Azotimanducaceae > JAHRVQ01. The sequence continues at coordinate 69,281 of JAPYTQ010000003.1, read as the reverse complement.
TCCGTTTACTATAGCACTGTTACTGATCGGCAATAAACCGGATCATCCATTGGGCCAGCACGTAGCCCTGTATCTCCTGATCAAGGCTGGCGACTCCGGTGCTGTAAACATCCTCACCAAGAATTTCCCGACGCCAATCCATTAGCGCACGGGAGTAAGGCTTGTGAAACTCAGGGTGCCCCTGGAACGTCAGAATATGCTCCTGAATCTGGAACATTGTATTTGGACAAAACTCACTGGTCGCCAGCAATACTGCATCCGCAGGCAATTCGGTCACCTGGTCCTTGTGGCTGACTATTGCAGCGAGAGAATCTGATTCGGGCAGCATGTATGGCTTCTTTTCGACGATGTCGCTCGTATGCACGCCAACTCCCCAGCCTCTGCTTGAGGGTTCGGTATTCCCTCCCAGCGCAAGGGCAACCATCTGATGGCCGAAGCAGATGCCGACGAGTTTGGCTTTCGCGTTATGAAGACTAACCACGTACTGACGCAGCTGTTGTATCCAGGGTTCATCATCGTAAACGCTTTTTTTACTACCGGTAATCACATAGCCATCACAGTCACTAATTGAATTTGGATATTGATAGTGTTCAACATCATAGTGGGCAAATTCTACCGGCTCAATCAGGTCATCAATTTGAGTTGCGGCGTGTGACAGGACTGCCTCAAACATTGCTGGGTAATCGCCAAACTCCGGCTGAAACTGATCCGCGACAGAATCAGCCTGTAAAATTCCAATCTTCATATACTAGTGTAGTGTCCTGTACAAAACGCGCATTAAGTGGTTCTCACTTTTTGTCACAGGAAGCGTCACAGCCAGGCCCAATCTTTTTACGGCAAGTCGCAGGAAATGTAGATACCTTTTCAAGAAATATAACGCCGCTGTGGCGAATTTGAGGGTCATCCGCAGGGCAAATCGCGAAATGGACAGCGGTGATCGTAAACATGTAGTCTTATATTGGCTCTTCATAAATTCAAATCTTATCTAACCTGCCACCATCTGGCCATTTAGTGATTTGCTTAATGTGTGTTTTGTATAGGACACTACACTAGATAATCTCAAAGTATCGTTTTAGCTGCCAATCGTTTACGTTGCGTTCGTATTCACGGACCTCCCAGTCACGACTCGCCACGTAATGGTCGATAAACTCATCGCCAAATACCTGCCGAGCCTCAGCTGATCCAGCGAGATCCCGGGTCGCATCTCTCAGGTTAGCCGGTAGCTGGGCGGATTCTGGCAGTTCATCCTGAATTTCATAGGCATTGCCTTTCACTGGATCAGACAGGGTTAATTTTTCCTTTATCCCCAGTAACCCCGCCCCAAGGGTTGCTGCAGCAACCAGGTACGGGTTGGCATCGGCCGATCCGATTCTGAACTCGACCCTCTGTGATTTACTCGACCCTGGGATCACCCGCAAGGCAGTAGTTCGGTTTTCAATTCCCCAGGTGGATGCCGTCGGTGCCCATGCCCCTTTAACCAGTCGCGTATAGCTGTTGATGGTCGGAGACGTCAGGGCGAGAAAAGGGCGCAGGTATTTCTGTAACCCGGCAACATAGTGTTTTTGAATCTCACTCATGCCAAAAGGGTCTTTGTCATCAAAGAAAGCCCCGAGACCCGTCTCAAGATCAAACAGCGACTGGTGGCAATGGCCGCTCTGGCCCGGGTAGTCCATGGACCATTTCGCCATGAAGGTGGCAATTTTATCCCGTTTTTGAAAGAAAGATTTACCAAAGGTTTTAAACAAGACAGCCTTGTCGGCCGCGTTTAATGCAGTATCGACAGCGATCGCACCTTCCCACACCCCCGGACCCGTTTCACAGTGCAAGCCCTCAAGCGCGAAATTATGGTCAAAACAATAGTCCATGAACTCGTTGAACAGATCAGACAAGGCACCCGTTCTGACAATGGAGTAACCAAAATTACCGGGCGATAGCGGTTCCAGGTTCGTGTAGTTTTTATCCCTGACGGTTTGTGGTGTTTCATTAAAGACAAAGAACTCGTACTCAAATGCCAGCCGGGCCTCAAAACCCATGTCGTGTGCATCAGCCAGCACCTGCCTGAGTCGACTGCGTGGGCAAATAGGGTGCAGGCTTACCCTGTCATCGGCGACAAATTCACCTACAAAATAGGGGATGTTACCCTCGTCCAGTAGTCGTCTCTCAGTCGCCAGATCCAATCTATAAAGTGCATCGGGAAAGGCAGTATGCCAACCCGTAAAAGTGGCATTGTCATAGAGCTGGTCATCCACATCCCAACCCAGAATACAGTCACAGAAACCTGAGGTCGAAGCCGCTATGGCAGTAAATTTTTCCAGGCTGATATATTTCCCTCGAACCACCCCGTCTATATCCGTGACTCCAAGCTTGATCCGACGGATACCTTCGTTTTCATATTGTTTGATCAGATCATCTGCTAACGACATGGTGTATTCCTAGGAGGCCTAGCGCGGTATACGAATATTATCTACCATCTGTTGTACTTCTGCAGGTGGCGGCGGCGTCACCTGCATGACGACCAAGGACACCAGGAAGTTGAAGATCATTCCCAGGGTGCCAATACCTTCCGGTGAAATACCAAACCACCAGTGATCGGCATTGTTGGTTGCCGGGCTAACAAATTTAAAGTACACAATGTAGGAAAATGTAAACGTCAGACCCGTGATCATACCGCTTATGGCAGCTTCCTTGTTCATTCTGCGGGAGAAGATGCCCAGCAAAATCACCGGGAAAAAGCTCGCTGCCGCCAGCCCGAACGCAAAGGCCACCACCTGGGCAACAAATCCCGGTGGATAGATGCCAAACAACCCGGCGATGCCAATGGCAACCGCAGCTGAAATCCGCGCAAGCAGCAACTCCTGTTTCTCGGTGATATCAGGTCGAAAGGTTTTTTTCATCAGGTCGTGGGATATGGCCGTCGAGATGACAAGTAACAAACCCGCTGCGGTGGATAATGCAGCCGCCAGGCCACCCGCGGCTACAAGCGCAATGACCCAATTCGGCAATTTGGCAATTTCGGGATGCGCAAGCACAATAATATCCCGATCAATATAAAGTTCATTGTTGTTATCGGTACCCTTGTTTCTTAACAACCGCTGGCCCTGGTCCCCTACGCCATTGGCGAAATCCGGTGCCCTAGGTGATAGCGCATTGCCACCACGGTACTGCACCTTGCCATCGGAATTTTTATCCAGCCAGGCAATCAACCCCGACGTCTCCCACTTGGTGAACCATTCCGGTGCTTCGGCATAGTTCATTTCATTGACGCTGCCAATAATATTAATCCGGGCAAACGCCGCCACCGCTGGCGCAGTGGTGTATAGCAGGGCGATAAACACCAGCGCGTATCCTGCCGAGATTCGTGCATCCCTGACCCTGGGTACCGTAAAAAAACGCACAATCACGTGGGGTAATCCTGCGGTGCCAGCCATTAATGCGGCAGTAATAAAGAATATATCGATGGTTGATTTGTTATTCGAGGTAAAAGCGCTCATGCCGAGCTCTGTCGTGAGCCCATCGAGTTTATCCAGCAAAAAGATGTCCTCTCCCGCCATTGTGCTACCAAAACCAAACATTGGCAGTGGATTGTTTGTCAGCATTACCGATATAAAAATTGCCGGTACCAGGTATGCAAAGATCAACACACAATACTGCGCCACCTGGGTATAAGTGATTCCTTTCATTCCTCCCAATACCGCATAGAAAAATACGATAGCCATGCCGACAACGACACCCGTATTAATATCCACTTCAAGGAAGCGGGAGAATACCAGGCCTACACCGCGCATTTGCCCGGAGACATAAGTAAAGGAAATAAAAATGACACAAACCACAGCGACCAGTCGGGCGGTTTGGGAGTAATAGCGTTCGCCAACAAAATCAGGCACTGTAAATTTTGAGAATTTCCTGAGATAAGGTGCCAGGCACAACGCCAGCAGAACATAGCCTCCTGTCCAACCCATCAGGTAACGGGCACCGTCTGCGCCCTCGAAGGCAATAATACCCGCCATAGAGAGAAAGGACGCCGCCGACATCCAGTCAGCCGCAGTCGCCGCGCCATTAGCGAGGGGGTGAACATGCCCACCGGCAATATAGAATTCACTGGTTGACTTTGATCGGCTCCAGATGGCGATACCGATATACAGGCTGAATGACAAGCCAACGAATAAATAGGTTAATGCTGTCGCGCTCATTGTCTGTGTCTACTTTTCGTCAACATCAAATTGCCTGTCCAATCGATTCATGCGCCAGGCATAAAAAAAGATCAGGGCAACGAAGAAGAAAATGGAACCTTGATGAGCAAACCAGAAACCCAGCTTGAATCCAAACAGCCGAAACTCATCGAGAATATCGACGATCAGGATCCCACAGACAAAAGAGACAAAAAACCATATCGCGAGCAACGACAACATCAGGCGCAAGTTCGCCTTCCAGTACTGATTGGTATTTTTAGACACCTTTTCAGACTTCTCTTCAGACAAAAGTGTTAACTCCGAGAATTTATTTTGTTTTTTAACCCTACTAGACTATTTTTGCCTGGTCTACCTTAAATAGAGCGCACCAGGCCGCAGATGCCTAGTTGGACAGGTGCAAAGCCTCGTCTCTTCTGGGCATTTCAACCAGGTTCCTGGGTAAGGTTTTGCTGACCTTGGCACCCAGCTCGCGCACGCTTTCGGCCCGACTGACGAGATTACCCTTGCCGGAGATTAGTTTGTTATGGGCCTTATCATAGGCGGCCTGCACGGCACCCAGACGACCGCCAATATCCTCCAGGTCGGCGACGAAATTCACAAACTTATCATATAACGCGCCCGCTTTGCCGGCAATTTCCTGGGCGTTCTTGTTCTGCTGTTCATAGCGCCAGATATTCTGGATGGTTCGAAGAGTTGCCAGTAACGTCGACGGTGCAACAAGAACAATATTCTTGTCGAATGCATCGACAAACAAATCATCGTCGTGCTGAACTGCATGGGCAAATGCTGCCTCAACGGGAATAAACATCAGAACGAAATCCAGGGTCCGAATGCCGACTAGCTTCTGATAGTCCTTGTTGTTTAGTTGTTTAATATGTTGCCGAACGGATTGAATGTGCTGCCGCAGGGCTTCAGCACGCTCATCCTGATCCTCCGATGAGCAGTAACGTTCATAGGCAACCAGGGAAACCTTGGAATCGATGATGACGTCTTTCTGCTCTGGCAGGTGTACCACGACATCAGGTTGCAGGCGCTTGCCCTCTTCGTTTTTCAGACTCACCTGGATTTCATACTCACGCCCCTTGACCAACCCAGACTTTTCCAACACGCGCTCAAGAATGATTTCGCCCCAGGTCCCCTGGGTTTTGTTATCGCCTTTTAATGCATTGGTCAGGTTAATGGCATCTTTGCTGATACGAGTGTTCAGGTCCTGCAGGTTCCTTACTTCCCTGACAAGGGAAAAGCGCTCCCGGCTTTCGCGGTTGTAAGTCTCTTCTACCCGCTTCTCGAAGTCTTTTATCTTCTCACCTAAAGGCTTCAATACGCCATCCAAATGCGCCTGACTTTGTTCCTTAAACGTCCTCTGTTTCGACTCAAAAATTTCGTTGGCAATATTCTTGAACTCCAGACCCAGTTGCTCTCTTGCCTGGTTGAGTAGCGCCAGCTTTTCCTGGTTTTGTTTCTGCTGTTCAGACAGCATGGTTTTTAGTTCAGCTTCAGAGACAAGCGCATTTTGCAGCAGGCTTTCTTTGGTCGACAGGCGTTCCTGGATTTCCCGAACCCGGTGATTTTGATTTTCAATTTCCAGTTGCCTGGATTCAACCCGATTCTGCAGCACCAGCTCATTGGCCTCGTGCCCAAGGCGCTGCTTTTCAAACCGTCGTCGAAAACTGAACCACAGGATAAGGCCAGTCAGCACAACCCCAAGCAGAAACCCGACGGTAGTTGCGACAATGACTAATGGGTCTGGAACGAATGAATCGAGAACTAACGGATCGATGGCTACCATAGGGCGCTCTTCAAGAACTGACCCTTTAAGTCTACACCTTTACTGTAAATTTATACATAGCTAAAGTGAGCCCAGTGTAGTCCGCAGTTGTTACGCGTTAGTGCAGAAAGCTGAACATCTTCCTGCGATAGGCGGTTGCGACAGGGTCACCTTTACCCAACAGATCAAAGACCTGGATCATGGTTTTGCGGGCAAGTTCGTCTTCGAATATTCGATCTTTTTTGAGGATATACAGAAGTTCTTCAAGTGCGGCTTCAATCTGGTCATCAACGACCAAACGAATCGCCAGATTGTATCGTGCACCAAGGTCATCGGGATCTTCTGCCAACCGGGCCTCGATTGAATCAATATCGGGAAGGTCTGCCGACTTGTCGATGAATTCAAGACGATTCTGTGGTTTGACGATGCCGGGTGTCTCCGCCGGTAAGCCGGCAAGGATCTGTCGCGCTTCGTCACTCCTGGATTCCATAATCAGCAAGTCCGCCAACTCAACATGTAGCCCATGATTGTTTGGCTCTTTGCCCACGGCTTGCTGCAACATGGTTATGGCGCTCGCCCGATCCCCCTGATCAAGGAGGATTTTGATTTGTGCCTGAATTTGTTCAATCGGACTCATGGTGAGTTGATCAAGAATCTGTCGCAGGCGGGCCTCATCTTGCGGACCCTCAAGATCCTGTGCCATCTGTCCCTGAAAAATGACCTTCAGGGTAGGAAGAGTCCGAACTCCTAATTGCTGCACAATCTGCTGATTCTGCTGGATATCAACTCTGGCAAGAATGAACTTACCCTGGTACTCATCAGCAAGCTTGCGCAATAACGGTGTTAACGCCTGGCTTGGCTCGGTACCCTCAGCATAGAATTCCAATAGCACGGGTACCTGTTTTGATTTCTCGATAACTTCATCTTGAAAATTCTGTACAGATACATCGATAATATTCGCGTTCACGATCATGGAAAACCTTAAGACAACCCTGATTGATGGAAAGAAGAAACGGGATGCGTAGGGTACCTTTTTAAGGGTCGATTTGCATTAGAAATGCAGGATCCTGATTTACATTAGAAATGCCTGATTATGCGACCAGACGGCATAACTTGCCTTCTCGGCGTAAAGCGGCGGCTATTACTTTAGGAGACTGCCACGGGCTCTTTTTGCCACGATAGAGGATCTTGTTGCCTTTGCTCATAAGCCAGGTATCTGTCGATCTTATATGGGTAATTTTCATAGGCTCTACCAGCTTTACGGCTCCTGACTGTGTTTGTATACAGTACTGTATATTTAGTCAGTTCACAACCCCTTAATTAAGCCCCGTAATTACCGCTCTGTAAATAGGCAGATTTAATGTGGCACCAGTTCAATCCAGTCGAATCCAGCTTCCTGATCAGCAATATGTAGGGTGCCGCGCCAGCCACTTAACACCCTGGATACAGCCTGTTCAGCCAGCTTTGGCTTGTTGTTCTTTTCGCTGAGATGGGAAATGACCAGATGTTGAAGTTTTTCAAGCTCCATTTTAGCAAGCAGCCCTGCTGCCTGCTCATTGTTTAAATGTCCATGATCACCATTAACCCGCTGCTTCAGCTGGTACGGGTAGGGTCCATTGGACAACATTTCAACATCATGATTGCACTCCAGCAACAGGGCGTGACACATGGCATATTGTTGTTCAACATAAGGGCTTATATGGCCAAGGTCTGTCAGCATGCCGATTTTCAGTCCGTTGGATGAGATCAGGTACTGGCAGGGTTCCCGTGCATCGTGAGGTACCGGAACGGGCTCAATACCAAGACTGCCGATCCGAAAAGGCCGATGACAGTTAACCTTGTGGAGTCTGGGCAGCACCCCCATTTTCTTATGGTTGAACGTGCCCGGTGTTAGATAGACCGGTTGATTGTATTTGCGCGCGAAAGGCGCAACGCCGTGAATATGGTCGGCGTGTTCATGGGTAACCAGTACCGCATGGACATCTTCTGGCGTCTTACCCAGGCGGCGGAGTCTTCGCTCGGTTTCCTTGAGAGTAAATCCCAGGTCAATGAGTATGCAGGTTTTACCGTCATCGATCAGCGTGCCATTGCCTTTGCTGCCACTGCCAAGAGATGCAAATCGCATCATTAGGTAGAAGATTCTTTGATAATTCGAAGCAGGCGCTCAGCAATCAATGAATCGGCGGGAGTCGATGTATCCTTTAGTACCGTGACCAATACCTCATCCCGCTGGCTCTCCAGGTGGACCTGGTAGCGAAAACGGTCTTCCAGTACCTTCTCATCGCTGGTAAACAGGCGCGTAAAGAACCCGGGGTCACGCTCGACTGATTCGTCATAGTAAACAAAGTAAACCCGAGAGGTTCTGTCCAGGTCTTCAACGTCAATCCGTGCATTTTCCAAAGCACCGCCCACGGTTGCCCAGGCCCGGTCGAATGCCAGTTTATAAACCAACACCGGTTTTTCCCTGTCTGGTAACAATTTTGCTTTCGATTCTCTCAATGCCGTTGCGCCGATAGAAAATACCGGCTCATTGATTGTTTCACCAAAAAAGTAAGCCAGTTTTGTTAGTAAAGCGCTTTCCAATGCCTCATTGTCTGATACTGCTTCCCAGTCAACAGCAGTCTGACTCACCGGTGCATCCAGGTATATTTGCCGCTGTTTAAGGTGAACTTCACTACTGCCAGAGCGAATCCCCGGTTCAACAGATAGTTTAAATTTATGCTGAACCTTCGCATCTGAATCAGCCCACCCTTCACCACTGACGATACTCTGAATCACATCTTCCGGTTCTCCTTCAACTGAGGTCAACCAGATAGTCTCCAGCACACCATTGCGCGGGTCTGCTGCGTCCAGTTCGATATTGTTCTCCGCAATAAACCTGACAAGCTTGGGCCACACGGTCGCCGGAGTAACATCAAGAAATATCCAGTGGGTTTTACCCAACTTCTTGATAACAATCTGCTCGATACCAAAGGTCGTGCTAATCGCCTCGGGCAGGCCGAGCTGTAACTTTCGGCCGGATATGCCTCGCAGGTCCATGACATCGGGGATAACAAGCGCGTCAACAAAGGGCGGATCATCCAGTCCTTCCGGGATTGAGACTTTAGGCGTCATTTCAGCTTCGAGGTATTTTTCCCGCCGGTCGTAATTGTCTATCCAGCCACAGCCTGAAACAACTGCAAGCGTCAGCAGTACAGCAATCTGCTTATAAAAGAAATTCATTGGTTAGTTAGTTCCTGTCCATAAAGTCATGTTTCTAGGATAAATCAAGCGACTATCAGTTCCGCATGCCGCATCGCATTGCGCACAATATCCCGATATTCTGCAGATAATTCGGTGAGCGGTAAGCGAATGCCTCTGCCGATCCTGCCCATTTCAGCCAACGCCCATTTGACTGGAATCGGGTTTGATTCAACGAATAAATCTTTGTGCAAAGGCATTAGCTTCTCGTTTAAACTATTGGCCTCTGATGCTTTCCCGGCGACAGCGGCGCGACAGACTTCCGCCATTAATTTTGGTGCTACATTCGCGGTCACACTGATGGTACCTTTTGCCCCATTTAACATTAACTCTACCGCAGTCGCATCATCTCCTGAATAAACGACAATTTTATTGTCACAAAGTTCAAGGATCTCGACAGTGCGCTGCACGTCTCCGGTCGCTTCCTTGATCGCAACAACCTGTTCAATCTCCGCACATCGCGCCACGGTCTGCGGCAACATATCGCAGGCGGTTCTACCCGGCACGTTGTAAAGTACCTGTGGTAGATCAACGGCATTTGCAATTGCCTGATAATGAAGAAACAGACCCTCCTGAGTGGGCTTATTATAGTAGGGCGTAACGAGCAGACAGGCATCCGCACCCGCCTCCTTTGCTGCCCTGGTCAGCTCAATTGCCTCCTGGGTTGCGTTGCCTCCGGTACCGGCAATAATGGGTAATCGGCCATTGACCACTTTCACCACCCGGGTGACGATTTCACAATGCTCCCGGACATTGACAGTAGCAGATTCGCCCGTGGTGCCTACCGGAACCAGTGCATCTGTACCCATTTCGATATGCCACTCGACAAGGTTATCCAATCCAGCCCAGTCTATGGACCCATTGGCTAGCATGGGAGTGACCATCGCAACGATGCTACCTGAAATCATGAAAAAGCCTCGGAACTAAAAACTACCAATTTTACTGGCGCAAGACGAACAGAACAAGGTGCCTCAGCTGGTATCCGCCACCGCCTGAGGCCAGGATGTCATTATCACTTTGATCATGGTTGCCAGTGGAATGGCAAAAAATACTCCCCATAATCCCCACCAGCTGCCAAACACCAGCACCGCGGTAATAATGGCGATGGGATGCAGGTTCACTGCTTCGGAGAACAGCAATGGCACCAGAACAAATCCATCGATCCCCTGAACGACGCTGTACCAGCCCAACAGATAAAAGAAATGTTCCGTCAGGCCAAACTGCAGGTAAGCAATAATGAACACAGGCAGGGTCACAACCACAAACCCCAGGTAAGGGATGATAACCGAAAGACCTACCAGAAAAGCCAGCAATGCGGCGTAATTCAGTCCAAAGATGACGAACAACAAATAAGTTGATGTACTGACAAGGATAATTTCAATAACCTTGCCGCGAACATAATTAGACATCTGCATGTCCATTTCAGTGCCAATTCTATCCACCAGGTCACGTTTTTCCGGCAGGAACGACTGGCACCAATTGATTATTGCGTCCTTGTCTTTAAGGATAAAGAACACCAGTATCGGCACCAGAACCATATAAACTGCCACGGTAACCACGACGGGCAACTGCGATATCGAGAAGGTCAACAGGCGTTGACCCAGGTCACCTGCTTCAGCATTCAACATTTCTCCCCAGGATTTTACCTGCGCCTCGGAAAGAAGCAGAGGGTAGCTACTGGGCAGATCCTGCAACACACCCTGAGTCTGTCTTATCATATTCGGCAGTTCGAGGAACAAACTTCGCATCTGCCGCCACACTCGGGGAATAACAAAAAACAGAAATCCAACAAATCCGCCAAGAAACAAAACAAACGTTCCCGCCACCGCAAGACCGTTGGGGATATGATACTTTTTCATCACCTTGATAATACCCTGCATCACATACGCCAGCACAATGCCCGTCATCAGCGGTGCCAGGATCTTGCCCATGAAAATAATTACCAGGGTGGAAACAACGAGAAGCATTGCCAGCAACATGGCTTCTTCTTCGGACAAGAATCTGTCAATCCAGCCTCTGACGACGTCGATCATGACTTTTTTAACCAGTAGTAGTATTTACCCGCATCTTCCCTCGAATCCAGCAACTGATGGCCGCTGCGTTCAGAAAACACCTGAAAGTCCTTCACCGAGCCAGAATCGGTACACACAACAGAAAGCACCTGACCAGCTTGAAGCTTGTTCAATGCCTGCTTCGCCTTTAACAGAGGCAAAGGGCACGTTAAGCCACAGGCGTCGACATCTTGATCACTCTTTATTACCACAGTTCTACTTCCACAGTGCTACTTCCATAGTTCTCGACAGTCCCGCTGCTGCCAACAAAGCCTGCAAGTATATCTGTTCTGGGCCGCACACGGGTAATTAGATCTTGGCCTGCCAGATTAAAGCTGCCAGAATAAGTACAACATCAAAATCCGAGTTGGAAACAGTAGTTCAAGTATCATCATAATGTTTTCGAACCCTTTCAGTTATGCAACCTGCTAAGCAAATCGTTACACAAACTGTTCTGGGAATTTGCCTGATTGTGGCGTCGCACTTATCAATGGCTGTCGACAGTAACAATCTTCCTAGCCTGGGTGACTACACTTCCGGGATAGTATCCCTGGAACAGGAAAGAGCCATCGGGCAGGAATTCCTGCGCTCACTGAGGGCTGGTGCGCCCCTGGTTTACGATCCTGTCCTGCAAGAGTACCTCGAGCTGCTCATATACAAGCTGGCCTCCCATAGTCAGCTCAAGGATCGACGACTCGATCTTGTTATCATCAACAACGAATCCCTCAACGCCTTTGCGGCGCCGGGCGGAATCGTTGGCGTAAATCTGGGTCTGTTCCTGTTTGGTGAAAGTGAATCAGAAATCTCCGCCATTCTCGCCCATGAAATAGCTCACTTAAGTCAGCGGCATTTTGCCCGGCGCTCAGAAGCGGGCAAGAAAGCTTCATTGACCAGTATGGTGGGCCTGCTGACGGGGGTGGTTTTAATGGCGACATCCAATTCCGAAGCCGGTATGGCAGCTATCTCAGCCTCCCGTGCTATCACCCAGTCTGAAATGCTGCGTTACAGCCGTTCCCGTGAGGCTGAGGCAGATCGAGTGGGTATCAATACCCTGCTAGAAGCTGAACTCGACCCGAGAGCCATGGCCCATATGTTCGAGCGTCTTAATCGCGCGAGCCGATTCGACGGAAGAGATATTCCGGAATTTCTGCTGACTCACCCGGTCACAAAAAACAGGATCGCCGACTCCTATGCCCATACTGAAAAACAACCGTTGAAGGTATTCGACGAGAGCCTCGATTTTCATCTTATGCGGGCACGAATTCTGACGATGATTGCTGAATCGAATGTCGATACCATTCTGCGGATGACGGACAAGTTAACAACCGGCGATGAGGTCACACAAACGGCGGCAAGATACGGTCTTGCCCTGGCCCAGAATGGAGCCGGACAGTTCGATAACAGTATGCGTAACATTATGCGCCTGCGAGCGGAATATCCGAGTAAAATTGCCTTTATACTGGCCGAAGCGGACATTCATGTCAGCGCAGAGCGATACGAAAATGCCCTGGCTGTATTGGAACAAGCCCTGCTGATCGCTCCAGGAAACTACCCCCTTACCATGGCTCACGCTGAAACGCTGATGAAAGCTAAACAGGCCGATGCAGCTGTGGCTATACTATTGATGATGACCCAGACACGGGCCAACGACCAGGATGTCTGGTTTCTGCTGGCTGAAGCCTACGGTCTGGCCAGAAATGGAGCAGGAGTTCACCAGGCCAGAGCGGAGTATTTCATTCTGGTCGGTAATTTCGACCAGGCGCTCAAGCAGCTTGGATTTGCCACTCCCCTGGTGCGGGGAAATTTCCAGGAAAACGCGCGAATCCAACAAAGGATCAACGAAATTTATGAGATGTTAGCCAGGCGGAACAGCTAACCTGAACTAATTGGAATTGGCGAAGTTCACCATTCTTTCAAGGGGTCTCAACGCTCGATCGCGAATATCGGGATCAACAAATATTTCGTTATCTCCTGACGCCAGCGTCGCGGCTAGATTTTCCAGACCATTCATGCCCATCCATGGACAGTGGGCACAGCTTCGGCAAGTCGCCCCATTACCCGCCGTCGGGGCTTCGATAAAGGTCTTGTCTGGTGACAGCTGGCGCATCTTGTAAAATATACCCCGGTCAGTTGCCACAATGAATTGTTCATTCGGCAGCTCCTGGCTGGCCTTGATGATCCGTGTGGTCGAACCCACAACATCTGCCAGTTCAACCACCGATGCAGGGGATTCCGGATGGACCAGAACCGCAGCATCCGGGTAGACATTTTTGAGATCCAGCAAACCCCTGGCCTTGAACTCTTCATGCACAACACAGGCACCATTCCACAGGACCATATCGGCGCCCGTCTCTTTTTGAATGTACCCACCCAGGTATTTGTCCGGTGCCCAGAGTATTTTTTCTCCCAGGCTGGTCAGGTGTTCTGCCACCTCCAGGGCAATACTGGATGTCACCACCCAATCAGAACGCGCCTTCACCGCAGCGGACGTGTTCGCGTAAACCATGACCGTGCGGGAGGGATGCTGGTCACAAAAAGCGGAAAATTCTTCGATCGGGCAACCCAGGTCCAAAGAACAGGTTGCCTCCAGTGTCGGCATCAGGACGCGCTTATCAGGGCTGAGGATCTTGGCGGTTTCACCCATGAATCTAACCCCCGCGACAATAAGGGTCTTTGCATTCGCCTTATTCCCGAAACGAGCCATCTCAAGTGAATCCGAGACGCATCCACCGGTCTCCTCGGCCAACGCCTGGATCTCACCGTCGGTATAATAGTGCGCGACGAGTACTGCATCTTCTTGTTTTAAAAGCGCTTTTATACGCTCTTTGAGAGACCCAAGGTCCGCAGCGGAGAGTTGCTTGTTCTGGTGCAGGGGAATATCAAAGGCTAAGTCAGCCATGGCTCGAGTACCGCATAGTCTGGTTCGGTAATTATAACCCAGTAGAGTGTCCTGTATAGATGGCTATGGTCAAGGCGGCTGTTCCAGGGGAGCCGGGCCGGTTAAAATGGCAGACTTTGGATCGAGCAGTACAGCTAATGAATCACATTGTTTTACTTATCGCGCAGAGTGACACCATCGAAGACGGTAACTACCTTCGATTTGGCAATACCCTGCTCGCCCGGGGCTTCACTGTGGATTTGTGCTTTATGGAATCACTCTCGATGTACGATTCCCAAATTACCGCAAGGGGCTTCAACTTATCGGTGCCCGCTTCTGACGGTGACCCGTTTCCTGATTTCCACATTATTCAATTGCAAGAAGCCGATCTTGTCTGGGTGCTCACGCTCGGGATGCGGCAGAGTTTCCTGGACAAGATTCAACTGCTCTACTGTCTGCAACAATATTGCCGGGTTATCAATTCTATCGATTCGCTGATGCATTTTAAGAGCAAGTATTTTCTTGCCAGCCAGGGAGCGACATTCACCTACCCACCAACGTTTGCTTCCAATAACCCGGACGAGCTGTACGATGTTATCAAGAGCAAATCCAATGCAATCAAGAAATCGGGCAACGGCCGCTGGATTGCCAAGCCCCCCGCCGGATCACTCGGCCGGGATATTTTTCTTTTAACTGCCGATGACCCCAATACCCGCGTTATTCTCGAGTCGATGACTGGCCCGGAAGCAGACCAGTATTGCCTGCTGCAGCCCTATGTGGAAGAAATTCAACAAGGCGAGAAACGAGTCCTGATCGCCGGTGGAGAACCAGTCGGCCAGTATTTACGCCACGCCAGGAAAGACCACAGGACCAATGTCATGCACGGCGCCGATATCGAACCTTGTGAGCTCAACACCGAAGAATACGAGTATTGCCAGACAATCGGCCAGTTTCTCACAGCTCACGGCGCGGCTTTTGTCGGTGTGGATTTAGCCTACCCCTTTGTTATTGAATTCAACGTCGTCAATCCAGGCGGATTACTCACCATTGAGGCCCTGACCGGGCAGAACCTTGCCCCGGATATCATCGACAACATCTTTCCGGATTCGCTTCCGGATTCACTCCAAAGCCCTTGAGTTTTGGAGATAAATCGGTATTATACCGGCCTTCCCTTATTGGGGCGTTAGCTCAGTCGGTAGAGCAGCTGGCTTTTAACTAGTTGGTCCCGCGTTCGAGTCGCGGACGCCCCACCAAATAAGCGGCCTGTAGAGCATCACACTCACTCAATGTTGTTAAAATCACACCTTGCCACAAAAATTTCTGTGTGAAACGTCTTGTTACTTTCAAACTACAAATGGATAGAGATCACCCTCATCCACACTTGATAATCCCGTTAGGAAGGAGAGTGTGTATAGTCAGAAGCCGGTACTTTACATGGCGACGCACACATGACTATCTCGACCAGAATGGCGGAGCCTGCTGATGCGAGTGAACTGATAAGATTGAATCGGGAATTCAATGATGGTCAGGACGTATCAGATAATTTAGCGGACGTAGGACGCTCCCTTTCTACAAATCCAAGTGAGAAGGTAGTAGTCGCTGAACAAAATCGTCAGATTCTTGGGTTTGCCACAATTCAGATCACTCACTCATTCTGTTATACCCGGCCGACAGTTGAATTGACGGAGATTTTTGTACCTGAAAAAGATCGCAGGAAGGGAGTAGCGACCTCGCTCATTCAGGAAGTTGTAAGAATTTGTGTTGATAATGATGGGCTAGAGCTGTTCTTCAGAGTTAACAGACAAAACGAAGGTGCAATCCACTTCTATCGGCAAAGCGGTTTTGAAGAAGCAAATCATTTTGAATACAGGATAAAATTTTACGAATAAGGTTCAGTATCGAAGTCGCTGTTATTTTTCGATCAATCCCGCCGAGGTCTAACGGCCTTTATTGGATCACCTTGTCGGCACCAGGAGGAAAGTTTGAAATGTTAAAAGTCAATAATGCTTCAATTTATTTTGAAACTGCGGGTAGTGGACAACCCATCGTCATGATTCACGCCGGGGTTGCTGATAGTCGCCAATGGAATAATGACCGCATTGCTAAACCATCTGGATGTAGAGCAACCTTTGATTCTTATCGGGTGTTCAATGGGAGGCGGACTGGCATTGGACTACGCATTAACGCATCCCGATAATGTAAGGGCCTTGATTCTGGTGGACTCTGCCCCGTCTGGACTTCAAATAGATGTACCCACACCAGCTAAGTTTAAACTGGTAGAAGACGCTGAGAATGCGGGTGATCTCGATCTGGTAGCGGAGATTGAAACTCAAATTTGGTTTGATGGTGACAGAAAGCCTGGTGATGTTAACCAAGAAATGCGTGAGCTGGCATTCGTTATGAATCGTATTGCACTATCTCATGATGCAAAAGGACTCGGCAAGCAACTATCAAATACCGAAACACCAGCCGTAGGACGTCTAAGGGAATTAAGTGTCCCTGTGTTAGCCATTGTTGGCGCTGACGATATCCCGTACATGCACGCAGCTGTGGATTACATGGCCGAGGAGATATCAACTATACAAAAAGAAACGATCAAAAATGCAGCTCACTTGCCAAATATGGACCAACCTGATGAATTCGAGAGGATTGTGGTAAATTTTATTGAAGATTTATCTAGTGTCCGACTTTGACCATGATGGCAATAGAGAATACTGGGCGATGGAACCTTATACGTGGGACACAGGAATTACCGTTTGGGAGCAGACGTCATCCGGTCTTACCCCGATATTCAAGGTTTGCACGGGGTGTAGCGATTGAAACCGAAAAGTGTTATCAAAATCAATTGAGCCCGAGATACTCATATTGCCGGGTCGATGGCAAACAAATATGGATCAAGGATTTACTATTTTCGTTTCTGAATTACGACGTAAGACAGGGCTGATTGTCCTCGGTGCAATGTTGACACAGGGCGGTCAACCGGTGATAAGGAACTCAACATCCTCAATTCCAAAGAGACAAGAGTAACCTCTACTAAAAAGAAAACTGTCTACATTCTGATTGGCCCTAAGGGCAGCGGAAAATCACATATTGGTGAGCTTCTTCAAGACAAGCTGGGGGTGAAGTTTCTCAGAGTCGAACCTCTTCTAATTGAACACATTAAACAATTTGGATTGCCTGAAGACGGATTGGTGAGAGATGGTTTCGATCTAGAGGAACAGGCAGTACGGGAAATTTTGGCAACAGAAAATTCCGTTCTATTTGAAGCTACTGGAACATCCATTTTCTTTCCCAGTGTCCTTGAAAATCTGGGTCAATCCTACAACATTAAATTAGTCCGGATACATTGCCCCTTAGATATTTGTTACCAACGAATTGAAGAGAGAGATCAAGATGGTCAATTTTTCGTTTCCAATGAAATGATGAAGTCAATTAATGAGAGAGCTGCCAAGGTGACATTTGACTGGGACTTGGAAATTGATAATTCAGCTCCTGCATCAAACGAGGATATTGTTTCACAATTTAGTGTAATCCATCGTTGATAGAATTGATTCATGCAACGGTTTTAAAGCAACTGGAATAGCATCCCGGATACAACAAAGCCTAACGTCTATATCCAAGCCTCGGTTATCCCTGATGGTCATGATGTTCATTACGAAAACAGTCCGTGGGTGTGCTATGCGCTTGAACCGCCAATGTGGCTTTCGATATTCCTGGCAAGATTAAGAATCGCGACTCTGGCACGGGGATAGAACGTCAAATGCAAACTGCTGATTCCCCGGGAGCATTCTCGAAAGTCTTCAAACGAGCTCCCTGCGGGATAAGTTGACTCATCCAGAATCGCCGTTCCAGTCGTACCCCGAGGATATCTTCTCGCTGGACGGAGAAACCCTTCAAATGGTGATTCAAATAAACTGAATCAGTGCTCGTAACGAAGGGGTATGACGGGTGAAAACCACCAGGCTTTGGTGGTTTTAGCCTGCACGGAGCACGGCAAACACATGACTTATGACTTAAGAGTCCACCCTGAAGGGTGACAATCTGGCATTAGACACTAAACATGATCCAGAATTTTCTTGATCCGAGTTGGCCGTTCTTGAGAATATATGGTTTGTTTTCCATTGCCGAGGACCTCATAACCTGGTGTGTAGCTCGAAGTTTAAGAATATCCTGGTCATTCTGTTTCTTTTTTCAATCACTGCCTGCTCGACGAAGAACCCGGAACTGCTCGAAAACAACGACCCAAGAAAATACAGTGTGGTCGAAGATGTCTTGTGGGCGTCGCCCGACGGGTTTGACCTGACAATGGACATCTATACACCTGCGTCCGGAGGAGATGCGTACCCTGTTTTGATGATTTTTCATGGTGGCGGGTGGCTTATCAACAACAAGTCGATTATGGATCAGGCGTCTAAGTACCTGGCAACCAACAGTGAATACGTGGTCTGCAATGTTAACTACCGATTGCTGGGGGATGCAGGCAATACTGTCACGCTGGACCAGATTGTTGAGGATGTTTTTGGCGCAGTTCTCTGGGCAAAGGCGCATATTGGCGACTATCAGGGGGATAGCACAAAGATCGCCGTGACTGGAGACAGTGCAGGCGGACATCTCTCGGCCATGATTGTGAATCTTGGCAATCGTTTAAGTTCCAGTGGATACTCCGAGCAATCACTTGCTTTCACGCCTTCCTATTTACCCGATGGCATGACCGCAGAACAGATTGCCGCGCAAGGGGGTTTGTCGGTACAAGCTGCCATCTTGAGCTACGGTGCCTTCGATGTTTATCAGTCCAGCTTAAATGGATTTGAAAGCTGGAAAAATCCGTTCTGGCTGATGGGCGGATCACTGGCAAGAGGAATTTTCGGCGATGAATTCAACGCCTCAGACAACCCGGGCTTATATAAAGGTGTATCTCCTGCCTACCATATCCCGGAGGTGAATGAGCGTAAATTACCACCACAACTGTTGACCGCTGGCAGTGAAGACACACTGGTTACACCAGCGTCTGTCAAAACCTATATGGCGAATTTACAGGCGGCAGGTCACGCCGCAGAGTACTGGGAGCACGAAGGCAGGCCCCACGCCTTTTTGGATTCCGGTTCAAACGCGGTGTTCGGTTTGAGTTTCGAAAAGGATGCACCACCCGCGCTGGATGTCATGATCAGCTTTCTTGACAGGGTGTTTTTGAAGCCGATGTAATTCGCAAGTCATTTTCGACGAGATGGTTGCTTTCGCTTGATCTTGCCTGGAGTCGATTCCCGAATTTCCATCTTGAGGCGCCCATTCGGGTCGTCATGTACCTTGTACTGATCCATATACTTCGTTGCAGCATCCGTTAAAAACGCAGATCGCGTTGTGTTGGTTACAACACACGCTGGGGTATGGTGACATTGATCCTTTTCGCTTTAGTTGAAAGCTGTTTTAGTTCCTTATTATTCACGGATCAACTATACACACCATATACACACCATCAAGGTCCTGTCCGATCCTTTCACGCTTTCTGTGTTAGTCTGATTCGATCAATCCCGACATCTACCAAGGGATAACCTTGCTTAATCAAAGACAGCAATTCAAAGACCTGTTGGCTGACCAGGAGCCGATTTTCGCACCCTTGTGTCTTGATGCATTGTCTTCGAGGATAGTGGCAGACTGCGGATTCGGTGCCGGATATGTCAGTGGTGGTGCCCTGGGATATGCCAATGCTGTCAGCGAAGCACTGCTGACCCTGTCGGAGCTTGCTGACACTACCCGGCATATTACGCTCCGCTCTGACTTGCCGGTCATTGTGGATGGCGGCGTCGGGTTTGGAGACCCTGTCCATGTCGCGAGAACAATATGGGAAATTGAAGCAACCGGTGCCGTGGCCATCGAAATCGAGGACCAGGTTGCGCCAAAAAGAGTGAGCCATCATCGCGGTATCGAACATCTGATAAGCAAGGCAGAAATGGTGCAGAAGATTGAGCATGCAGTCGCCGCGCGATCAGACCCAGGGTTCCAGATAATTGCACGGACCGGTGCGGTTAAAAATGAAACATTCGACGACGCCGTTGACCGCGGCAATGCTTACCGGAAAGCCGGTGCCGATATCATTATGCTGATGCCACAAACGGACGATGAATGGGAACGAGCACCGGCAGTGATTGACGCGCCACTGGCGGCAATTACTTCCCTGGACGCGAGAACAGCTGATGAGTGGAAAGCGCTTGGCTGGCAACTCATTATTGACCCCTTCACTGCCCAGGTGGTTGCAGTGGATGCGGTACGAAATGCCTACAGGCAGTTTCAAATGACCGGGAAAACCGGGCTCAGCACCAAGAAAATATTCGAAACCTATCGGCAATTGCCGCAGTTGGCGGGTCTGGACAGGCTCTTTGAAATCGAAGACCAGACAACCGAAAAAAAAGACGCCTGACCAAACAAAAGACGGTCTCTGAGGCGACCTAAGGAACGAAAACCATGGAAAATAAACGACAGGCAGTACCGGGAACCAAGGTTATATATCTTATCAAGCGGAAGCCAACAACCTCCAGGGAGGAAGTCATTGCCCACTGGTTTGGCAATCACATGCCAATAGTGATCAGCAATCAACAGCGTTCAGCCGCTAAGGGTCGGCGCCACGCCACCAAATATTTCGCCACTTTGTTTGACGCTGATCGTAGTGGTGAATACCCATGGGACGGGATGGCCCAATTGTGGTGGGATGCACCGTTGCGAATGCCAAAGATCCCACATGGCACAACGCCGACAGATTCGTTTCAGGAAAGATCTGAACCCTATGTACCCTGGAACACGACCGAATACGTGGTGATGGATGGCGACCTGGAAGTGCAACCATTAACACTCAACGCCCCATTCCCCTGTACCCGCTCCGGGTTCTTCAAGAAGAGCTTCCTGGTGAAGGCGAAACAGGGAACAGACTATGAAACGTTCTTTTCCCATTGGCTTGATGTACATGTCCCCAATGTTGAATCAACGATGCGGCAGGTTGGTGGATTCAGGTATTGCGTCAGCCACAGTATCGATCCAGCATCAGAGTCCTTCGCTGGTCTGGCGGAGCTTTATTTTCCGGATAAATCAGGCTGGGAAGATTACAAACAGACCATCCAACCAGATGGTATGGAACAATGGGTCGATGCCTCAGGACTGCTTGTTTTGAGCAGTGGTACAGAAATGATTGGGATTCCGTAGGCGGGGTGAACCCTGGGTGGGTCCTTCTTCCTACGAGTCACCAACACTGTAAATATTTCTTGATCAACCGACCAACCGCGTGGCTGCCCTATTCAAGTATCCAAGTTGACGATAAGCTCTAGCCACCTTTTTTCCTCGTGGTTTGGTTAGAAACATGTCGCTCAAAGAAAATACAAAACGTTCGCCCGATTGGAGGGAAAGAATCGGAAACAAAGGTCTGCGTAGCATGGAATTTTACACCTTCGGTGACAATAATGATTAGCCTTAAGCCCTTGAGACCAGCCGATTCTGAATGCCTCTTCAAACTTATTCAGAACAGTAAAGCTCACTTAACCCAGAATGGTGACTATAAGGACTTGATTGACCGTGATCTGCGTTCAACAAAGATTGACTTATCTCAATCAAGCACAGGCCAGGAATCATTTGGCGTGTTTTTGGATAACAAAATCATTGGTACGGCGACTTTAATCAGGTACAGCCGTACAGTCTATGGACTTGGGTATTGGATAGGCGACGGGTTTCAAGGCCATGGCTACATGACCGAAGCGGTTAGTTGGCTGATTACATACGCAAAAGATAATTACTCCGCCACAGAGATATGGGCTGGAATAAAACACGCCAATACTCCAAGCATTAAGCTTGTCAAACGGCTAGGATTTGAATTGCGCAGAGAGCAAGAAACTCACTTGAGTTTTCAATTGTGTCCTGTGACTTAACATCAATTCAAATAATGTTACACACCACGCAACAATGCTGTAGTTGATGTTTTGGAGCGTGTCTGAGCGTCAACAGTTTTCACAATAATTGCAGCGTTTAATCCATATTTGCCACGATTCAATACGCCAGATACAACTACTGAACCACTAGGGACTCTACCATAGTGGGTCTCTTCAGTTTCTCTATCATAAATTGGTGTGCTCTTGCCGATAAAGACGCCCATGCCAATTACTGAATTTTCTTCAACAATCACACCTTCGACCACTTCCGACCGTGCACCAATAAAGCACCCATCTTCAATAATTGTGGGTGTAGCTTGTGCGGGCTCAAGAACTCCACCGAGGCCGACACCGCCAGATATGTGAACTCCCGACCCCACTTGAACGCAGGAGCCGACAGTCGCCCATGTATCAATCATCGTACCCTCGCCAACGTAGGCACCAATATTCACGAAGGACGGCATTAAAACCACGTTCGAACCGATAGACGCACCTGAACGGACCACAGCACCGGGCGTAACCCTCGCACCAATAGATTCAAAATCTTCCCTCGTAAATCCATGAAATCTAGGTCGAATTCGATCAAAGTAGGCTGTTGTACCATCCTCATAAAGCTCTGTTGGAAAATATTTGAAAGCAAGAATTAGAGCCTTTTTAACCCACTCGTTGGTGACCCACCTTCCGGTTTTTTTTCTTGTAACCCGCAACTCACCAGTCTCGATTCTTATCAGTACTTCGTCGATGCATTCTCTGATTGAAGATATTTCTTCACCATCAAATGATCGTTCTATTGATTCTCGCAAGTCCACAAATATCCCCAATAAATATTGGCTGTGTGCGTTGATAGTAGTCTAACTTGTCACACATTTCACACTACAGAATCATGGGTCGAGCCCGTCACCCGAACCCGATGCTTTATGCCCAGCCTTCGCTCAATGGCACCATGTGGAAGACGTTAAACTTTCGTTCGGCAAACTTCCACTTGCCATCGACCTTACGAAAAGTGTCCTCATACCAACCTGCAGTCGTTACTGATTTACCATCGGCGACCATTCGAATCTCTGCGGAGCAACGGGCGCGGGCATGATCTCCGCTGATTTCGTCAACCACATGATTCTGGATAAACGGGATTGGAGGTTGCTTCGAGAGACTCGAGTAAAATTTCTCGAGTGCTGCTGTACCTTTGGTGGTTCGATCCCCGGTGCAAAAAGCGCCATCTTCACAAAACAAATCAATAATACAGTTAACGTCAGCGGCGGCAATGGCATGACAGTAACGGGTGGTGAGTTCACGGATTTCATCACGGTCTTCAATATTCTGGACTCTTTCTTCAAGACTGCTCATGTTCTTCTCCTTGCTTTTGTTCTATTTACTCTACTTACTCTATTGCATATCTCCAGGGTTCATCTGGCTGTTCAGCATCCTCGTCAATCGCAAACAGCGGGATGGAGACACTTTCATCGACATCTTTGTAGACGATCCGAACACGGCTGCCAATGCCTACCTGTTTCACCATTTCCGGCGAAGCCATTTCTCCATCTGCATCCACAAGATTAGCCGTCAGACGTAGGCCGTCGAATTCTCCTGGCTCGCCTTTCTGTGTATCCAACTCCACCAATAACAACAGGTAAGGTACATGCTGGCGGAATGCTCCCTGGATGGCATGATGTACTTCTCCATAGGAGTAGATTATCCCTTTGCCTTCGACTGGTGTCCAGGTGGCGTCGGGGCTGGCACAAAATGGACACGATGTTGTTGCCGGGTAGCGCAGCAATGCGCAATCGTCACACCGCTGTAAATGTAAATCATGCTGGGCGCAATAGCGGTAGAACTCTCTATTCTCATGATCGAGTTCGCCAATTTTAACTGGCATACCAAGATATTGATTCGGATATGTCATTATTCTTCTCCACTTATTGCTTTGTCATGATCATCGCCGACCCGGTTCCCGGTGTCCCCCAGCCAAGGTTGGCCGTCAATTCGACGTCGCGAACCTGGCGACAGCCGCCCTCACTATAATCATAGCTATGCCGGCGTTTGCCGTCACTGCCGATAGGGCAGCTGTCATCCACATCGGTACGGAGCTGGCGAACATTTTCAATCACCATGTTAATACCGTGGGTATAGCCCTCACAGAGATGCCCCCCACTGGTATTGTTAGGTCTGGCGCCTCCCAGCCGCATGGTGCCGTTGGAAACGTAATCGCCGCCCTCCCCTTTTTTACAGAATCCGTAGTCTTCCAGTTGCATAAGTGTGGTGAACGTGAATGCATCGTATGAGCCGGTTACATCAATATCCTCCGGCCCGACGCCTGCATTTGGCCACAGAATATCCTTGCCGAAATGTCCTGCGACGGTAGATATAGGACCGGATTGATAGTGATTATCTGCCCGGGGTTTGCAGCAGCGGCCCACGACTGACTGTATCACCGCGGGTGTGTGTTGGCAGTCCCTGGCTCTTTCAATACTCGTCACAATAAGGGCAGTACCATTATCTGTTTCCACACAGCAATCAAGCAGGTGCAATGGTTTGACGATCATCCGGGAAGCAAGCACATCGTCAACCGTGACTCGCTTTTGGTAGTAGGCCTTTGGGTTGTTGGACGCGTGCTCTGAGTGTATGGCCTTGACCGCTGCAACCTGTTCAGGTGTCGTGCCATAGTCATACATGTGGCGCATAAAGGATTGGCAGAACATTTGACCGGCGCTCATCAGGCCGTAACTTCGTGTGTAGAGTGAGCCGCCAGTCAAGGGGGCAGCGGCTCCACGACCCCCAGTGCCACCGATTCGAATCTGGCTGTAGCCATTCATGGCGCGAAAGATAGCCACGGTATTACACATGCCTGCCTCAATAACGCCTATGGCAATGCCAACCAGTGCTTCAATACTGGACCCACCGCCGTAGGTGTCCATGTAGAAGTTGGGTCGGATGCCTAACTCCCCGGCGATGACAGGCGATGTGGTGGAATCATTGAAACTGTAGGACAACATGCCATCGATGTCGCCGGATTCCAGACCCGCATCCGCTATGGCCTTTCTCACGGCCTGGGTGCCCAGGACGCGCGTCGTTACACCAGAACCCCTGACGTAGCCGGTTTCGCCGACGCCAACGATGGCGTACTTACCGCGAAGATATTTGCTGCTGGTTGCATCAATATCCGCTTGTGGTGTCATTGGATTCTCCCTGGTTCATGTTTTGTGTTGTTACAATAAAGTCTTGTCAAAATAGAGTCTTGTCAAAATAAACTCTTGCCAAAATACAGCCTGCTAAGAGTTTTGCTGAATAAAATCGGTGACCGCCTGGTTAAATTGTTCCGGGCATTCCATGTTTACCGCATGGCCAGCGGGTAAATCAACCAGACTTGTTTCAGGCATATTGGCTTTTATAAAGTCCCGGTGCACCTGAAAACGTTTTTCTTCCTTGCCGCAGACCAGGAGTGCAGGTCGCGTATTACGCTTCAGTTCGTCCCGGATGGAGACCGTCGCATTGGTATAGGCGATATTTCTGCCGATAGCTACTGGACTGATGAGGCGTGCATCCTCCACCAGCATCTGTTTGATTTCTTCCGGAAGTCGCCTGGCGTATCTTGGATGGACTGGTATCTTCTCGATGATCTCAATTCCGCCCTCTTTAAAGTGCTTGACCACGTCTGCCGCGGCTCGCTCCTCGGGCCGGGGAGAAAATGCCGAGGATGAATTGGTAAAGATATGGGCAAAAGTATGTTGCGGATATTCAAAGGCATAACGAATCGTTAGTCCAGCACCCAGGGAGTAGCCGCACAGGAACCATTTCTCAACTCCAATGGCTCGTCTTATGGCATCGAACTGAAGTAAATAGTTGGCAGGTAAATAGGCATCGGCTTGCACCGGCGTCGGCGACCGCCCATGGCCATAGAGTTCCACGGTTACCGGTGTACACACTTCTCCCAATGCTTCGAGATTGGAGTGCCATTGAGCCCGGCTCGACAGAAAACCATGTACCAGTAACAACGGTGGCCCGGTTCCAGCATGAACATCGTAGTGTAAATCAAGCATATTCGGGGCCACTAGCAGTCAAGGGATCAGGCGAGGGTCTCTATTCGATAGGCGTGGGCCGCCGTATCGTGGAACAGGTCCCGTTTTTCACCTGCCGAGTAATCACTGGCGATGCGTTTGTAGGCATTCCACAACACAACGTAACCAGCACCGCGTTTATCAACCGGGAAATTTGATTCGAACATACATCTATTCGCGCCAAACTGATCGATCACGTATTGAATTGGCTCCCGCCAGGGTACAGCCAGTGCTTCTGAACTGGGCGGTGCTTGCTGCTTGTCCCAGCGAAAGCCCATCATTGGCATGCCGATGCCACCGAGTTTCAGATAAATATTTGGACAGCTTGCGAGTTCGGCCATCGCATTACGCCAGAAATCGAGGATCTCTTCCCGCCGGTCTTTATAGGGACCGGTACCAAGGATACAACCCAGGTGATTGACAACGATGGGGGTGTCAGGACAGGCCCTGGCAACATCTACCAATTCTGGTAACTGCGGGTAGTACACCATCGCGTCATAGGTATAACCCATTGCACCCACCTTGCGTACCCCGGCCAGATAATCAGGGTTATCCATCGCCGTCGATGAACCCATTGCAAGTGGCGGATGATCATCCTGTGCCGTGATGTATCGAACACCGCGGAACCGACCCCGACCGGCCTCTTCATGCGCGAGCAGGACTTCTTCGACCCTATCTCCCAATGATAGGTCGGCATTACCCATTATTGCCGCGATCTCGGCCTGACCGGTGCTGGTACTCTGTTCTGCCAGTTCAGCAACAAACTCCACCTCTCCAACCGAACGTAAATGCTCAGGCCCCTGTTGGCGGTATTCTGCGTGGCATTCCAGGAATACTGTCTGTTGGATATTGTGACCCGCAGAGGTATCCTTGTGCAGATCCGAGAGCAAATAGGGCCAGCCGGTATGGCCTGCATCGAGCCAAAGATGGTGATGTGCATCGCAAATCGGAAGCGCAGGCTCCAGGGCCTCCTCTTGCACCTGGTTAATCCACGCGTCGTGTTCTTCAGCAGTTCGTTTGGCAGCCATGGCCTTCCTATTGTTGTTCTAGCTGGTTATATTTCGCGGTACATCCCGGAACGGTCGATCTGTGTCGGTCCTCGGTTCTTTCGGTAGTCCCAGCACGCGCTCTGAGATGATGTTACGTTGAATCTCATCGGTTCCCCCGGCAATAGAAACTGCCGGTACCGAGATCAGTATCTCTGCAATCAACCCATTAACCGGTCCGTCTTCTTTGCTCAGCATTGAATCAGCGCCAGAAATCAAGGTATGAACGTGGGCAGCAGCCCGGGCAACATTGCTCGATGCCAGCTTGCCCAGTGAGCCTTCCGGTCCCTGGGGACGCCCCAACAGTTGTGCTTCCCTGGCCCGACGCGCCATCCACTGACTACTTTTGTGGAGGATCAGCGCCCGGGCGATTTCCTGACGAGCAACCGGGTCTTCAATGGCGCCCGTCGCTTTGGCACGTTCCAGCATCCAGTCTGCACGACCCGCCCTTTGTGGATACCACTTGTAGGGTTCCATGGCGGTTTTGTTTTCGGCTTCGAGTTCTTTAAATATGCTCCCCTCACCCGCATCACCACTACTAAACTGACGCAAGCCATCTGCTCCCCGGCGTTCGTTGGCGAGGGTAGTCATGGCAACTGCCCAGCCCTGGTTAAGTTTACCAACCAGCATATCCTTCGGCACCACAGCATCTGTCATGAAAACTTCATTGAAAGAGGCATGGCCATTCATCTGCCGAAGCGGTCTGACCTCAACGCCCACCTGGCCAATCTCTATCACAAAGTATGACAAGCCCTGGTGTTTACTCACATCCCAGTCGGTGCGAGTCAGCAGCAAACCATACTGGGCATGATGCGCACTCGTCGTCCAGACCTTCTGGCCATTAATATTCCAGTTGTCGCCTTGCAGATCTGCCCTGGTTGTCAAACCTGCCAGATCTGAACCACTACCTGGCTCACTGAATAACTGGCACCAGTTATCCTCACCGGTGAGGATTCTGCGCAGGAATTTTTGTTTCAGAAAATCCGTCGCGTGTTCCAGCAAGGTGGCAGCGGCCAGCATCCTGACCCCTGATTGGGCCACACCGACCGCACCAGCATTGAGTATCTCCTCCTGCACAGCATTGACGAGAGCAACCGGCAGGTTGCGGCCATACCATTGTTTCGGCCAGCCTGGTACCCCCCAACCTGAATCAGCGAGCATGTTGCGCCATTGCACCAGTGGCATGTCAGGATCCCAGTTCTCACTGAGCCATTGTCTGACCTCATCCCTGACTGAATTTTCTTCACTCATTTTCTCCGCACTCATTGCAGTTGCCCCCAGTGTTGGATGAGATTTTCGCGATGGCATTCAGGTCCATCCAGCAACACCTCGCTGCTTTTTGCCCGTTTGAAATACAGGTGTGTGTCATTTTCCCAGGTGAATCCAATCCCACCGTGGATCTGGATAGTGGCGGCAGCTACCCGCAAGTAGGTGTCTGAGGCACAAGCCTTGGCGAGCGAGGCAATTGCCCTGAGATCATGTGCACCGTCCGCAGCGGCTTCGGCCGCGTAGTAAGCCGCGGACTTAGCCAATTCAACGTCCAGTAAAAGATCAGCACATTTATGTTTGATGGCCTGAAACGAGCCAATGGTTCGGCCAAACTGAACCCGGAGCTTGGCGTAATCTATGGCATTCTCAAACAGTTTCTGGGCACCACCAACCATTTCACTGGCCAGCGCAATACAGGACAGATTCAGGGTTTGCTGTAACGCTTCTGCAGCGCCACCGATTTCGCCGAGCGGTTCGGCTTCAACTTGAGTGAACGTCAGTATGGACAGTTTGCGTGTCTCATCGATGGTACTGAGCAGACGCTTGTCCAAACCCGGGGCGTCACTTCTTACGATAAAACAGCTGATCCCCTCATCACCACTCGAATTCGGGAGACGAGCCGCAACGACGATCAGGTCAGCAACCAATCCATCGAGTACAAAGCTCTTTACGCCATTCAAAAGAAAACGTCCTTGATCCGGCGTTGCAATCATCTCGATACCGGAGGAACCCCACAACCCTTTCGGTTCGGCGAGGGCAAGGGCTGCAAGTCGTTCACCGTTGGCCAGGTCAGGCAGCAATTTCTCCTTATCTGATTCCGATCCGGCTTGCAGTATTGCCGTGGTCGCAAGTACAGATGAACCCAGGTAAGGCGCGCACAACAGGGTTCGACCCATTTCCTCAAGTGCAATACCCACCTCAACGGGCCCGAAACCCTGACCACCATACTGCTCGGGAATGTGCAAACCCGCCAGGCCCAGTGACGAGGCCAGATTCTGCCAAACTGCCTTGTCATACCCATCATCAGTCTGCATCAGACGCCGCACTTCTGTCGTCGCCGAATTAGCTTCCATGAATTTCCTGACGAAATCCCGAAACTGTTGTTGTTCATCCGTAAAACTAAATCTCATGGTTTATCCTTCATCGGCCACACTCGAATACGTCGAAGTGCATTTATCATGGATGGTTGCCAGAGAAGCCCCGTAACCCAGACCCGACCGACTAGCGAGGATCCAAACGGACCAGGTATCTGGGTGGAAACCCGGTCAATATCCGAAACGGTAAAGGCAGGCTATTTTCACCATTTACCCGATCATGTTCCTCATCGACTACTGGCACTGCGACATAAGCCGCCTTGTCTTCTCCCGCCAGTACAATTTCTACATTTGGATTCTCCAGCACCTGGTGGTACCAGGCGCGGGGCCAATGGTTCGCGGCAACATAGAACTGGCCATTACTCTCCAGACGAGCCACAACCCGATCATTCTTGCTGCCATCTTCATCGGTCGTGGTAATAACCAGTGTGGTTTCACCGGCAGGCTGATAGTACCCAAGCAGCGATTCAAACAATACTATAATACCCAGGTACACGAGCAACAAAATTCCGATAATCTTGACGGCTTTCACTTTGAGGCACCTTCTGTGATGTTTTCTTCATTATAGGGAACCTCTGATTAAGTGTATATTTTCGTCAGGGTAAGGAAGGAGAGAATGGAGAAAAGTTGTTAATATGTCGTACATTAACAACTTTTCGGAATTCAGTCCTGACACTGACATGGCGTAAATAGTGGTGCGGCATACCGAGACGCGGCATGCCGACCTTAATCAGAGGTTCCATAGGATCATAATCGAATTTCAGACCAAAATGCGAACCCTGTGACTGATGTAGGAACTGATCTAACAGCCGGTCGGTGCAAGTGCGGCGCTGTGCACTACACATTACAAGCGCCACCGCTTTTCACCCATGCCTGTCACTGTCTGGATTGCCAGAAGCACACCGGCCAGGCATTTTCTCTCACCACATTTGTATTACGCGATGAAATGATCATACATGGCGAAATGCTAGCAACGAAAGTCAGCCCAAGAAGCACGAGGCATCATTGTGCTAAATGCCAGACCCTTCTTTTTGTGTCCTCCGACGCATTCCCATTATCGGTGGTATTGAAACCTGATACTCTCGATGACCCGGCTATCGCTCCACCCCAGACCCATATTTGGACCCGCAGGAAACAGGCAGGCTTAGTCTTGCAAGAGGATGTTCCACAGTTTGAAGAACAGTATGATCGTGAGATGGTCTGGCCGAAGGAAAGCCTGGCGCGTCTTAGAGAAATTTAGAAAAACCACACACCAATATCAGCTAGCCGTATCAGCCTGCAGTCGCTGTTTCGTCTCGTTCCAGCATTCGAAACAATATGCTTTCATTGGGAATATACGGACCCGGTCGGCGTATTCGTTCGAGGTATCCTTTATCCACCAGTTTGTTCAATGTGGACAATCGACAGCAGCCAATTTGACTCACAGAAAACCAAACGTCGCGGTGTGTAATCATCGCGAGCGCCTTTTCCTCATATACCGTTAACAACGCCATAAAGTCGTTCCTTGAATCCAGTTCTGTATACAAGCTCTATATACAAGTTCCCTTTTAGAGATAGAGCAGATACCGTGCCAATCGGCAGAGCATCCTTGAAATTCCATAAATGACTGATTACGTTATATTCTAAGGTTATTTCCGAATTAGCACCACTGTTTCGATTGCATTGTAATGTAACTCTAAGATGACATAATGACCAAATGTGTTACGACAGCGTATCAATGCCTGTTACAGCTTCCCGGGATTTCCCTCGGCTCTGTTACGAAAGTCATTGGCATTCAACCCCAATCGGTCGAGCATACGGTAAACAGATTGGCGGGATATCTCGGCCCTTCGAGCCGCGGCTGACAAGTCTCCCCCACAGGTCCTGAGAATGGACACCATATAGTCATATTCAAACTGTTCCATCATCCGCGCCTTCTCACCAAGAAAACCACCCATACTACTTCTTTTGCCTGACCCTTCCATATGGGTACGAATATCCAGCGGAACATCATCGACCGACAAGGTCTTTCCTCGACTCAGGGCCAATATTCTTCGCACCACATTGATCAGCTCACGGATGTTACCTGGCCAGTCATAAGACACGAGTAACTTCAGTGCACCCTCGCTGAGAACCCTGTTCGGCCGGTCCATCTCCCGGCCAAACACTTCCAGATAATGGTGAATCAGTATCTCGACATCGCCAATTCGTTGCCGCAACGGCGGCAGTCTGATCTCCCCAACATATATGCGAAAATACAAATCGTCACGGAATCTCTTTGCTTTTACTTCTTCTTTCAGATCCCTGTTCGTCGCCGCCAACAATCGGATATCGACCCGGATTTCCTCCCGGCTACCGACCCTGCGAAACCGTCGTTCCTGTACCGCACGGAGTAGCTTTGCCTGTTGTTGCAGGGACAGTTCACTTATTTCGTCAAGGAACAATGTGCCGCCGTCTGCATATTCCATGAGTCCAAGAGTACGTTGGCTAGCACCGGTGAAGGCTCCTATCTCATGGCCG
Source organism: Pseudomonadales bacterium (assembly GCA_029941905.1). GTDB lineage: Bacteria > Pseudomonadota > Gammaproteobacteria > Pseudomonadales > Azotimanducaceae > JAHRVQ01. The sequence continues at coordinate 37,287 of JAPYTQ010000003.1, read as the reverse complement.
AAGAACTCACTTTCGAACAAATCAGGTGGGATAGCGCTACAGTCAACCGGTACAAACGGTTTCATCGAACGGTCGCTGTTAAAGTGAATATTTTGCGCCACCAACTCCTTTCCTGTACCGGTAGCACCCCAGATCAAAACATCCACATTGGTTTCCGCAAGATTGGCAATAGCAGCGCGGACCAGATTTATGGCCTCACTTTCACCAATGATATTAATAGAAGAGGACTTGCGTTCCAATTGACGTCGAAGCAGACGATTTTCCTGCTGTAATCGCTTCTCATCAATGACTCTGGACACGGTCCTCAGCAGGTCACCCAGCATCAATGGTTTTAGAACATAGTCGGCCGCGCCAAGCCGTAAGCACTCGACGGAATTATCGAGGCTGGGATATCCCGTCATGATAATGACGGGAATATCAGAATGGACTTCCTTAACCTTTTTCAGAATATCGACGCCGCTAATGTCGCCCATACTGAGATCAGTGAGCACCAGGTCAAACCGGCCTGACTCACATAGCTTTAGCGCATTCCACACACGATGTTCTGTAGTTACAGCAAGATTGGGTATACGACTCAGGGCAGTCTCACAGAAGCCACAAATTGACGCATCATCATCAATCACCAAAATCCTTGCTTGCGACATTCGGAGCCTCCTACGCAGGAGCTTTAGAAAAACGGCACCCAGACTAGTGTAACCCAAAAGTTACAGTTTGAGGGCTACATTTTTATGCGTACTGAGTTGGATCGGTAACTTCCGCCATTTCGAATCCCGATCTGCGGATACGACAGCTATCACAGCGCCCGCAAGCCTTGCCGTCCGTATCCAGCTGATAGCATGACACCGTGTCTGCGTATTGCACGCCCAGCGAGAGGCCCAACTGGATAATCGATTCCTTTGCCAGGTCAATGAGTGGGGTCTGAATTCGGACTGATTCACCCTCGACACCAATTCTGGTTGCAAGATTTGCCATGACTTCGAATGCCGCAATATATTCGGGGCGACAGTCCGGGTAGCCTGAATAGTCCACAGCATTGACGCCAATAAAGATGTCATGGGCTTGCAACACTTCCGCATAGCCCAAAGCATAGGCAAGAAATACCGTATTGCGAGCTGGTACATAGGTTATCGGGATGCCTTGCGTTTCTTCATTCTCCGGGACCTCGATGGTTTCGTCCGTCAATGCTGAGCCACCAAAACTGCCAATATCTATTCGCACCACAGAATGTCCCTTGGCACCCATTTTTTTTGCGAGGCGCTCTGCAAACTGAATTTCTGTAACATGTCGCTGTCCATAATCAAAACTAATGCAGTAACAATCGAAATCCTGCGCCTGTGCGATTGCCAGTGTCGTGGCAGAATCCAACCCACCTGAGAGCAGAACCACGGCGCGTTGACTAGACACCCGGCTTGTCTCCCCACAGGTACTTGTGTAATTGAATCTGTAAGCGCACGGGTAAGTTATCTTCGATAATCCAATTTGCCAGGTCAACGGATTCGAGTTGTCCATGGCTCGCCGAAAACAGCACCTCGCTCACTCGATCTGCCAGGGCGTATTCACTCAATTTAAAGGTTGACCAGTCATAATCCTGGCGATCGCAAATCACGAACTTAACCTGGTCTTTTGTCCGCAGGTAGTCGATGTTGCTGTGGAGGTTTTTGCTCATTTCACCGGATGCAGGAGTTTTGATATCAAGCACTATAGAAACCCGGTCATCAACTGAAGAAATATCAACGGCGCCACTGGTCTCAAGAGAAACCTGGTAGCCCTTGTTACACAGCGCAGTCAGCAGGGTGGTACATTCCACCTGGGCCAGTGGCTCACCTCCTGTGACGGTAATGTATTTCGGTGAGTAAGTCTCAACGCGCTCAACAATGGTGTCTATGCTGAGCAGGTCGCCACCACTAAATGCATAGGCCGTATCACAGTACTGGCAACGCAACGGACAACCGGTCAGGCGAACAAACACGGTGGGCAGCCCCACGGTACGGGCTTCGCCCTGCAGTGAATAAAATATTTCGGTTATACGCAGATTGCTCACAGGACTATTCTAGAAATTTAACAGGGCTATTCGCAACTACCCACGTTGTCACGCAAATAGGACTCCGCGAGTTTTGAAACGGACTTCCCCTGATGTTGCTCCACAACCTGGCTGAGAAGTTCTGTGGCGCGATCACAGTCCCCCATCAGGTAGTAAACCTTGCCTAACTTGAAGGCAGCATCGGGGACTTTGCGGTGTTCGGGAAAAAATGTCAGAACTTGTGCGAGCGCTTTTCTTGCGCTCTCATAGTCCGGTTCGGGTTTAGCCGCATAGACTTCTCCCAACCAGTAGTATGCATTGGGCGCCAGGCTACCATCAGGGTACTGTTCAATGACTGCCTGAAGCTGGGTTATTGCGAGATCATACTGACGACTTCGGATGAGTTCGAGGGCTGTTTCATAAAGTGCCTTTTCATCCTGAGTGGCAACTTTGATATCACTCCCTATCAATGTAGGATCATCGCTTGCGTTGTCTGTAGTATTTCCTTCGGCAGCATGATCCTGTTCCGACCGCCCTAAGGCTGGTAACTGCTCACTCAACTGCTGAAAGCGACTGTCCAGCTCAAGGTATCGATCTTCCTGGGTCACCTGCATCCGGGCAAGTGTGTGCTTAAGGTCCTCAACCAATCCACGAAGTTCCTGAACTTCCTGCTGCAGAATCTGGAGTTGATAATGGGTTTCACCGGCGGAGCTTTCTTCTGAGGCGCTATATCCGGCAGGACTTTCTTGCTCTTCAATCGGCGATTGATAAGGTAGCTCACTATCACCCGTACCAACATCCAGGGACTCAACTGCAACGGGATTCGATGCCGCAAATAAAAACGGTGCGACGGTTATCAACAGCAAACCAGTCACACCGATTGTTAATGGGCGAATGATACTCATGGGAGCCCATCTTAGCATCTACTATGTATCTAAAACCCGCTTATTGCTTGTAAGCGAATTCCACTCGACGGTTCCGAGCCCAGGAGCTCTCTCCCCCGCCCATCACCGCCGGCTTCTCTTCACCGTAGCTGATAACTTCAATTTGTGAGCGAGAGGCACCTTGTGAAGTCAGGTAAGCGCGAACTGCATTCGCCCGTCTTTCGCCCAATGCCAGGTTGTATTCCCTTGTGCCGCGCTCGTCGGCATGACCTTCTAGTCGCACTCGAATTGTTCGGTCAAGCATCATGCCTTTTGCATGTTTGTCCAGTTCCGTATGTCCTGATCGTTTGACGATCGCCTGATCAAAATCAAAGTAGAAAATACCCTGCAAGGTTTCGTCGCCTATAGGATAGATCATTTGCCCACTCGAACTGATTTCGGGTCTCTGGATCTTAGGCGGCTCGGGGGCAGGTTGGACCACTTCTACTGGCTCATCCGGCACCACAACCTCAGCTGGTTCTTCGGGCTCATTGCTCGCACACCCTGCCAACAGCAGTGCGGCCAGACTAATGGCCAGTAAGCCCCGAATTCTTGTTATTCCCATGATTTACTCCTGTCTACATATTTATGCGGATTAAAACACAATTAGTTCATTGAATTCACGTTCACAGTTCACAAATCAGTCACATTGATTAATCTAACGGATCATTTCTTGCGATCAATGGCGATGGGCGTAAAAATCTTACGCTTCTTAGGTGACCAGGCTGGTTCCCTCACATCACCTTCGCTGGATGGAAGATTAAACTTAACGCCTCCGTCAATGGAGACTGCTGCGAGTATACCCTCTCCCCTCACTTGAGTCGCGTAAATTAACATACTTCCGTTAGGTGCGATACTGGGAGATTCATCCAACGCTGTTTCAGTCAACACCATTAGACGACCCCGGTTCAGATCCAACAATGCAATATGGAATATTCCTTCCCTTCGATGGACCATAACGAGGCCGCTACCATCGGCAAGCAAACTGGCCTTGGCGTTGTAGTCCCCTTCAAATGTCAGTCTCTCAATAGCCAAGTCTGTGAGTGACACCTGGTAGATCTGGGGTTTTCCACCCCGATTGCTGGTAAACACAATCGCTTTGCCGTCACGGCGCCAGGAAGGTTCTGTATCAATCCCATAGTGACGGGTTATACGCCGCAGTTTTCGGCTTTCAAGTTGCAGAATGTAGATATCAGGATTGCCATCCTTTGAGAGCACTATCGCCAATCGTTTGCCGTCAGGAGAAAAGGCCGGTGCACTGTTGAGACCCGGGTAATCCGTCAACTGTTGACGCACACCAGTCTCCAGATCTCGCAGGTAGATGGCTGGTCGACTGTCCTTTTCAAAGGAAACATACGCGATCTTGGCGCCGTCCGGTGACCATGAAGCTGACAATATTGGCTCTTTCGAATCCAGTATTGTTTCTACCCTTTGACCGTCAGCATCAGCAATATTTAAACGATACTGTCGATCATCGACCGGGCCGTTAGCGGTCACATACATGATCCGAGTTGAGAATGCCCCCTCGATCCCGGTAAGCTTTTCATATACGACATCACTGACATAATGTGCCATATCGCGTAATTCATCTCTCGTTCCCTCAATCACGTGGCTGGCTTCCACGGATTGCCTGAAAACATTGTAGAGCTCAAAGTGCAAGCGAACCGTTGTACGGCTCGATTCTATATAGCCAATGACCAGGTATTCAACTTTTAGCATCCGCCAGTCACGGGTGAACACTTCTTTTGATTCATTCGGCAGACTTAACATCTGGGAGGCGGGTAAAGTCTCAAAACGCCCACTCAAAGTCAGGTCAAAATCGATAACTTCGGTCACATCCACGGCCAGTCGACCACGACTCTTGTGAGTAAACGGTACAACGGCAACGCGAACCGCATTGTCGATACCTTGCGTGACTTCAATTCTTAACTCCGCAAACACCATGTTAACGGGCAACAAGAGCATCGGAGAAAACAGCAGAATTACGACTTTAATAAACTTCATTGGTAATCACTACATCGTTAATCATTAAATTAATGAGGCCCAGCTAACCGAACCGGCATGGTTGGGGCGACAAAACCAGCAACAAACCGCCAGTGCTTCTACAATCGCAAGTCCTCAGGACGAAACAGCACCTCAAATTCCCGGAAGTTTCGTTCAAACTGTCGCAGGTCTGTCGGTACAACAAATTGTTCTGCCTTTCTAACGGCCAATACTGCGGATCTGTCAAAAGCATCATTACCACTGGTACTTTCCACCATCACGCTGACGACCTCACCGGTTGGCACCAGAAAAACCTTTAACAGCGCCTGCATGCCGTTTCTGGCACTTGGCGGCCTGGACCAGTTCTGGATAATTTCACGTTGGATTTGCGACACGTATGCCATCGCCTTCTCATCATCGGTGACCGCGCGAATCCCAACTTGTTCATTTGCAACGGCAAGATTCAACAACTGCTCCATCTCCTGGCGTTCTGTTTCGCGGATCTCTGCTTCAGCACTCTTCTCCTGCTGTTGTACCAGCAGTTCTTTCGCAGTTTTTTCAGTAGCGGCTTCGGCGTCTTCCCAGGCTTTACGTTCTGCGTCGCGTTTTACTTTTTCGGCTTCCAGTCGTTGTCGATTTACCAGCGCAAGCTTTTCTGCTTTTTCCCTGGCATCGATACGTTGCTGTTTTTCCCGCTGCTCGCGCAAAGTCTGCTGCTCGCGTTCTTTTGAAACTCGATGGGGGTTCCGCTTAACCGTCGTAGATTCGATGTAGTAGGGTTCCACTTTTGTAGTTTCAATTTTCTTGTTGGGTCCCCAATCCACCAATAGTATTCCAATCACCGCCCCATGGACCGATATAGCGAGAATGAATGACAGTATATTGGCACCAGTGGGATTCATCAGGTTATTGTTCCGGGGGTTCCGTGATCAAGCCAACACTTTCGGCTCCTGCTGCCTGCAACACGTTCATCAGATTTATAACCACCCCATAACTCAGGTATTGGTCTGCTTCCACCAGAACCTTGATGTCCGGGCTTACACTGATAATCTTTCTTGAGCGCTCCTCAATCAGCGAGAGTGAAACTGCCTCCTCGTCTTCGCCGACATTAATGTAGTAGCTCCCGTCTGCCTTGATCGACACCACCAGTGTTGGCTCGTCCGGAGGCGAATCCAGTACACCGGAAGCTGCCTTAGGTAAATCAACAACTATTCCCTGGGTCATCAGGGGAGTTGCCACCATAAAAATAACCAGCAATACCAGCATAACATCAATGTAGGGGACTACATTGATTTCTGCCATGGGTCTGCGTCGTTTTGCCTTTGCCATTACCGTACCCCGCCGTTACCAGGGATGCTATGAACTTCTCTAAGAACTTTTCTATGAACTATGTATTGCACGATTAAGGATACTGCTGAATTCATCTGTAAACGCTTCGAGCCGGTTCATTATGATTTCGACCTGTGCGGAAAACCGGTTGTAGGCCATAACTGCAGGAATCGCCGCGAACAACCCCATGGCCGTGGCAATCAGTGCTTCTGATATGCCAGGTGCCACAATAGACAAACTCGCCTGCTGCACTGTCGCCAGACTCCGAAATGAGTTCATAATACCCCACACGGTGCCAAACAGACCGATGTATGGGCTGGTGGACGCAACGGTCGCAAGGAATGAAAGATTAGTCTCCAATCGCTCCTCTTCCCGGGACATCGCAACCCGCATCGATCTCTGTACATTTTGCATAATTCTATCGGGGTCAGCATTTTCCTGTTTCCGCAAACGGGTAAATTCTTTGAACCCTGCGGTAAAGATATGTTCCATGCCAACGGGATTCGGTACATCCGCCTCCAGTTCCAGGAATATTTTGCGCAAATCCTTGCCGGACCAGAATTCATCCTCGAAGACAGCAGAATCACGCTTGATGGCTGATAACCCAAAGCCTTTTTGGAATATCATGACCCATGATGCCATGGAGGCCAGAAGTAGTATCGCCATAACCGTAAGCACGACGGGACCAGCGTTGAGGACCAGGTCGAGAATAGATAATTGTTCGTTCAATCGTTTCTCACTTTTAGAATTTATAGATTACATTCTTACCGATATTGACTGTTGTTAGTGGTCACTCACTCAAATTTATTATCGTTAAACAGATCACGATCGACAGGCTGTTGTTGCAAGCCTGAAGCCTGCCGACTATCAGGCTCCGGAAGCCCAAAGTACAGATAAGCATGCCTTGTCGCGACCCGACCCCGTGGTGTACGCATAATAAACCCTTGTTGGATCAAATAGGGTTCGTAAACGTCTTCAATGGTATCTTTTTCTTCACCAATCGCAGCCGCAAGACTGTCAACCCCTGCCGGGCCACCATCGAACTTTTCAATCAGCGACATGAGGAGTTTTCGGTCCATATGCTCAAATCCGTTAACATCAACGCTCAGCATATTAAGGGCTGCATCTGCGGTTTCCTTGTCAATAATTCCGGCAGCTTTTACTTCCGCAAAGTCCCTGACCCGTCGAAGCAACCGATTTGCAATGCGTGGCGTGCCCCGGGCACGTTTCGCAATTTCCTGCGCGCCATCTTCATCCGTGGCCACTCCTAACAGGCTGGCTGACCGCTTAACAATTCGAGTTAAATCTTCTGCCGAGTAAAATTCCAGTCTTTGCACAATGCCAAACCGATCCCTTAATGGAGAGGTAAGCAGGCCACTGCGCGTCGTTGCCCCAACGAGGGTAAAAGACGGTAAATCCAGCTTGATCGACCTGGCTGCAGGTCCCTCGCCAATGATGATGTCAACCTGGTGATCTTCCATGGCCGGGTACAATACTTCTTCTACGGCCGCTGACAGTCTGTGAATTTCATCAATAAAGAGTACATCGCCTTCTTCAAGACTGGTGAGGGCGGCCACCAGATCACCTTTCTTTTCGATCACAGGACCGGATGTCGCCCTGATCTGCACGCCCATTTCGTTCGCCACGATATTCGCCAGCGTCGTCTTACCAAGGCCTGGTGGACCAAAAATCAGCGTGTGATCGAGGGATTCGCCACGTTTTATTGCAGCATCTATGAATATCCGCATTTGTTCGCTGACCCGTGGCTGACCGCAATATTCCTCAAATGTCTTCGGGCGAATAGCCCAATCCTGCGAAGATTCTGCTGGGGTAGTTTCTGGCGTGACCAGACGATCAGATTCAATCATGCAATGTAACTAAACAAATGTTAGTAAGTAAAAACTGGAGTTTGCCACAAATCTTGCTGGGGAACCTCTGATTTAGGTCGGAATGCCGCATCACTATTTCCACCATGTCGGCGTGGTGGAATTCCGAAAAGCTGCTAGCCTACAGCATGTTAACAACTTTACTCCATTCCTGCCTTCCTTGCCCTGACGAAAATATCTACTTAATCAGAGGTTCCATAGCAAACAGGCTTGAGCGCACTTATGAGCATCTATAAGCATTTATGATAAGAGCCGTAATGCCTGCTTGATCAGTTTCTCGACGCTGGAATCAGGGTCATCGGTTTGCGACACTGCTCTCGCGGCTTCCTGCGGTTTGTAACCCAGCTCGATCAGGGCTGCTTCGGCATCTGCAAAGTTCTCATTCGCCTCGTCTGCGTTCGCCGGAGATGCCTCGCTCAGATCCGGTAATCGGTTTTTCATACTAATGATCAGTTGTTCTGCCGTAGATTTACCGACCCCGGGTAAAGCCATCAATGACTTTTCATCTTTGTTGCGAATAAAGCGGCTGAACTGAATCACATCAACACCGGAAAGAATGTTGATGGCAAGTTTGGGCCCTACCTTGTTGACCTTGATCAGCGATCTGAACAGCTCCCGTTCAGTCAGGCTGTAAAATCCGTATAACAGCTGAGCATCCTCGCGAACAATCATTTGCGTGTGGATTGTGACCAGGTCGCCCAGGCCCCCCAATTCATAGAAAGTAGACACTGGCACTTCTATTTCATAGCAAACACCGCCCACATCTATCAATATCTGTGTCGGCTGTTTTTCGACAAGTTTGCCGTGAATTCGGCCAATCATGGATTGTTTCTCACCAGGCGACCGCGCCTGAACTGTTTCGCACCAGCCATCCTGGCCAGATTGTGCTGAGTATTGATATGACAGATGGCAATCGCCAGGGCATCCGCAGCATCAGACTGGGGTCTGGCTGGAAGATGAAGCAGGGTTTGTACCATGTGCTGTACCTGTTCTTTCGTGCCAGAGCCAATCCCAACGACAGCTTGTTTTACTTTGCGTGCCTCATACTCGAAAACAGGTAATTTGTTGGTGGCTGCAGCAACGATAGCTACCCCACGAGCATGCCCCAATTTGAGTGCAGATTCGGCGCTTCTCGCCATAAATATTTTTTCGATGGCAAATTCTTCAGGCTGGAACCTGTCGATAATCTCGTTCACCCCGGAGAAGATCTCTTCCAGCCTCGAAGGAAGGCTGGCTCGATCCTTAGTTCGGATGCAGCCGCTGGCGATATATTTTTGCTGCGAGCCTGAAGTCTCGATGATGCCGTAGCCCGTTACTCTGGAACCAGGGTCGATTCCCAAAATTATTGCCATGCCTGCTCGCTACTCAATGTTGTGATCAAAGCAGTGATTGAGTTTAGCATGCGGGGCTAGTCGTCCTTCAAGGTGAAATTGCCATGTTCAGTGAGTCGGGAAGCGTTTGACCGCAAGACGCGCCTCGAAGGACGACTAGCTTTCTTCATGGAATTCCGCATTGGTATAGACGTTCTGGACGTCGTCCAGGTCATCCAGGTTATCCATCAGGCGCAGTACTTTTTCACTGGTGGATGCATCGAGCAGATTATAGTTTTGCGGAATCATTCCAACCTCTGCGTTATCGGGTTCAAAACCCGCATCCACCAGGGCATCTTTAACGTTAAGAAAATCCTCTGGTGCCGTCAGCACCTCCATTGAGCCATCATCTCCCGATTCGACATCATCTGCACCTGCTTCAATCGCAACTTCCATTATCGCTTCTTCATCGGCTCCCGGTGCATATTGAAGCTGGCCTTTTTTATCAAACATATAGGCAACAGAACCACTGGTGCCCAGATTGCCGCCAGAACGATCGAAAGCATGTCGTACTTCAGCAACGGTTCGATTCTTATTATCGGTAACCGTTTCTACCAGTACGGCGACACCTCCGGGTCCATAGCCTTCATAAATCAGGCTCGACAGGTCACCACCGTCCAGACCTCCGGCGCCGCGCTGAATGGCCCGTTCCATAGTGTCCTTGGGCATCTGCGCGGCCTTGGCCTTGTCGACGATAGTTCGTAACGAGGGATTGTCCTCGACGGTACCGCCCCCGTCCCTGGCGGCGAGGGTGAGTTCACGAATAATTTTAGTGAAGACCTTGCCGCGTTTCGCGTCTTGCCCTGCCTTGCGGTGCTTGATGTTGCTCCACTTGCTATGTCCAGCCATTACTCAACGCTCCAGATTACTTAGCCGGTTTATTGACTGAGATATTCAGTTCCCGCAGTTGCAGCTCATCTATTTCGCTCGGAGCGCTGGTTAACAAACAGGCGGCTGTTTGCGTCTTCGGGAACGCCATTACGTCACGAATAGAACTGGATCCTGATAGAATCATGATCAGCCGATCGAGGCCAAATGCCAAACCGCCGTGGGGAGGAGCGCCAAATTTTAACGCATCAAGCAGGAAACCAAACTTAATCTGCGCTTCATTCTCGCCGATGTTCAGGACTTTAAATATTTTCTCCTGCATTACCGACTGGTTTACACGGATAGACCCGCCGCCGAGCTCGTTGCCATTGATGACCATGTCATAAGCCCGGGACAAGGTCTCACCCGGATTCTCCAGCATCTCATCAAGATCACCCAATGGCTGCGTAAACGGATGATGCATTGCTCCCCAGTTACCTTTGCCATCGCCTTCGAACATGGGGAATTCTGTTACCCACAAGGCCGACCATTGTTTTTCATACAGATCCAGGTCTTCGGCAAGTTTCGTACGCAATGCCCCAATCGAGTCATTGACAACGTTCGATTTGTCGGCGCCAAAGAAAATAATGTCTTTGTTCTGCGCCCCGATGCGCTCTATGACATCAATGACTACATCGTCAGGCAGGAATTTCAAGATTGGCGACTGTAAGCCCTCAATACCTGAATCGACGTCATTTACCTTGATATACGCCAATCCTTTCGCACCATAGACACCGACAAAGCGGGTGTATTCGTCGATCATCTTGCGGCTTAACCGATCTCCATCCGGCAGGCGTAGAGCCACAACCCTGGATCCGTGATCATTCGCTGGTCCACTGAAGACTTTAAACTCAACTTCTTTCATCAAATCGGCAACATCCACGAAGGGTATGCCAAACCGTAAGTCTGGCCGATCACTGCCATAGAGTTTCATTGCCTCCGTGTAGGTAATATGAGGGAACTCACCAAGATCCACATCAATAAGCTCGACAAAAAGCCTTTTGATCATGTCTTCTGCGAGGGCCATAATGGCATCTTCATCCAAGAACGTGGTTTCAATATCTATCTGGGTAAATTCTGGCTGTCGATCCGCCCGGAGATCTTCATCACGGAAGCAGCGGGCAATCTGGTAGTAACGATCAAAGCCAGACATCATAAGCAGCTGTTTGAATAACTGCGGGGACTGGGGCAGTGCAAAAAATTCACCTGGGTGAGTTCGACTGGGAACAATATAATCCCGGGCACCCTCCGGTGTTGCCTTGGTCAGCATAGGAGTCTCGATATCAACAAACTCATGACCATCAAGGTACTCTCGAATAAGGTGAGTCGTCTTTGAGCGCAGGCGAATCTTCTCCTGCATTTCGGGCCGGCGCAGGTCAATGTAGCGATACTTCAATCGAACGTCTTCTCCGGCTTCAGAGTATTCATCCAACTGAAACGGGGGTGTTTCTGATCGATTCAGCAGGGTGATTTTCTCGCCAAGCACCTCAATTTGACCTGTGGCCATTTTCAGATTGACGACGTTTGCGCCCCGGGCACGAACCTTACCGACAATATTCAGGACGAACTCGTTACGTACCTGGTCGGCTAACGCGAAGGCTTCCACGGTATCCGGGTCAAAAACCACCTGCACGATTCCCTTATGGTCTCGTAGATCCAGAAAAATGACGCCGCCGTGATCACGGCGACGATGAACCCAACCGCACAGGGAAACCTGCTCACCAATATGAGATTCCCTGAGTTGGCCACAATAGTGGCTCCGCATCGCTAATACCCCTTTTTTTACAATCTGTTAATCATTTGATAACACTCACATATCCATGCCCGGACAATAACTAGCTTGATCCTTTCGAAGTGCTGCTGGCCTTGCTACTCGATTTGCCTTCAGACTTGGCTGAGGATTTCTTTTCGCTCTTACCTGAGGACGAATCCACGCTGCTATTGCTGCTCGAAGAATCGCCACCTGCGGTGCTTTTCGATTCTGTTCCCTCAGATCCACCATGTACATTCTTCTTCTTGCCAGTCTTAAAATCTGTCTCGTACCAGCCACTACCTTTCAGCCTGAAGGCTGCTGCAGACACGAGTTTCTTCAATGTTTCCGCACGACAGGAAGGACATTCCTTCAATGGTTCATCTGAAAGTTTTTGCAATTTCTCCAGTCGGTGATCACATGATTCACATTGGTATTCATAGATTGGCATGGCAACCATTTCCTCAAATTCTTTAAGACATTACAGTGTCGCGAAAATTAGTGCTGCGAAATTTCACGGCCGCGCATTATACCTCAATCCTAGGAAATGGCGAGAAATCCACAAAAATTGTCTACTCTTCACCGCAGCAGGCCGCGACGCGGATCAATGTCAACGAACCCGGCATTGCCTTCTGCTTTAGTCAGGGTGTTGAAATTATCATTTCGTCATATTTTTAATATTTCCCGGTTATTCTCTTGCGAGCCATTGGCCAATAAAGTATAAATGGCACCTCCGAAGACATGGGCTAGAAACACTTAATTTTAGGCGTTATTTCACTCTACTCTTTATAAATTTAATCATGAAACATAGTCGTACCAGTCGAATACAGATCTCGGCCAACTCTCGATTAATTCTCTACCAAAGAAGGAATATCCAAAATGGCTGCAAAAAAAGCCTCCAAAAAGAAACCAGCCCAAAATAAAGCTGCACCAGTAAAGAAACTACCGGCAATCAAGGACAAGTATACAAAGAGTGCAATTTTGAGTGAGGTTGCAACTAAAACTGATCTTAGCAAAAAACAGGTGACTGCCGTTCTTGACGAATTAACAAACCTTATTGAACGTCATGTTAAAAAAGGCGCTGTTGGCGAATTCACACTTCCAGGACTTTTGAAAATCAAAACTGTTAAAAAGCCTGCCCGCAAAGCGCGAAAAAATGTACCTAACCCGTTTCGTCCGGGAGAGACAATGGACATTGCTGCAAAACCGGCGAGCATTAAAATCAAGGTACTGCCCTTAAAAGGTCTTAAAGAATTCGTCTGATTTTCATCTCTTTAGATAGATAAGCAAAGAAGGCCGCAAAAGCGGCCTTTTTTTATTCCTTTACTTCGCTGGCAGCAGGCGGATTCATGAAGACGGATCCGAGAGATGCGACAGAGAGGAAGCGTTAGCTTCCCAGTTTTGCCCATCAAATTCTTCATAGGTCACTTTATCGAAGCTGTCTTTGTCAACGCAGCGAAAATTAACACTGACACCATCGGGATTCGAGCGCGGTACGTACCAGGACTTAATACCGCAGACTTTACAGAAGTAGTGCTTCGCAACACCGGAATTAAATGTGTACAGGGAAAGGTTGTGTTGATCAGACAGCAATCGAAAATAATCACGGGGAACAATCAGATGCTGGTATCCAACCAGTTCACAAATGGAACAATTGCATAGATTGACCAAAACCTCGGGTGCCGTTTCAAATTCAAAAATAACCGCACCGCAATGACACGACCCAGAATGCAATACAGTATTATTCATGGCAGCTAACCTTACCCTAACGCGGTACAATTCACGCAATAGTAACCTGAAACACCAAAAACTATGAGAGCATCGCGTTATACAATTTCAACGCTGAAAGAAACCCCCGCGGATGCAGAGGTTGCCAGCCATCAATTACTGATTAGAGGTGGCTTTATTCGTAAGCTGGCATCCGGGATCTATACCTGGTTACCTATGGGTCTGCGAGTTTTGCAAAAAGTTGAACATATTATCCGCCAGGAAATGAATGCGTCCGGGGCTCAGGAAGTCATGATGCCGATCGTGCAGCCTGCAGAGCTCTGGCATGAAACCAAACGGTGGAACCAGTATGACGATGGATTATTGCTTAAGTTTTCTGATCGTCACCAAAGGGACTTTTGCTTCGGCCCAACTCATGAAGAAGTGATTACCGACCTCGCCAGATCAGAGCTCAAGAGTCATAAACAGTTACCCGTGAATTACTACCAGATTCAAACCAAGTTTCGTGATGAAACCCGCCCCAGATTTGGCTTGCTGCGTACCAGGGAATTCATTATGAAAGATGCCTATTCTTTTCATATCGACATGAAGAGCCTGGAAGAAACCTATCAGGAAATGTATGACGCTTATTCTCGTATACTGAACCGCCTGTCTCTCGATTTTCGTCCAGTGCAAGCCGATAGCGGCAGCATCGGCGGCAGCGTCACCATGGAATTTCATGTACTGGCAGAGTCCGGTGAAGATAAGATAGCCTTTAGCACCGAAAGCGACTATGCGGCCAATCTCGAAAAGGCGGAAGCGCTGGCACCAGAAAAATCAACGGCAGAGCCCCGGCAACTGACTGAAGTAGAGACGCCCAACGTCAGAACCATTGCAGAGGTTTCAACATTTCTGAAGGTCGCGCCTGTTACAACGACAAAAACACTCATCGTAAAGGGTGCGACAGTACCGCTGGTCGCACTGGTACTAAGAGGCGACCACCACCTAAATGAGGTTAAAGCAGAGAAAATGACCCAGGTTGCAACGCCACTTACAATGGCGTCGGATGCGGAAATCAGAACCACATTGGGTTGCTCACCTGGTTCCATCGGGCCCATCGGACTAGGGATACCCATCCTGGCAGACCGAAGCGCCTATGCCCTGGCCAATTTTGTTTGTGGTGCAAACAAAGACGGCTATCATATTGTCAACAGCAACTGGGATCGGGACTGCAAAGCAGATTTGATCGACGATCTTCGTAATGTCGAGGAAGGAGATCCATCTCCGGATGGCAAAGGAACGATTTCATTCAAACGCGGCATAGAAGTGGGGCATATTTTTCAACTTGGTGACAAATATTCCAAATCCATGAACGCAACCGTCCTCGATGAAAATGGCAACGCCGTAGTGATGATGATGGGCTGCTATGGAATGGGTGTCTCGCGCATGGTCGCTGCAATCATCGAACAAAACAACGATGACAAGGGAATTATCTGGCCAACCATCGTTGCACCCTTTCATGTCATTGTGATTCCGATCAATGCCCATAAGTCGGAAGAAGTTGCCCGCGTTTCAGAGGCACTCTACCAGGAACTCACTGAGATCGGCGTCGAAGTGCTACTCGACGACCGCGACGGTCACCGGCCCGGTGCCAAATTCGCGGATGCGGAACTCATGGGCATCCCCCATCGACTCGTAGTCGGTGAACGGGGGCTCAAGTCCGGCACAGTTGAGTACGTGGAGCGACGCAGTGGGGAACTGGTAAATCTCCCGGTCGATGGGCTGGCACAACATATGAAAACTGTTATTGACCAGGAACTGAACTCCTCGCGTCAATAATTTCCATAATGCTTTGTTTAGTCTGCGGCCCCACCAGGGTTTTCACAAGTTGGCCACCCGGTTCGAAGATAAATGTCGTGGGTAACACCTGTGGAATTTCAAACTTCAATACCTCGGACGGGTCGGCCGACAGGACTGGAAATTCTATTTTCATTTTCTTGATCTGGGCTGCCATTTCCTCGGCAGTTGGGTTATCGAAATTAACACCGAGCAGGGTAATCAGTTCCTCATGCTGCTTCGATAACTCGTTTAACTCCGGAATCTCGGCGATACAAGGCCCACACCAGGTCGCCCAGTAGTTCACGATTAACCACTTCTGGTTAAGTTCATTTAGGAAGATTCCATTACCGTTTGAGTCAAGCAGATCCGGTTTGGAGCAGGATATGAGCAGCAGGCTCAGACTTAGTATTGCTATTTTCACTTTCATACTTCTTTGAACAGACCCTCCAGGTCATCCCTTAACGCTGACTTACTACCTTCATATAGATCGGAGAACCGCCGGGATAGTTTCTTTTCCCAGCTTTTGTCGCCCTTCACCTGTTGCGGCAATGGTAAATCAAGTTGTTCATACAAGTCCCAGATTGAAACCTCGTTCAAGTCTCTTGATAGCACCAATCCCCCTTTTTCCACAATACGAATGAGCTTTAGATCCATCAACTTGGATCTCATTTCCGTCCACTCCTCAAGATTGATGCGGTGACCGAATTTTCTTATATCCGACTCGGTAACTGTCTCGCCTTTCTGGTGCGCGAGATAAAACATTTCCAAAACCAGGATTACCTGAAAAAAAGCCGCTTCGACGTTTTGATTTCCACCAAATCGATACACACCCAGGCTTTTCACCAACTCTGCACCGACCAGCACTATAGTCCAGGACACCCAGATCCACACCAGAAACAACGGAAATGCCGCAAACGTGCCATAAATGGCCTCGTAACTTGATTTGGACATAATGCTGGTAAAGGTAACTTTTGCCAGTTCAAATATCAGTGCAACAGTAAAGCCGCCAATCGCCGCATGTTTTACAGAAACGGAACAGTTAGGCACGACGGCGTAAATCAGGGTGAACAAACCACCACTGAGTAAGAGGGGTATCAGGCGCAGTGCTTTGGTCGACTTCTGGACGTCACTGATAAAAGGTAACGATTCAATGTAGCCGGTGATGGCGATACTTAGACCCAGAAAGGGTACCGCCAGGGTCAACACCGCCCAGTACATCAGAAAGCGCTGGAATCCATGGCGAGGTTCTTTCACACGCCAGATGGCATTGAATGTGCCTTCAACAGTGAACAACATCAGGAACGCGATAAGTGCTACAAAAAACATGCTGACGAATCCAAGGTTACGCGCTTGCCCTGTGAACGAGACGATGTACTCCTGTACCACCGATACATTTTCCGGAATGATATTACTAAAGACAAAGGCCTGAACTTTCTCAGTCAGGTCACCAAAAGCCTTAAACGCATTGGCAATCGTAAACATCACTGTCAACAGGGGCACAACTGCAAACAGTGTCTGGTAGGTAAGTGCCTGCGCTGTCGTCTGGCAGTTATCCCTGAAGTAACCATCGAAGAGATAGCGGGCAAATTGCCAGCTCCGGATCACCACAACTCTAATATCCATATTAGCCATAAAATTTGTCTTGTTGAAAAAGAGAACTACAATCGTTGTCAGTTACTTCTCACAATTGATCATAATCCCCGATGCTTGAAGTCAGGTCAAACTAAGATGTTTTTGGGGTAGAGGGTTTTTAAGGGCTGACGCGTGAACTTATTCTTGTTTTGCGCTACGCGCAAAAGCCGAACTTATTCTTGTTTTGCGCTACGCGCAAAAGCCGAACTTA
>JAPYTQ010000003.1:0-19670 GCA_029941905.1 Pseudomonadales bacterium | reverse complement strand
ACGCGCAAAAGCCGAACTTATTCTTGTTTTGCGCTACGCGCAAAAGCCGAACTTATTCTTGTTTTGCGCTACGCGCAAAAGCCGAACTTAGTGTACAATTTTTTCGTGGAATTCGGACTGGGGACTGATTTCCGGTTCGAACTCGGAAGCATCTCCGTCAATAAGTTCGTCAGTACTGCGCACTTCATATCGGCGTGTTGACACCTCACCATCCAGCACATCCGGCAACGCTTTCAGAAATTCTTCCATATGATCGGTCTGAAAATGATCCTGGAGGGCATCCACTGACTCCCATTCCTGAAATAACAACAAGGTGTTTGGACTGGTCAGCCCAACGTAGAATTCGTAACTCACACAGCCAAGTTCCGCACGGCTGGCCAATGACATTTTACGCATCAACTCAAGTGCGTCGTCCCTGTGATTGGGATTAACTGGAAAGGTACCGTGTACTATTATCATATGCTGAGCTGTTGAGAAATTCTGTCCACAAGTATACAGGGAATAACGCTGGCCGACACGTGGTAATCGGACTAGTAGTACCTGCATCTTGTACGGAAAGACGTAATGCTGGTACAAAAAAGGCGTCGTTAATCATAAATTTCAATTACTTACGACCACTTACTCCAACGTTTACAATGAACTAGAGTACTAATTTTCTCGATGAACGGAGAAAGCTGACCAGCTCTGAGCGGTAGGCATCACCTCCAGCTGGTTGACGTTAATGTGGCTGGGAAGTGATGTTGTCCAGTAAATGATTTCGGCGATATCCTCGGCCGATAGGGGTTTCATTCCGTTGTACACCTGCTTCGCCTTTTCCTCGTCGCCACTAAACCTGACCACGGAAAACTCTGTCTCACACATGCCGGGTTCAATGTTGCTGACCCTGATGTTTTTGCCCGACAGATCGACCCGAAGATTGCGGGAAAATTGTTGCACGAACGCTTTTGTTCCCCCATAGACATTGCCACCGGGATACGGCCAGCTGGCCGCAACCGAACCAAGATTGACAACATGTCCACCACCCCGCTCGACCATGCCTGGCAATACCGCCCGGCAAAGATACATCAAACCCTTGACGTTGGTATCAACCATTGTTTCCCACTCATCCATATCCGCCTCTTGCGCACCTCCAAGCCCCAGAGCAAGACCGGCGTTGTTGATCAGAATGTTAATGTCGGCAAATTCCAAAGGGATTTTCTCTACGGCATCAAACACCGCTGCACGATCACGAACATCCAGGGTGATGCCCATTGCATTGTCACCGAATTTGTCAACCAGGGCCTGGATACGTTCTTCACGACGTGCGGCAAGGATGACCTTGTGTCCATTGTCGATAAACTTAAGTGCACAGGCCTTTCCAAACCCTGAAGACGCCCCCGTTATTAACACAGTTGCCATAGAGACTACTCCGACTCCGTTAGAGATATGAGACCGACACTGCCCGCCAGCAGCACTTCCCGGATTTCATCAAGAATACCCGGATCATCTATGGTAGCAGGCGCTTCATAAGGTTTGTTGTCAGCAATCTTCCGCATTACCTGACGAAGGATCTTGCCAGATCTGGTTTTAGGTAAACGAGCAACCACCAGGGTTCTTTTGAAATTCGCAAACGCACCGATTTGTCTTCTCACCATAGCCACCAGTTCAACCTGGAGTTGGTCATCGGGAACATTAATACCATCCTTTAACAGCAACAACCCTACAGGAACCTGCCCCTTGTCGGGGTCTTCAATGCCGATGACGGCACACTCGGCCACAGCCGAATGGGAAGCGACAATCTCTTCCATTTCACCAGTAGAAAGCCGATGCCCTGCGACATTAATGACGTCGTCGGTTCTACCCATAATGAACAAGTAACCATCCTGATCAAAGTAGCCACCGTCGCCGGAGTGAAAATAACCTTCATGCTGCGACAAATAGGATTCGACATAACGTCGATGATCACCCCAGACGGTGGGCAATGCGCCGGGGGGCAATGGCAACTTTACGACCACATCGCCCTCCTGACCTTTCTCAAGTACCTGGTGATCCGATGACAGTATCTGCACGTTGTATCCCGGCACGGGAAAAGTAGATGATCCGGGTTTCGTCTCTCTGGGCTCGATGCCCATCAAATTTGAAGCGATGGGCCAACCGGTTTCGGTTTGCCACCAGTGATCCACGACGGGAATCTTAAGTATTTGCCGCAGCCAGTTGTAGGTAGGCGGATCCAGTCTCTCACCGGCAACAAATAGCGTGCGTAACGATGACAGGTCGTAATTCTTGAGGTACTCGCTTTCAGGATCTTCCTTGCGGATGGCCCTGAATCCGGTTGGCGCTGTGAAAAACACGTTAACCTTGTGGTCTTGAATAACACGCCAGAACGTCCCGGCATCCGGCGTACGAACCGGCTTACCCTCGAATAAAATAGTGGTGCAACCGGTGATCAAAGGTGCGTAGACGATATAGGAATGCCCAACAACCCATCCGACATCCGACGCGGCCCAGTACACTTCTCCCGGTTTGGTGTCATATATGGATTCCATACTGTAACGAAGCACGACCGCATGACCGCCATTGTCTCGCACAACGCCTTTAGGTTTTCCGGTCGTTCCCGACGTGTACAGTATATAGAGCGGATCGGATGCTTTAACTGGCACGCAATCTGCCGGTTGTGCGCCCTCAAGCGATGCTTGCCATTCGACATCAAGCGGGCCTAACTCTGCCAGGCATTGGGGACGTTGCAGGATAACGCATCGATCCACCTTGTGACTGGCAATACTCTGCGCTTCATCAAGCAAGGGTTTGTACGGGATTACATTAGAAAATTCGATACCGCAGGAGGCTGAAAGAATCACTTTTGGCTCTGCGTCATCAATTCGCGTTGCCAGTTCCTTTGCAGCAAACCCACCAAAAACCACAGAATGAACAGCACCGATTCTGGCGCAGGCTAACATCGCGATGACAGCCTCGGGCACCATGGGCAGATATATAATGACCCTATCGCCCCGGGTGACCCCCAGACTCACCAGCGCTCCTGCGAACAGAGCAACCTTGTCGCGCAATTCCCTGTAGGTGTATTTCTCTACTGTATCTGCTACCGGGGAGTCATAAATAAGTGCAACCTGGTCAGCTCGACCATGATCGACATGATAGTCCAGTGCCAGGTAAGCAGTATTTAGTTCACCGTCCGTAAACCAGGCTTCATTGTCGTTTTTGTCACGACCAAGAATAGTCTCCGGGAACTTGTACCAGTCGATCATTTTCGCTTTCTGCCGCCAGAAACCTTCAGGGTCGTTGATCGATCGGTTGTATTCTTCCAGGTAGGTCATGGGTGTCCACTACTTGTCACTGCTGAAACAGATAGTAACAGATACGAAGCGGGACAGAATAAAACGCCAATTCGAGGCGGTGCCCAGATGCTCACTCGGCACGGGCTCGGTGCCCCGGGCTCAATGCTCTGGAAAGGGAACCCTCGCAACTCAACACTCCTACGGGTTGTTGCCCCGGATCCGTGCCATCCTTAAGCTCACCAACAATCTGAACTTGAGGTGCCTGGCCTTCAGCCCGCGTCTGACGCTACTTCTTCTTGCGCTTCCTCTTCATCGCCTCAAGCTGTGCCTTTGACGGCTGTGCTTTCAATAGCTGTTTATAGGTCTGCGCGCGTTTCGAAATCTTTTTGTGGTCAATATAAAAGTCCACTGCTTTTTCCCATGCGCCCTTGAGACCATGCAGGTTAATCGACACGGTGGTATTAACAATCTTGTTAACTTTCGCTGACATGATGCCAATCTGGAACACAGGTGTGCGCGTGCCGCTTTTTTCAGTCTTCATGCGGAACAGGATGCCGCGAACCTTGCCATTTTTATCAAACAAGGCTGTCTTCGCTGCTTCGGCTTTCGCTTTGGTTTGCTGTTTTTCAAGAACCGCATCTCGGTCTTCTGCTCGCGCTTTTACCTTCGCACGCGCGGCCCCACGTACACGTTTACCATTTTGCTTCAGCGAGAAATATTCCTGGTAAGTCTTACCAGCAATTTGACGCCTGACTCTAAACCCGTGGAACCGGGTAGTATCCAGTAGTTCGACGCTCATGTCTTATTACCTATGTTGAGTTAATCCCGTTAATGATTACTTAGGAACGTTATCGATTCAAACATCGAATAAGCTCCTGAGGCGTTATCTATCGATTCAGCCAACCTATCAATATTGTCAGGCTGCCTAAGCCGATCTAGCAGTGGCGCAATTCTACCGCAATCACGGCCAAATTGCCTTTTTTAGCCGAAAAAAGTCCGCTTTTTTAAACAGAGGCTCTATACAACTGTTTAGCAGTTTCTCGGCAGGTCTTTCTACAAACCTAAAAGGACTCCAGCACCAAAGACGTTAATCAGCAGTGGTGGATATTGCGCCGGATTGAAGCATCTCCGCTATCGAGGATTGCTCGATCCCCGCTGCTTTTAAGACTTCCACTGTATCCTCACCGGGATGCCTTGAGCTGCGTGTCAACTCGGGTTCCGTTCTGCTGAAACGGGGAGCCGGTGCAGGCTGGAGAACACCATCGAGCTCTGTGAAGGTGCTCCGGTGCTTGTTATGGGGATGCTCGCTCGCTTCTGTTAACGATAAGACAGGAGCGAAGCAAACATCTGAACCTTCCATGATCTCACACCATTCTTCTCTGGTTCTAGACTTGAACACATCGGTTACTTTTTGCTTGTAGTCAGGCCATCGGCTTCGATCCATCTGGGCAGAAAATTCCTCCGGGTCCAGACCTGCTTTCTCAATCAAAAGAGCATAAAACTGGGGTTCTATGGAACCGATTGATATATATTCACCATCGCTGGTTTCATAAGTGTCGTAGAAATGGGCACCGGTATCCAGCAGGTTCGTCCCACGCTCGGGGCTCCATGCACCGGCGGCATTCATCGTATAGAACATGGACATTAGTATCGCGGCGCCATCAACCATTGCGGTATCAACAATTTGCCCCTTACCCGAGTTTTTCGCTTCCAGGATTCCACAGACAATTCCAAAGGCGAGAACCATGCCACCACCACCAAAATCCCCTACGAGGTTAAGCGGTGGTACCGGTTTACCGTTCTTAGGGCCGATCGCGCTCAACGCACCTGATAAGGCGATGTAGTTAATATCGTGCCCGGCCGCCTGGGACATGGGGCCTTCCTGTCCCCATCCTGTCATTCGGCCATAGACGAGTTGATCGTTCCTTGCCATACAATCATCCGGGCCTATGCCAAGCCGTTCAGTCACTCCAGGACGAAAGCCTTCAAACAACGCATCGGAGCTTTCACACAACTTCAGGATCACCTCCTTGCCTGCTTCACTCTTGATATCCACGGCAATGGATTTTCGACCCCGGGTCAGTACATCCTGGCCATGCAATTTTCCACCCGTGCGATCGACCCGAATGACTTCTGCACCCATATCGGACAGCAACATTCCACAGAATGGACCAGGTCCAATTCCTGCCAGTTCAATAATTTTTACGCCTGTAAGTGGTCCCACTTGCTTCTCCCAATAAAGTTTCTGATGTCGATTCGTTGGACCATTTAGTCACAATCACAGATACGGGGCAACCACATCGCATTCTCTGATAAAAGGACCCGAGGCTTACTTTGTTGATGGTTTTAGTTGTAATCAATTCTCCTGCCGATATGATTCTGCCTTTGAGAAAACACATTTGAGGGCCCAATGAGTGACGAACTGCTAGACCATATTGAAATTGAACCGCAGAACGCCGCAACTGCCACAGTTATCTGGCTGCATGGTCTGGGTGCCGACGGGCATGATTTTGAACCGATTGTGCCGGAATTGAATTTACCCTCGGACCTGAACATACGCTTTATACTTCCCCATGCCCCGGTTCGGCCGGTTAGCGTTAACAATGGCGAAGAAATGCGAGCCTGGTTTGATTTTGTTCCCCATTCGGAAACTGCCGGTGGCGATGACATTGCGGTGTCGACACAACAGATCGAAGCGTTTATCGGGCAGGAAATCGAACGGGGTATCCTGAGTGAACGCATATTGCTGGCCGGTTTTTCACAAGGCGGCGTTGTCGCACTGCAAACTGCATTACGCTACGAGTCGCGGCTTGCGGGCGTACTGGCACTGTCGACCTATCTACACGACTTTTCCAGTACCGAGCAGGAGCGAACTGATGCCAACCTTGCGATTCCAATCATGATGGCCCACGGCACCAGGGACCCCATGATTCCCATCATGCGCGCAGCTACATCCCGGGAAAATCTCATCCGTCTGGGTTACGACGTGAGATGGTTCAACTATCCAATGGGTCATCAGGTTTGCCTCGAAGAGGTCGAGGAGATATCTCTGTTTTTCCAGGAAATATTTTGAACCACCCCTTACAATTCGACTCCCCGGATGAGTGGCTTGAAGCGGTGCTGAATAACTTTGACGAATTCCTCATTGATCACGCCGCCAATGAGAAGAAAGCGTCTGCGGTTGCCCTGTCTATGGTCTCTCACTATCCGGACAAACCTGCACTGGTCCTGGCAATGGTTGATCTTGCCCTGGAAGAATTAAATCACTACCGCCAGGTTCTGAAGCTGATGTTAAGCAAGGGTCTAGTTTCAGTGCCCGATGAAAAGGACCCGTATGTGAACGCTATTATCGCGAAAATCCGTCGTGGCCCGGATTATTATTTTATTGACCGGTTGCTAAGCGCAGCCGTAATCGAAGCCAGGGGTGCCGAGCGATTCAACTTGCTGGGTGGGACTCTGGAAGACCCCGCACTTGCCAGTTTCTACAAATCCCTGGCTCGATCAGAGCAAAAGCATCAGAAGCTGTTTATTGAACTGGCACGGGAATATTTCACCGACCAGGAAGTCGAGGCTCGCTGGCAACAATGGCTGCAGATTGAAGCCAGTGTCATCAAGTCATTGCCTATTCGTCCAAGACTCCATTAACGCCTGGTGCAATAATGGTAGATCGCCAAAAAAAAAGCCCGGTCGATCAGTATTTGGCCTCCCATGGGGAACCCGAAACACTGAGCCTCGCCAAATTGGATCTCGCCAAATCAGAACCCGGTGTATGCAAGGCTGGTCCTTTTCGGTTCTGTCTGGTCATACCTGCGTTCCAGGAAGACTGGCAGGAACTGCAACTGGTGTGGAAGCAGCTGAACCGGGACTGCCTGATCATAATCGTTGCCAATTCGGCAGTGGAAGATGATCCGGTAACCCGCAAACTCATCAAAGATATCGAGTCAGAATCAGCATCCTTGTCCAGTAACGAGGCGCTGACCTGTTTGAAAACCCGTGATCAACGCACCTTGGTACTGGTTGACCGCTGTACGCACCCTGTTCCGGAAAAGCAGGGCGTGGGTCTGGCGAGAAAAATAGGCGCCGACATCGCATTGACACTGATAAACAAACACCAGGTGACGACACCATGGATTTTCACCACAGATGCGGATGTCCGGTTGCCAGCTTCTTATTTCGATGGCTTCACCCAGGTGGACCGACAGGCGCCGGGCAAGGATGTCGCTGCAAGAATCTACCCTTTTACGCATTATTCAGCAACCGAGACCCGGGAGGCCTGCACGCTTTATGAAATAGCTCTCCACTACTATGTCTGTGGATTGAGGTATGCGAGTTCTCCCTACGCCTTCACGACCGTGGGGAGCACTATCGCCATCAGCGCACGTCATTACGCACAGGTTCGCGGGTTCCCCAAACGATCAGCCGGGGAAGATTTCTACCTGTTGAACAAGCTGGCAAAAACAGGCTCAGTTGACCAGCTGACAGAACCACGGATAGAGATTTCCGGTCGTCTTTCCAGACGAGTCCCTTTTGGTACTGGCGTGAGCATCGGTAAAATACTGCAACTGGCCAGCCCTGCTAGTGACTACCGGTATTACAATCCCGCCATCTTTCATTGCCTGAAACAGTTCCTGTTTGAGTTAAATCAGTCCCGCAGTGCCTCTGACTTGAAGAACTATTTTTCGGATTCACGGGTCCGTCCATGGTGTGAAGCCGCCAATCTGTTTGTCGTGATTGAGTCGAAGCAAAATCAGAAACCCGAAGTGTTCCAGAAGTTCATCCATGACTGGATGGATAGCTTCCGAACGCTCAAGCTTGTTCACTTTTTACAGGAACACTACTTTCCAGGGGTTTCTCTCGGTGGGATCTTCGACGGCGCCATTTTGCCACCATTAGGGGAAGTAGATTTGTCAGACCTGACAAAACTGAAAAAACTGGTCACAACTGATAGGCAACCAGCACAGTCAGGTAGATAATCCCTTATTTGCAGAACCTCCGATTTAGTAGATCAGAGGCTTCCTAAACCTTTCGAATTTCAGGACTATTCATATGATCAAGCCATTCTCAATCGACATCCCTGACAGTGCCCTATCTGATCTCCGGACAAGGCTGAAAATGACCCGCTGGCCCGACGAGGTTGGTAGTAACTGGCAATATGGCACTGACCTTGGTTATTTGCAGGAACTTTGTGACTACTGGCTAACGGATTTTGACTGGCGCAAGCAGGAAACGGAACTAAACCAACTGGATCAGTTTACGACGACTATAGAAGATCGTCAGGTACACTTCATCCATCAAAGGTCAACACATGAGAATGCCATCCCGCTGTTAATGACCCACGGTTGGCCAGGTTCTATTACGGAATTCACTAAGATCATCCCCATGCTCACCCGGCCGGAAGCGTTTGGTGCCGACCCGAAAGATGCTTTCCATGTCATCTGCCCTTCGATTCCTGGCTATGGTTTTTCAGATCCTGCGCGGGAACCAGGGTTTGACCAAAAACGGGTCGCTGAAGGTCACGTTAACCTGATGCAGCAACTGGGCTATGAACACTATGTGGTTCAGGGTGGTGACTGGGGTTCCGCAATCAGCAGCTGGAATGCAGTATTGGCCCCTGACAATGTGACTGGATTACATCTGACGCTGGTCTTCGCCGGTTATCCAAAAAACAAGGCCGATCCGTTCGACGGCGTGACGGATGATGAGAAGCAACGTCTGGAAGAGCGTAAATCACATATGCTCGACGGAACCGGATATCAGGCAATTCAGGGTAGCAAACCCCAAACTCTGGGCTATGGATTGAACGATTCCCCCATCGGGCTGGCGGCGTGGATAACCGAAAAGTTCCATAGCTGGACAGACTGCGATGGTAACGTGGAAAATGCCGTCACCAAAGACGAGTTACTGACGAATATCATGATTTACTGGGTTACCGGCAGCATCACCTCATCCGCCCGTCTTTATTACGAATCGAACCATGTTAAAAACAATCTGCATGAACATGGTAGAATCGCGACCCCGACCGGATGCACAATGTTTCCCGGCGAGCTATTTCAACCGCCCTGCCAATGGGCAGACGAGTTATTTAATATTCAACACTGGACCAAGCAGCCCAAAGGTGGCCACTTTGCCGCGCTGGAACAACCGGCGTTGCTGGCCGCGGATGTCAGACACTTTTGTCGCAGGTTTAGATAAAGATAGTAGATCAGTTTATGCACAAAATTTTCATTGATGGTCAGTCGGGAACGACGGGTCTGCAGATTCACGAACGGTTACAGGATCGACCGGATATCTGTCTGCTTGCCATTGCCGATGCGGATCGAAAGAATCCGCTGATTAAGAAAGAACTGATCAATGAAGCGAGCGTGGTTATTCTATGCCTTCCCGATGCCGCTGCAAAACAAACTGTCGCCCTGGCGGAGGGAACAAACGCCCGCATGTTGGATGCCAGCACAGCCCACAGAGTTGATCCCAACTGGGTCTACGGATTGCCAGAGTTAGCGCCGCAGCAGCGGCAGCAAATCAGCAGTGCAAGATACGTTTCAAATCCCGGCTGTTATCCAACAGGTTTTCTGCTGGCTGTCGCACCGCTGGTGAACAAAGGTTTGCTCGCGAAGAATACCCAGTTAAGCATCAGCGCCATTTCGGGATATTCCGGTGGCGGACATACCATGATTGATCGCTACCAGGCAGAACAGAAAAACCAGACATCGGCTCCCTGGAGCTCCCGCCCCTATGGATTGAAATTTGGCCACAAGCACATCCCGGAAATGCAGCATTTTGCATCACTTGAGCATCCGCCGCTTTTTATGCCTTCAGTGGGTAACTATCATCAGGGGATGCTGGTTAGCACACCCCTGGCGAGGGAATTTTTCACTCGATCCATTCGTCTGGAAGATATCTACATTTGCCTGCACGAATACTACGATACCGAACCCTGCATTCGCGTCCATGAACCTAACTCCACCGAATCACTAGAAGATGGCTTCCTGGATCCAGAGGCAAATAATCATACAAACCGAAATGATATTCATGTTTTTGGCAACGATGAGCAGATTCTGTTGGTTTCACAGCTGGACAACCTGGGCAAAGGCGCGGCTGGGGCGGCAATTCAAAACCTGAACCTGATGCTCGGTATCGATGAATTAACAGGACTAACATTTTAACCCGGTCGTGAAGCAGCCTCAGGTCGTTCCAATTGCAACTCAAACAAAACTATCATGGCGTCATCCTGGTTCATATTGTGCTATTGCTGCACGGGAACTTATCAAATGAAATTATCTGAACTTTCACTGTCTGCTCTGCATGAGCTGTATGACACCTTGAGCCATAAGTATGAGCAATTCCGCGCTCAAATGCTCAACCTGGATTTAACCCGTGGTAAACCAGCATCCGAGCAGCTAGACCTGTCAAACGAGCTGGATGGTATTCTCGGTGGTTTCTATCTTTTGCAGGACGGTACCGATGTCAGGAATTATGGTGGCATCCCCGGTATCCCTGAGGCAAGAGCGCTTGGCGGCGTGTTCCTGGGATTGCCAGCAAACGAAGTTATGGTAGGCGGCAACAGCAGCCTAACGTGGATGTACCAGTATATTGAATTCATGCTGAGGCAATCCTGGCAGCAACAGGCAGGTACTTCCAAAGTTAAGTTCCTCTGCCCTGTTCCCGGCTATGACCGACATTTTACCATCTGTGAACACTTCGGCATTGAGATGATTAACGTTGACACTAGTGAACAAGGACCGGATATGGGCCAGGTTGAGTCGCTGCTGGAATCAGACCCAATGATTAAAGGCATCTGGTGTGTGCCTAAGTATTCAAACCCAACAGGTGTGACCTACAGCGATGAAGTTGTCCGGCGGATGGCAACACTGGCGAATAAAGCAGGGCCAGACTTTAAGATAATGTGGGATAACGCTTATGCCGTACACCACATTAATGACGAACACGATACGTTAGCTAATTTAATGGACATCGCCCGTGAGAATTCGACCCAGGACAGTATCGTCATGCTGGCATCCACGTCGAAAGTCACATTCGCCGGGGCGGGAATTTCTTTTATTGGGATGGCACAGAACAATCTCGCCAGTTTTGAAGCATTCCTGTCTGTTTCACAGATCGGCCCTGACAAGGTTAATCAACTAAGACATGTCAGGTTTCTTGTGGATTCTGAAGGCGTTCGGAAGCAGATGGAAAAACACAAGGCAATTATTCGCCCGAAGTTCCAACTGACGGAACAGATCCTTTCCCAACATCTCGGTGACAAAGACATTGCAACATGGACACGGCCGAACGGTGGCTACTTTGTCTCGCTTGATACACAACCGGGTATCGCCGGTAAGGTGGTCGAGATGGCGGCTGCAGTCGGTGTAAAATTGACTCCCGCTGGTGCTACATTCCCCTATGGTAATGACCCAGCAGACCGTAATATCAGGATTGCGCCCACCTACCCACCTGTTAGCCAGCTTCGGCAAGCTCTGGAAGTGTTCGTTGTCTGTTTACAACTGACAACCCTGCACAAGATCATCGGTAACCTTGAGGACACTGAAACAAAACCGTGAAGATGCCAAACACGTGTTAGAATGCGGTATGCGAACAATAACAATATGAAGTTCTTCAAAAAAATCTTTGCGCCGGAGTCAAATGAGAGTCCGGCAGGGACAACCCTGGCTGAACCAGTCAGCGCACCTGTCAGCAAGCCTGTTAACCAGCCTGTTAAAGAAATGCCTCCGGACTTTGCCGAGTTGGAGCTTCCCGACGAGTTGAACAAGGCTATTTTGAAGTTAGGGTTTATCAACTGTACCCCCGTACAAAAGGAAGTGCTTCCCCATTCGCTGGACGGCAAGGATATTATCGCCCAGGCTCAAACAGGAACCGGTAAAACGGCAGCATTCCTGTTGTCAATCATCACCTACCACCTGGAAAATGCAGAGATCGATGAACGGGCCAATGGCACACCGTTTGCTCTCATTATTGCACCGACACGAGAATTGGTACTGCAGATCAGCCAGGATGCGGAGTTGCTCGCAGAATTTACTGACTTGAAAATACTCGCCGTTGTGGGTGGGATGGACTACGAGAAACAGAAATCCCAGCTTAAAAAACCCACAGATATCGTCGTTGCGACGCCGGGTCGACTGCTTGATTTTCTCCGCTCGAACGTCATTAACTTATCTTCCGTTGAGACCCTGATCATCGACGAGGCCGACAGAATGTTGAGCATGGGATTTATCCCGGATGTTAAATCGATTATCGGGCGCACCCCGAGAAAGGAAAATCGCCAAACACAATTGTTCAGCGCAACTTTCAGTGAAGATATCAGGCGACTGTCCGCCAGTTGGACACTCGACCCGGTTAGAATTGAAATCGAACCCGAGAAACTAGCCATCGATAGCGTGCAGCAACTTGTGTACCTGACCAGTGAAGACAACAAATTTACCGTGCTATACAACGTCATCAACAGCGATGCCGTAAATCGGGTGATTGTTTTTATCAATCGCCGGGACCAGACACGTGAAGTCGAGAACAAACTGTATCGCCAGGGTATCGATTGCGGTTTGTTAACCGGTGAAGTTCCACAGAAGAAACGCATACGCACCCTCGATGACTTCAAATCCGGAAAGATAAAAGTCCTTGTAGCTACAGATGTTGCAGGACGAGGTATACATGTCGACAATGTCACCCACGTTATTAACTACAACTTGCCTGAAGACCCGGAAGACTATGTCCACCGTATCGGTCGCACAGGTCGCGCCGGTGCCAGCGGAATTTCGATTAGCCTGGCCTGTGAAAACGACTCGTTTATGCTTCCCGGGATTGAGGAATTGTTAGGTGAATCCTTTGTTTGCGAACAACCTCCCCTGAACCTGTTAGCTGAAGTGCCTCGACCGGTACGCAGTTCGCGACAACAATTGATATCACGACCAGGGGATAAGCGGCAGGGGCGACGAAGTCAGGGAAGGGGAAACTACCGTGGAAGATAAAGCCGATTCT
The DNA here is from genome assembly GCA_029941905.1 of Pseudomonadales bacterium. GTDB lineage: Bacteria > Pseudomonadota > Gammaproteobacteria > Pseudomonadales > Azotimanducaceae > JAHRVQ01. Next base: position 6,408 of record JAPYTQ010000003.1, on the reverse strand, counting down.
CTGCTAACAGCAGAGCAAATCAGCTCACTCACGGAAACCATCAACATTCACCAGTTCAATGAAAATGCCATCAGGCACACCCGTTCATTGAGTGATCTGCTAGGCCTGACCCAAATTGGCGTCCATCTGGTCCGTCTCGAGACAGGCTTTGAATCGACCCAGTTTCACTTTCACCACAATGATGAGGAGTTCCTCTACATTCTTTCGGGCAAGGGCATAGCCGTTATCGGGGATGAGGAGTATGAAATAGCGGTAGGGGATTTTATGGCTTTTGGCCAGAAGTCATTCCCCCATATGATGCGCAATCCATTCACAGATGATCTGGTGTACCTAATGGGTGGCAGCCGGAATGATTTTGATGTTTGTGATTATCCGAAAATCAATCGCAGGATGTTCAGGATTAACGGCAGCAAATCCTATGTAGATATGGAGAATTTATACGATGTTAGTCAAAAGCCAGGTTAACATTTTCCGTTTTTCGTTCTTCCTGATCTGCAGCGTCGCATTAACAGCATGCACCACAACCCAAGTCCAGAAGAACACAACTCCGACGACTATCGGTGTGGTGACAGCTTCCACCGGATACCCTAAAGTGATTCGCAAAAGCAGCACCTATATCCTCGCGAGTCAGGCGAAAATCTACCAGGGGGACATTATCGAAACCGATGCTACGTCCAAGGTTCTTATCCAGATGACAGATGAGACCAGTTTCTCCCTGGGTCCCAACTCTCATTTCGTTCTACATACCTACGACTATTCTCCGAAGAAGAACACGGCTATCGTCAAGATGAGTTTTACCAGCGGTTCCCTCAGAACAAAAACGTCTAATTTGGCCGAACCACGGAAAAGGACATTCGAAATAAAAACACCGCTGGCAGTTATCAGTGTCCTGGCTGCTGACTTCTGGAGCGGTTATCTCTTTGGCGAAAACCAAAATACCCTGGATGTCGCTATGATTACCGGGGCGGGCATCATTGCTACCAACGATCACGGTTCGGTGGGCATCGTAGAGCAAGGCTATGGCACCACAGTAATCGGGCGTTCGGCCCTCCAGACAGCCAAACGCTGGTCCAGGCAAAAAACCAGGCGCGCCTTGTCAAATACAACACTTTAATTCAAGTCGTTGATACTAATGACACTTACTTAATGCCAAAACGTCGGTCGCGTTGAGTTGTATTGATCAAGATATGCCTTAAGTAAGTGCCACTAGTCTCTGATTCAGCATCAGGTCTATTGACGGATCGAGGACTCTCTCTAGAACAGCTTTTTAATGTAACTTTCTAATACAATCTTCTTTACAATCTCTCTTTACAATCTCTCTTTACAATAAGGAGCAGCATCATGGACAGCGTTATTGTCGAAGCCAAAGATGAAATCTGCGTCATCACGATTAACAGGCCAGAAAAAAGAAATGCCGTGGACCGCCCAACAGCAGAACTTCTTGCCAGTGCTTTTCGAGAATTCGATAGCAATGACACCTATAAGGTGGCGGTGCTTACAGGCAGTGAGGGTACATTCTGTGCCGGGGCAGATCTCAAGGCAGTTTCAACCAGCCAGGGAAATCGTGTCGGGCTCGATGGAGACGGGCCAATGGGACCCACGAGGATGTTACTTAGCAAACCTGTTATCGCCGCCATTGAGGGGTTTGCCGTGGCGGGTGGCCTGGAATTAGCCGTTTGGTGTGACCTGAGGGTTGCAGCCGTGGATGCGGTCTTTGGTGTATATTGTCGCCGCTGGGGGGTGCCACTGGTCGACGGTGGCACCGTTCGATTAACCAGAATGTGCGGCCACAGCCATGCAATGGATCTTATTTTAACCGGCCGTGGTGTCTCTGGAGACGAAGCTCAAAGAATGGGGCTTGCCAATCGTCTGACCGAAAAAGGCCAGGCTCTGGATGCTGCAATTTCGCTGGCCCGGGAAATTTCTGCCTTCCCACAAATGTGCATGCGAAATGATCGACTCTCGTCTTATGAGCAATGGAATATGTCTATCCCGGAAGCTTTGCGAAACGAAACAGAACTGGGTCGAGCTGTGATCGCCTCTGGTGAAACCCGTTTAGGCGCGAGCCGATTCGCATCCGGCAAGGGCAGGCATGGAGATTTCGAGGAGATATGAACCATGCGTCAATCCATACAACAAGGTATTGCAGTTCATGATCTAAGCAAGACCTACCAGGTTCCCGTCAGGGAGGCCGGGCTCGCTGCTGCAATTAGAAGCCTGGTCAAGCGCGATACTCGGGACGTCGTCGCCGTAAAGCCCATAAGTTTTCAAATCGAACCTGGTGAAATCGTGGGTTTTCTGGGTCCAAACGGCGCAGGAAAAACCACAACAATTAAAATGCTTACTGGGTTACTCCACCCAACCAGTGGACAAGTTAATGTGTTGGGGTATACACCTTTTGAGCGAAAAAGCCGCTATCTACACCAGATTACACTGGTCATGGGCCAACGGAACCAGTTGATCTGGGACATTCCCGCCATCGACTCTTTTGAGAGAAACCGCGTCATCTACGACATCAAGTCAACCCGCTACCGGGAGACATTGGGATACTTATCGAATCTGCTTGACCTCACCGAGTTGCTTAACAAACCCGTTCGCAACCTGTCTCTGGGTGAACGAATGAAATGTGAAATAGCCCTGGCCTTGTTACATGAACCAAGAATGTTGTTCCTGGACGAACCCACGATTGGCCTCGATGTGACCATGCAACGACGATTACGGGCATTTATTCAGGAATACAACAGCAGAACCGGTGCAACGGTATTACTGACATCCCATTACATGGCAGATGTCGTAGCTCTCTGTCAACGGGTAATCATTATTCACCACGGCAGCATTCTCTTTGATGGCAATTTGTCGGAACTCGTCGAGCAGTTTACCGCGTACAAAACCCTTACGGTGAAAACGGCAAGTACCTTTAGTGACCTTTCCACTTATGGTGATGTGATCAGGCAGGACGAATCCAGTGCTACCCTGCGATTGACTAAATCCGAAGCCCCCATAGTAACGGCCAGGCTCCTGCAGGATTTTGAAGTGACTGATATCAATGTTGAGGACCCTTCGATTGAAGAGGTGATTGATAACGTGTTTTCGCAGGAAGCCGTGATGCCACCAGCCAACGCCAACACTGCAGATCCGGATCAATGATCCGTTATTTCTTCAGGCTTTATCGCACCCTCCTCAAGGTGTCCATTATGGAGAACATTCAGTACCGGGCATCTGGCATGATCTGGATGATCGGCAGTGTCCTTGAACCAACGATCTATCTGGTGGTGTGGTCCACAGTCGCCGATTCCAGAGGTGGCGAAGTGGGTGGCTACACAGCCAGTGAGTTCGCCGCTTATTACATCATTTTGATGTTAATCAATCACCTGACGTTTACCTGGATTATGCAGACATTTCAGTGGCGGATTCAGTTCGGTGAACTCTCCTATGAATTACTAAGGCCGATTCACCCGATTCACAAGGATGTTACCGATAATATTGCTTATAAGATCGTCCAGCTGACAGTCATGATTCCAGCGCTGATCGTGCTTGTCTTTCTTTTCGAACCCAGGTTTGATATTGAGTTCAGTGCGGTGCTGTTGGCTGTCCCTGTCATTGTCCTTGCCTTTGCCGTCAGGTTTATTCTCGACTGGTCAATAGCCCTGGCTGCGTTCTGGACGACCCGAATTACTGCTATCAACAACAGCTACTTTGCGATCATGATGTTCCTGTCGGGTCGAATCGCCCCCATTGCATTGCTACCGATCTGGCTGCAACCCGTCGCCGAAGCCTTGCCTTTTTATTACATCGTGGCATTTCCAGTGGAGATTATCACTGGCAGGCTCTCACAAGGCGATATTACCGAAGGTATATACCATCTGATCTTCTGGCTCCTGGCCGCGCTGGGCGTTTTAAGAGCGCTCTGGGGTCGTGCGATTCGTAACTATTCTGCGGTAGGTGGTTAAGCTTGCTCAAACTGGCTTATGTCTTCCTGAAAATCGGCACCCTGAACGAGATGGCTTATCGGGCTAACTTCTGGATCCAGGTGTTTGAGTCGTTCCTGGGGATGGCCACCGCCCTGGGCACTGTGGCGATTATTTTCTCCCAGACACCCAACCTTGCAGGATGGCAACAATCAGAATTAATCAGCCTGTTGGGCATCTACTTCATGGTGCTGGGCGCGATTAACTTTGTCATTGCGCCGAGCCTGAACAAATTTATGCTCGACATCGTTGATGGGAGACTCGATTTCACCCTGTTAAAACCCCGAGACAGCCAACTGCTCGTCAGTATCTCCGAGTTCCGGATATGGAAAATTATCGATATTGCTATGGGCCTTGTCGTCTTCTGCTTCGGACTCGTTGCGACATCGCGAAGCATCGGTCCGGGGGAGACTTTTATGTTCGCCGTTTCCCTGCTGTGTGCGGCCGTCATCATCTACAGTTTCTGGATGGTACTGGCAACCCTGGCATTTTGGTTTATCCGCATTGAAAACATCACCCAGATATTCTGGTCTATGTATATTGCGGGCCGCTGGCCTGTGAATATCTATCCCGGATGGTTAAAATGGATTTTAACGCTGCTGGTACCCGTTGCCTTTGCCGTGACTGTACCCGCCCAGGCGATTGCCGGTAAACTAGCGACGGAAACACTGCTTTTTACCGTACTACTTGCTATTGCCTTCGCCGTTCTTTCAAGGCGGTTCTGGCTGTTCGGCATAAAGTTTTACTCTGGCGCCTCGGCGTGAAGAACCAATGTTAACGGCAGGTGACGTTAGATGGCCAAAAACCTGGTGATTATTGCCCTATTCACTTTGAATATCAGCTTTGGCTGGATCCTGTTCAGCCGTACTCACCCTGCGCCCGCCGAAACAAAACCCACGACAATACAGGCAATACAAACAACGGATTCTATGGCAATTCGGCGGGAAACCCCGACAGTGACAGCCCATGCTGTCAACGAACCATCAGCACTGCTGGTGCCAACCTCGAGTCACGGCTACAGCGGATTTGCCATGCAGTTGCGTGAGGCGGGTTACGATGAAACTCTCGTCAGGCAGATCCTGGGTGCGACCATCGACAGAGATCACCGTTCAAATGAATGGATGGAACAGCCAACACCCTACTGGGTGCTTTCAAACCGGGAACCCGAGGACGATGTACGTCAGGAACTGGACTGGCTGGGCGAAAAACGGCAGCAATTGCGAGATGTCTTTGGCGACGATATAGTCGATGATCCACTGTTTCAGAACCTGTTTAAGCCACTGGAAGACAACCTGTCTTTTCTGTCGTCAGACAAGCAAATAGAGCTATTTGAGTTCCAACAACTGAGCGAGGCAAAAACTGACGCCCTCTTCATCCGTGGTTACACCCGGGAAGCACGAGAAGACCGCATGGTGGAAATTGAACGGCTCAGTGCTCAAATACGTGAGGCCCTGAACCCGGAAGAGTTTTTTGAGTACGAATTGCGTGAATCCAGTCTTGCCAGCTCGATGCAGCGATCAATGAACAGTTTCGATTACACGGAGCAGGAATTTCGGGATCTGTTTTCAATCCGTGCCGAAAATGAGGGGAGCGAATACACCCGTTCGACCGATCGAACCCGGCTCCGTGAACAGCGAGAACTGAGTAGCGAGCAAATTAAAAACTATCTGCCACCGGAACGTTATGCCGAGTATGCGCGCTCCCAGGACCCGGTTTACAGATCTCTGCAGGCAATTGGAGACCGCTATGGTAATTCCAGGGAAGAAATTGTCGCCGTCTATGAGATAACAACCCAGGTAAAAACAGAAATTGACAATATCCGCAACATGGAAGGTTTGTCTCGAACCCAAAGGCTCGACCAGCAGGCGCAAATACAAAACGACTCTTATACCAAAATCGAGAGCATTGCCGGAAAAGATACCGCTGACTCGGTGAAGAAAAATTTCGTTTTCAGTAGCAGGGACCGGCGAAGGTTCTGATTTGATAAAATCCTGGCTGGCTTTTTCAGCCGCCTGCTAGACAGTGTGCAAGATTCTGGGTAACAATCCATCACATGAATTCAATAACAGTCTCCGAATCTATCAATGTCCTGGGAGAACCCCTGGAGCCCTGCAGCCTTGATCCAATGACAGGGTTTCTGCGCGACGGTTGTTGTAACACCTGCGATGAAGATGAAGGCTCCCACACGATTTGCGTTGAACTCAGCACCGAGTTCCTTGAGTATTCCCGCTTCGCCGGTAACGATCTATCGACCCCACATCCGGAAGTTGGCTTCCCCGGGTTACAGGAAGGAGACCGATGGTGTCTATGTGCAGGCCGATGGCTGGAAGCTTATGAGAACGGAATGGCGCCGCGGATATTTATGAGAAATACCCATATCCGTGCACTCGATATTGTTCCTCTTGAACTACTCAAGCAACACGCTGTTATTATCAGCTAG